>CAMARC010000171.1 GCA_945860405.1 Candidatus Kuenenia stuttgartensis | reverse complement strand
GCCAAGGCGGAGGAGCGGCGCAGCATCGCCATCGCCCGCGAGCAGGAGATGAAGGCCTCCACCGCGGAGAACCGGGCCCGAGTGCTCCAGTCGGAGGCCCTCGTCCCGAAGGCGATGGGGGAGGCCTTCCGGGCCGGTAGGCTCGAATCAGTCGGGCCGCGAAGCGGCACACCCGCGTCGGCCTGACGCGAGGCTAGACGCACGGCAGCCCGAGGACGGTCGACGGTGGCATGCCCCCCGTGGACGCGGTCTCTTTTCAGGCCGCGCCGCCCCCCCAGGTTTCCAGGGCTCCCTTCCCCGCGGGCCGGCGACCCGAGGTTGCCGGCCTTGCCGCCCGGAACGACAGGGGGATTCATTGGAACTTTGCCGGCGGATCGGCCGATGAGTACTTCTGTGGACGCTTGTGTGCGCCGGTTCGCCGGCTGCCTCCTCCGGTGGAACCGGTGTGCGTCCGCTTCAAGCCACTCCGAACCCAAGCACGGGAGCTTCGACATGGCCATGCGGAAACTGCGCGTTTACACCGGACCCGACCTCGAATCGACGAGCCGATCGATCGTTCAGGAGTCCCAGCGGTCCGAGACGGTGCGGGTCACCCTCGGGGAAGTCCTCCCGCTCCTCGCCGACGCCGTGGCGAGCGACCGGACGTGGCTCTCCGACTTCGCCGACGACGACATCACGATCACGTCCGATCTCTTCGACGTCCTCCAGGCCTACCGGCACTTCCGCCGCCCGACCGCCTGAACGGGGCCCCCCGCCCCCCCGCCACCGATCGGGGTGGTAGACTTCAGTCTCGTTTTCGCGGGGGGATGATCGGCATTGAGGGCCTCGAAGGCCCCGTCCCCGCGCTGCCCGCGCACTTGAGAGGGACGATCCATGCAGGTCTCACGCCGCGATTTCGTCGAAACAGCGTTCGCGATGGCCGCAGTAGCGCTCGCCGCCGCCCCGCAGGCTGCCCGGGCCGCCGAGCCGGCCGCCTCGCAGGCCGGGCCGAATGATCGGCTCCGTGTCGCCGTCATCGGCGCCAATGGCCGGGGTGGCGAGCACATCGGGCAATGGGCCGGCATGTCGGATGCGGAACTCGCGGTGATCTGCGACTGCGATCCAGGCGTCGCCGGCCGCTACGAGGAGAAGTTCAAGGACGCGCCCCGCAAGCCGGAGTACGTCCAGGACATCCGCCGCGTCCTCGACCGCAAGGACATCGACGTCGTCTCGATCGCCACGCCCAACCACTGGCACGCCCTTATGAGCATCTGGGCGATGCAGGCCGGCAAGGACGTCTACGTCGAGAAGCCGTGTAGTCACACCGTCGAGGAAGGCCGCGTGATGACGCAGTGGGCCCGCAAGCTCGGGCGAATGTGCCAGATGGGCGCGCAGAGCCGTGGCATGACCGGGATGCGCGACACGATCGACTTCGTGAAGAGCGGGAAGATCGGCCCAGTGAAGGTAGCCCACGCGCTGTGCTACAAGCGGCGGCCGAGCATCGGGCTGGTCGACACGCCGGCTCCGGTTCCCCCTGGGCTCGACTTCGACCTCTGGGCCGGGCCCGCCCCAGACATCGTTCCCCACCGCCAGCGCCTCCACTACGACTGGCACTGGAACCGCCTCACCGGCAACGGCGATCTCGGCAACCAGAATCCCCACGAGCTCGACAAGGCCCGCTGGGGCCTCGGCAAGCAGGAGTTTCCCAAGCGCGTTGTCAGCCTCGGTGGCCGGCTCGGCTATGTCGACAACGGCGATGTCGCCAACAGCCAGGTGACGATCTTCCAGTGGGACGACGCCCTCCTCATCTCGGATGTCCGCGGGCTGGAGATGAAGACCCCGGTGACGCACGGCACGGCGGCCGGCCCGCTCGGTGTCGGCAACATCTGGTGGGGCACGGAGGGCTACGTCGTGTCGACGAATTACCAATCGGGCGCAGCCTTCGACTACTCCGGAGAGTCGCTCGGCACCTGGTCGGGGGGCTCGAGCCGCGAGCACTTTGCCAACCTCGTCAAGGCGATCCGCAGCCGGAAGCACGAGGATCTCTACCTCGACGTCGAGGACGGCCACCTTTCCAGCGCCCTGGCCCACCTCGGCAACGTGTCGTGGCACCTCGGCGAGAAGGTCCCCTTCGGCGCCCGGCCGACGATCGCCGCCCACGACCACCGTGTCATCCTCACCCTCGACAGCTTCGAGGATCACCTCCGCGACAATGCCGTCGACCTCGCCTTCACGCCGCTCCACCTCGGCCGCGAGCTCTCGATCGATCCGAAGACGGAGAAGTCGTCTGACGAGGCCGCCAATCGGCTGTTCACGAAGGACTACCGCAAGGGCTACGAGCTGCCGCGGGTGTGAGCCGGAGCCGTTTTTGACGGCGACGAGCGCTCTCCGCAACAGACAGCACGCTTCGACGACCCTCTTGGTCCAGTCAGCGCTTTCCAAGCCGACTGACCAACCAAGAACGGCCTTTCTCTGCGCTCACCGGTCCGAAAAGCCTCACAGCCAGCCGGAGCGGCCATTTCGCGGGATACCGCGTCGCCGGCGAGATCTATCTGACTTTGAAATACAACTCCCGGGCCTCTTCGTCCCGCCTGGCAAAAAACAATTGCCTGACGCATCCGAGGAGTTCTTCAGCAACCGCTTTCATCCGCCGATCATCGACGATTCCCGCGTCCTGCGAGTCCCCGAGGCACTTCAGCAACACCTGGGCTTTTGTCGAGAAAATGCGTCCTTTGTTCGAAGAGACGCTCCCTGGCGTGACGTACACCGTGCAGCGCGATTCCGGAATGTGCTTCATGCCTTGCCAGAATCTGCGAGCGAGCCGCAGATGGAGTTCATACTCCTGGCAGCAAGGCAGCGACGCGTCGAACCCTCCGGCAGCCATCAGGGGGCCACGGCGGTGGAGGGGTTCGTGGATCGCGATGTTGTTCGCCACGAGATAGGCAACCATGTCGCCAACAGGCTCCGGTAGCGACTTCTCAATCACGCGATCACCCCGGCAAACGCGATGATTCGTGTACACCATGTCGACACCGGACGCGAAGGCGGCGAGGCAAATCTCGACCTTCTCCGGATCGAGTTCGTCATCGGCGTCGAGCAACTGCACGAACTCCCCTCGGGCCAATTCGAGGAGCCGGTTGCGCGTCCCGTTCCCGCCGCGGTGGGGCTAGGCGTACACAGAAATCCTGGCGTCGCCACGGTAGCGCTTCAGCGCCTCGAGGCTCGCGTCGGTCGAGCCGTCATCGGCGACGATCACCTCGATGTCGCGGTGCGTCTGGGCGAGCGCCGAGTCGACCGCCCGCTCCACCGTGGCCGATGCGTTGTAGCAGGGGATCAGGATGGAAAGGCCTGGCGTCATTGGAGTGCCGGAAGGCCTGGATTTCCAACATTCTACCACACACGCTCAGCCATCGACCGGCCGGGCCGGCGTCGGCAGCGCGCGCTGCCAGAACTCGAGGTCGAGCCAGCGACCGAACTTGAAACCGGCAGCGCGGATCGTGCCGGCACGCTCGAATCCGAGCGCCCGATGGAGCGCGAGGCTTGGGGTGTTCGTGGCATCGATCGCCCCCACGAGGAGGTGGATGTCGTGGCGGATCGCCTCCGCGACGATCGCCTCGAGGAGTCGCCGTCCGATCCCTTCCCCGCGGCTGTCGGCCGCGACGTAGACCGAGTGCTCCACCGAATACTTGAAGGCCGGAAACG
This sequence comes from Candidatus Kuenenia stuttgartensis, assembly GCA_945860405.1. Taxonomy (GTDB): domain Bacteria; phylum Planctomycetota; class Planctomycetia; order Pirellulales; family UBA1268; genus QWOP01. The sequence goes on along the minus strand of CAMARC010000171.1, from coordinate 4,175 downwards.
GCCGGAACGGCCCCCAGCTGGCGAAGCCGGCGAGGGTACCGTCGGCCCGTTCGACGCCGAGGACGGGATAGCCCGCCTGCTGCTTGGCCCGCCACCAGGCATGAATCGTCTCGGCGCTTCGCGGCTCATATTCGTAGAGCGCCGTCGTATGGAGAATCGCGTCGTTGTAGATCGCGCGGATCGCCCCGAGGTGGTCCTCGCGGCAGTTGATCACCGGGCCCGCACTCATGCCGGCTTCCCCTGCGGCTGGGCCTTCGTCAACAGCGACACGACGATGAGGACGATGAATCCCAGCGGGATCGTCACGAGGCCAGGCTGGCTGAAGGGGACCGGCGAGGCGTCACGCGACAGGCCATAGACCTTCTCGAAGGTGTCGGCGGAGAGGAGGATCCAGGTCAGGCTCGCGACCATCCCCACCGTCACCGCGGAGATGATTCCTTCCTTCGTCGTCCGTGGCCAGAAGAGGAGCATGACGAGCGCCGGGAGGTTCGCCGAGGCGGCGATGTTGAACGCCCAGCCGACGAGGAAGCTGACATTGAAGCTGCGGAACAGGATCCCCAACGCCATCGCCACGATTCCCAGGCCGACCGCAGCGATCTTGCCGCAGCGGACCTTCTCGGCATCGTTCATCGGAATGCCGAGGACATTCTCGACAAGATCGTGGGCCACCGCTCCGCTGCCGGCCATGATCAACCCGCTGACCGTGCCCAGCACCGTCGTGAAGGCGATCGCCGAGATCACGGCGAAGAGCGTCTCGCTGAAGCTCTTCGCCAGCAGCGGCGCTGCCATGTTCGTGCTCGTCGGGTCGAGGGCGCCGCTCGTCATCGCCCCCAGGCCGAGGAACAGCGTGAGGACGTAGAAGGCGCCGATCGCCGCGATCCCCACCACGGTGCTCTTCCGGGCGGCGGCGGCATCCTTGACGGTGTAGTAGCGGATGAGGATGTGGGGGAGCGAGGCGGTGCCGCAGAAGAGGGCGAGCATGAGGCTCGCGAAGTCGAGCTTGTCGGCCAGCTTGCCCGTCGTGAGCCCCTTGAAGTAGCCCCCTGGCTTGAGGAGATCGGTACCGGCCCTCTCCGTCGGCGTGTAGACGGTGTGCGTGCCGGAGGCGTCGCTCGACTTCTTCCCGCTCCAGGTGACGATCCGGGAATCCTCGAGGACGGAGAGGTATTCAAGCGGCCCGAGGGGCCCGGTCGTGGTCGCGTCGCCGTAGCGCGCCGGGAGGGCGGCGAGCGTGCCGACCGGGCGGAGATCGTGGTCGCGGGTCTGTGGCTCGCCGTCGACGAGGACACGGCCGTCGGGAGTGACAGAGCGCGTCTGCGGCTCGAGGCTGCCGGTATTCACCGTCAGTCCACGGGCGAGGATCATCGACGTCAGCACGCCGCAGAAAAAAACGAGGAGCGATCCCTTGATGAACTGCACCCACGTCGTCGACACCATCCCCGCGGTGACGACGATCAGCGTCACCGCGATGCCGACGAGGATCACCCCGACCGCATGGGGGAGCCCCAGCAGCGGCACGATCAAATCGCCGGCACCCACCATCTGCGGAATGAGATAGAAGATGCTCACGACGAGCGTCGAGATCGCCACCGACAGCTTGATGCCGCGGCTGTTGTATTTCGCGTCGAGGGCATCGGCGAACGTGAATTTCCCCAGCGACTTGATCGGCTCGGCGATCACAAACAACGCCACGATCCAGCCGGCGAGAAACCCGATCGAGTAGAGGAAGCCGTCAAAGCCATGGAAGGCGATCATCCCGCAGATGCCGAGGAAGCTCGCCGCCGAGAGGTAGTCGCCGGCGAAGGCGATCCCGTTGATGAACCAGTGAATCTCGCCGTGGGCGGCGTAGTAGCCCTTGGCCGACTGCCCCTTCCTCCCCAGCCAAAACGACAGGCCGACGACGGCAAGGACAAAGCTGGCGAAGATCGCGATCGCGACAGGAGATGATTCGTAGAGCATCGGGAGTCTCGGGAACGGGCGGCAGGCGTCAGAACGGATCGGTCGGGGCGGGGGTCAGCGGCGATTGCCCCCCGGGGATTCGACCATCCTGCAGGCCACCATGTAGACCACCGAAAGGAGGAGCGCCGCGGCAATCAGGCCGAGCCCGGAGGCGATCGCGAGATTCACCCCACCGAACGGGCGGCTGGAGAGGATGTCGGGGCGGAAGAGCACCAGGGCAATGAAACCGAAGTAGAGGATCACGTAGATCCAGAACAGGCCGAAGCCGATCCGTGCCGCCCGCCCTGGCCCCTCGCTCCCCGGAACTGAATTGTCGGCCACGTCCCACCCCCATGGATGCCCTCGGCTGATTGCCGAAGGCGGCGCGAGTATACCCCGCGTCTGGGCTCAGGGCTTTGGCGGCTGTGTGCCGTCGATCGCTCTGGGCGCATCGTCGTTGCGGGCCCGCGCCGAGGCGGCGTCGGCGAAGGGAAGGGGCCAGGCCGGATCGGGGCGATGCTCCCGATCGAGGAGCCGCTCCATCCGCCGGGCGACATCGGGAAACGCGGCGGCGAGATCGTGGGCCTCCGCCGGGTCGGTGCGGAGGTCATAGAGCTCCATCGGCGCCGCCCGGTCGGGCATCTCCCGGCCGAGGCTGCGGCGCACCACTTTCCAGCAGCCGTCGGGGGAAACCTCGAGCGCCGTCTGCCAGAGTCGCTCCGTGAGCTCGCGGTAGAGCGTCCTGGAAGTTGGCGGCGGCTGCCGGCCGAGGAGCGCGGCCGCAAGGCTCTCGCCATCGAGCGCCGCGGGGCGCGAGGCGTCGGGCACGGCGAGATCGAGGAGCGTCGGCAGCCAGTCTTCGCAGCCGGTCGGGGTGTCGATCGAGGCACCGGCCGCGATCCTCCCCGGCCAGACGACGACCGTCGGAACGCGCAGGCCCCCTTCGTAGGGCGAGCCTTTCCAGTCGCGCAAAGGCCCGTTGCTCTTCATTCGATCCGTGACAACGCCACCGGCGCCGGGGAAGGTGGCGCCATTGTCACTCGAGAAGACGAAGATCGTGTCGTCGGTGAGCCCGAGCTCGTCGAGGGTCGCGACGATCCTCCCCACCTCCCGGTCCATCCGCGTCACCATCGCGGCGAGCGTGGCCGCCGGCTCGGCGCAGGGGACATAGCCTTTCCCCCCGAGATACGGCGCTTCGGCGCCGAAGAAGCGGCGATGGCGCTCGAGCGACGGCTCGTCGGCGGGCACCTGGAGGGCGACATGGGGAAGCGTCGTCGGCAGGTAGAGGAAGAACGGCCGATCGGCATGGGCACGGAGGAAATGGACCGCCTCGTCGCCGATCCGGTCGGCGGAGTAGGTCGTACCTCGGAAGCGGGCGAAGTCGGCGGCCGTCGGGGCGGGATCGGCGGGGAGCGTCGCCGTCACCGGAACAGGGGGATTGTCGAGCGGCACCTTCGCGCGGTTGTCCCAGAGAGAGGTGGGATAGAACGAGTGCGCGTGGCGCTGGCAGTTGGAGCCAAAGAAGCGATCGAACCCCGCGGCGACCGGATCGGACGGGCTCCCCGGCGGCCCGAGCCCCCACTTCCCGAAGCCACCGGTGGCGTAGCCGGCAGCGCGGAGAATCCCCGGCAGGGTGACGGTCCCCTCCGGCATCGGCCGCTGCCCCTCCGGTTGCACCTCGCTGTTACTGCGAATCGGGGCATGGCCGGGATGGAGCCCCGTCATGAGCACGCATCGGCTCGGGGCACAGACCGCGCTGCCCGCCCAGTGCTGGGCAAGCCTCGTGCCTCGCGCAAACAGGCTGTCGATGTTCGGCGTCAGGGCATAGCGCGACCCGAGGGCCGCCACGTCCCCAGTACCGAGATCGTCGGCGAGGAAGAACACGATGTTCGGGGGGCGGGCCACCGCGATCGCCGGGGGCGGGGGAACGGAGGGGGCGAGCGGATCGTCGGCCTCGTACATCAAGGACGCCATCCGCGACCGAAACTCCGCAAGCCTCACGGCATGGGCGGCCTCCGCGGAGAGATCGTGGATCTCGTCGGGATCGTTCCGCAGATCGAACAGTTGCTCGCGGCCGATCTCCGGATAGCGGATCAGCTTCCAGTCGGGGGTGACCAGAGCCCGCTGGAGATGCCGGTAGGCGAGGAGAAGGTCGTCGCGGATTGCCGGTTGCTCACCGCGGAGCACCGGGATGAGACTCACCGCCTCGCTCCCCGCCGGTGCGGGCACGCCTGCAA
>CAMARC010000170.1 GCA_945860405.1 Candidatus Kuenenia stuttgartensis | reverse complement strand
GGCGTGCCGAGCACCTGGAAAGCGGCCCCGGCCCGGGAAACGAGCCCCGAGGAACTGCCGACGTTGATGACGGCGGCGCGGAGCTTGAGCGCCGCCCCCTCGTCGACCATCACCGTCACCCCCTTCGGGACGTTGAACGTCGCCCCGTCGGGAAGCGCCGTGCCAGACAGCGCCGTGCCGATGAGATAGGGCTTGTCATCGAGAATCGAGGCATCGTTGCCGGTGTTGCCGAGGATACGAATGATCCGCGTCGTGGGCGTGACCGCCGCGAGCGCCGCGGTGATCGTCCGGTAGGGGCTCGACAGCGTGCCGAAGGTCAGCCCGGCGGTGGGATTGGTAACCGACGCGTTCCTCGAGAGCGTGAACTGCGTCGGGCTGACGATCGAGGCGACCGTCGCCCCGCTCGGGACACCAACGCCGACGACCACCCGACCAACGACAAGATCGGCGGTGCTGGCGACGGTCACCGTGGGGGAGCCGCTGACGATCGACGCGGCGGTGTTGACTCCCGCCTTGTCGACCCAGATCGTCCCGGCCGACGCGGCCGTGTTGAACCAGAAGTTGAAGGCGCCGCCGACCTTGCCGTCACGGTCGCCGTCGATCGCCGTGCCGGTGGCATCGACGATCGTGTTGGCGACGTCGGAGATCGGCGTGAAGTCGATCTTCAGGTCGTAGGCGCCGTCGGAGCGGCCGCCGTAGCCGGAATCATTCACCTCGGGATTGAAGGCCGTGTTTCCGGTCGACGTCACGGCGAGGAAGTAGGTCCCCGCCTGGAGATCGAGGCCGACGAACGAATCGCGCCCGTAGTAGTCGTCGTTGCGGGCCACGAGGGTGCGCACCCCGGCCACTTCCTTGTAAAGCGTGAGGACGGTGTCGAGCTGGCTCTTCGCCGCCTGCCCCTGGCGGGCCACGATCGTCTCCGCCGAGAAGGTGCCGGCGGTCTCGAGGGTGAACTTGTAAACGTCGATGTCCGACCCGGTCTTCGGGTAGAGGACGTTGAGATGGACGATGTCGTAGTCGTAGGGAAGGATGTTCTCCCCGATCACGGTCGGCGGCGCCGACTCTCCCGCTCCCATCACCGACGGGATGTCGTAGGCATGGCCGAGTTCGAGGGCGTGGCCAAGCTCGTGCATCGCCACGGTGTACCAGTATCCCCCGTACTCGCTCTGTCCCCAGTCGATGACGGAGTTCATGACGACGCCCCCTGGGCCCCCCATGCCGGCGATGGCCGCGGTGGGGGCGTTGGGATCGAGGGCCCGGATGTCACCGGTGGCGATGGTGATGCCGGAAGAGGCCGTCTCGATGAAGCGGATCCCGGCGCTGAGGCTGAAGAGCGTGAAGATCTCGCGGGCCCGCTGCTTCTGTTCCTCGGTGATCGCGTTGTGGAGCGTGTTTCCCTGCGGATCGAATCCGTAGACATCTTGGAAGTTGTAGCGCACGACCCTCATCCCGCTGGCCGGGTCGATCGAGGAATCGGGCATGCCGTGGGATTCGAGGCCGTTCCCCACTGGAATGTCGCGGTGGCCGGGCTCGTCGGTCGTGCCCGGCTGGCTCGGGAAGAGGAGGTTGCCGACCGGCGTGGCGATCGTCGGGCGGACGTTGATCGCCCCCGCCACCGCCTGCCCAGCCAGGCCGATCGTGCCCAGGGGCGTGGCGGTAGCGAAGCTGGAATTGTTGTCGGAGGCCGAGACGGCGACGGTCGACCCGAGGGCGAGCTTGTAGCCGCCACGCGTCGTCCCGCCGGCGGCGCCGCTGCCGGTCGTCGGGTTGTAGGCCGCGTTCCCCACGCTCGAGATGCCGACGTAGAACATCCCCGCGCCGGGGGCGACGAAGGACACCGTCCGGGCCGTCCCCGCGGCCGCGGCTGTGCTCACGGCCACCTCGTTGCCGGTAGCGTCGAAGAGACGGACGAGCGGCGCGAGCGAAGCGTCGGGCGTGATCAGAGCCGTGATCGTGCCGGCCGCCGTGAGGCTGACGCGATAGAGATCGACGTCGTTGGCCAGATCGGTGCCGTCGCCGAGGAAAGACTGGACGGAGTAGCCGTTGCCTGTAAACAGCGAGCCGACGTTGACTGCCTTGGCGAGGAGGTTGTTCTCGTCGGTCGAGTTGCCGACCTGGAGCCGGTAGAGCTTGTCGGCCGCCACCTTTCCCGCTTCGAAGGTCAGCACCGAGGTGCCGCTGACGGCGTCGTAGGAGACGCTCGCCGGCACCTGCACGGCGAGGTCGCCGCCGGTGCCAGGGTCGGTCTCGATGAGCCGGTAGTTGCGCGGATTCTGCGCCGATGACTGGGTGAGGGGATCGTTGGCGTTGAAGTAGACGACGACCTTGTCGGCCGCCTGCACCAGCGCGGCCCCGTCGCCCACCGTGACCGGCGACACTGCCGGCACCGCGCCAGAGCGAGTGAAGGCCACGACCGGCGTGAACTGGCTGCCGCGGAGATTGATCCGGGCGCCGTTGACCGTGGCCTGACCCAACTCACTGCCGAAAACGCCCGACGAGGTGATCGCCGCGTTGATCTCCGCCGCGAGATCGGTGGCCGTCTTGCCGGTGAGGCTCACCGAGGAATTGCCACTGGCGACCCTGCCGTCGGTGTCGAACTCGAAGGTCATCTTCCCGCCGCGGATCGTGACCTGGAGGAGGTCGCCGTCGCGATACTGCGTCATGTCGGTGCCGAAGGTGATCAGCTTCGGGCGGGCCACGGGCTGCGGCACGATCGACATCACTTGCGCGCCGAGGTCGAGCCGGAAGTTGAGCTCGAAGGTGCCGCCGTCACGGAAGCGTTCCGACGGGATGCCCGACCCCTGCGACACCGTTCTTAAGCCCCCCGTGCCAGCTCCGTTGATCGTGATCCGGTAGGCGTCGTCGGGAAGCGTGTCGGCAAAGCGGATGACGACCGAGTTCTGATTGGGGAGATCGTCGACGGTGATGCTGCCGGGGGCGACGAGCATGTCATCACTGTCACCGAGGACGCCATTCCCTCCACGGAGCACGCTGATCCCACTGGCGATCGACTGCGGATCGACCTTCGAGCCCGGGCTGAAGGTGAGCGTGATCTGCGGGGGGGCCTCCTGCTGGATGCTCCCTTCGGTGATGAACGCACCGACCTGGGCGGTGGCCGACACGAAGTCGAACGCCATCACCTGCCGGGCCTCGAGTTGCTCGAGCTGCTGCTGGGCTTCGGACTGCCGCCACCGCCGCATGGGACGGCGGACCCCCCGGAGGCGACGCGACGAGAAGAGATTCCGGACGGAGGTCAGCCAGCAGGACAGAAACATGGAAGTCCTCGCAGAGAACGGATCCGAACGAATGAAAGAAAATCAAGAGAAGGATGTCGGCAGAGGAATCAGCAGAGGAGGTTCGACCGGTTCCCGCCCCCGGAGCGAAGGGCCATCAAAGCCATCGCCCCTGGGCAGAAACCCGCGCCGAGTGGCACAAAAGCCTCTTCGCCCCGCCCGCAAGCCCGGGATCAGCGGCCCTTCCCCCTCCTGAAGATAAACCTTGTCGGCAGGGTAACGTCTTGTTGCAGACGGGGCAACGAATCGGTTTGTGGTTGGTCAGACCGGCTCTCGGGCCGTTTCCTTGATCGACCAGCGGCAGGCCCGAGCCTTTCCCCCACCCTCGCCCGCCGGGGCGGCTTGCGCGGATCGCCCAACCCCCCGCGCGACGGGGCTAACGGGGCTGCCTGGGAAAGCCCGTAGCGCCGCCGGTTCCGGCGCCCATCCCTCCCAGATTTCCTGACAGGAACTGCGGGCACAACCCTACCGCCGCAGGACCGGCATGACCGATTTCATCCCGCAGTTCGGAGTTTCCACCGGAGACGGGAAAGATGATGCGGAAACAGGCGCGAATCGGAGGGTGGATGGCCGCCATGTCGGTGGCGGCGACCGCAGCGATGACGGTGGTGCCCGCCGCCGGCCAGGACTGGGGTGCAGACGAGGATGGCAGCCGGGCCGTCGTGGCCGACAGCGGCGTCGAGCTTGTCGATCCGCCCTCCCCGGAAGGGCACGGCTTTTCCCCGCCCCCGTCGACCGTCTCCGAGTCGTTCGACGAGCAGGAATCCTCCGCCGTCGTCTCTTCGAGCCCCTATGACTCGAGCGCCACCGTCGTCGACGAGGGGGGCGGCTCTGGCGACTGGACCGGCTGGGTGGCTGACGCCTGCCGCTATCCCCGCGATCAGGGGCCGTTCGAGCAGCCGGGCCTCCTCCAGGTGCTCCACGATCAGAAGTGTGCCACCTGGACGTTCCGCAGCGATGCCCTCATCCTGTGGCGCAACTCCCCCAACGACATCCCGCTCTATTCATACACCGCCCCCACCCCCAACGGCTTCGGCGCGACGGCGCTCAGCGCCGGCCAACTCGAGAGCACGCCGGCCGCCGGCCCGCGGTTCTCGATCTACCGCACCGACGACTGCCAAAACGCCTGGGAAACGACCTGGTTCAACGCGGCAAACTTCCGCTCCCAGGAAGCGACGCTGCCGTCGATCAACGGCTACGGCATGACGCCGCCGGGCATCTATGGCAACGCCTTCACGCCGGTCGACACCGCCACCGCCGACTTGAGCGCGTCGATCTGGAGCTTCGAGTTCAACCGCTGGGCGCGGGTTCGGCCAAACATCGCCCTCATGCAGGGCTTCCGGATGCTCGGCTGGGGAGAAAACCTCACCCTTGCCGACCACTACCAGATCGATCCCACCGACCCGCAGCCGACCTTCGGCCAGGACATCTTCGGCAACCAGACCTCCAACAGCCTCTACGGCTACCAGATCGGGACCGACATCCGCCTCTGGGATCGCGGCCAGGGCTTCCGCGTCGACGGCCTCCTCAAGGGTGGGGCCTACTACAACAACGCCGTGCAAAACTCGGCCTACACCTACGAACTCGCCCCCGGCGAATGGCAGACGGCCAACGTCCGGGCTGCCGGTGGCGCCGCGGCCTTCGTCGGCGAGGTGGGGCTGACCGGTACGCTCCCGATCACCTGCAATCTCTCGCTCCGCGTCGGCTACCTCGGCCTCTGGCTCCAGGGGCTCGCCCAGCCGACCAACCAACTCCGCGGCCAGACCGTCAGCTCGGGCGGCCCGGGTACGCCGGTCCGCGGATCGCTCAACACCGCCGGCAGCACCGTGGTGCAAGGCGTGTCGCTCGGCCTCGAGGGACGGTGGTAATGAGCCGCTCCGGCCAGTCCGAACCTGTTCGGTGCCTTCCCGCCCCCCGGCGGGAACCGGCATTTCAGGACCAGGGGCCGCAAATCCCCACAATCCCCCAAACAACGAAAACCCCGGAAATACTCATGTTCCGACCGGAGAAGCGGGGCTCTCTGGAAAAATTCGGAACCGGTGGGCGAACTTTTTCCGATGACACCCGTTCTAGTGGAGACGGGGCAACACAAGGATCAATCAATCGCCTTGCCAGCAGGCAGGCACGGGAGAAGCAGGAAACGGCAGGCCGCGATCCGCGGTCGGTGCATGGTCGTGGGGCGGGTCACCGCTCCGCAGCCAGGTCTCCGGCCGCAGCACGCGACCGCCCACGCGATGGGGATCGCCCCCCGCGCTGCAGCCACGCTCCCCGCCGATCTGATCCACTTGCCCCGTATCTCCTCAAACCGTGCGACGGTTTCCCCTTCCCGCCCTTTGGGCATTCCCGTACCCCGTGCGTCGACTCCCTGTCATCCTCCTAGGCCGGTGACCCCACCACCGGCGGTAGGAGCTTTCCCCTGCTTCCACCTGCTTCCTCATCCGTCCGTCAGCAGATTTCTTTTTTAGGAAAAAGCGCCATGAAGTTCGGCAGCATTTTCAACCGCTTCTCCCGTGATCTCGACGCCTCCCGCACGCAGGGAAGCGCGGCCCGGCTGACCCGGCGGAAGCGGATGCGCGGCCAGGATGTGGTCGCGGCGGTCGAGTCGCTCGAAGATCGCCGGTTGTTGGCGTTTCAGTACGTTGGTTTCACGCACACCAACGATCAGCCGAACAACAAAGACCAAGCGTACATGTACAACTTCGAGATCTTCAACGACCAGACAAACCCGTCCGACAGCGCGACGATGTACGTCCGCAACGTCGCCCTCACCAACGAATTGCAGTTCGATTACGGCACGGCCTTCAGTGCACTTCCCTTCTTCGGGTCGGGGACCGGCTTCACCAACTGGGGCACGCAACTCCCGCCGGTGGGCGGCAATCCTGGCGCTAACCACGTCGGGCCGATCTCCCTCTCCCGGCAGGCGACCGTCGGGCCAGTGGTGTGGAACCCTGGCGCCAGCGCTCCCGGCGAGCTGTTCCACCTCTCCAAGCTGCGCGTTTCCGCGGCCCCTGGCACGGTCGATCCGACGTTCATTCTCAATGTCGGTGATTCGATGCCGCTGGCGATCGAGGTCGACTTCAGCCAGGCCGTCGGCAAGTCGACGATCATCATCCGCTCCGACGCCGCCGAGGCCTATCCGGCAGCGGCGCCTGTCAATCTTCTCCCCAACAATGGCGGCGGCTACAACCTGCTGGCCAGCGAGATCTACATCCAGGCGCCGATGACGTCGCGGTCTGGCACTCACCCCAACATCCTCGCCGCCGACAAGCTCGTCCGCATCGAGAATAACTTCACTGCCCCCCTCTTCGGCCGGGTCGCCAACGGCAACTTCCAGGTGATCGCCGGGGCGAGCATCGACGGCGTTTCCGGCCGATCGGTCGAGATCTTCACCGGCGCCGGCGTGCCCCCCAACACCACCCCATTCTTCCAGTATGGATTCGGTGGCAACGGCGGCGACATCCTCATCGACGGACAGATCAGGAACTCGGGCTTCGTCAATCTCCAGACCAACTCGGTCAATCCCCGCAACATCCTCACCGGCCCCTCCGGTCTGATCAGCGGGTCGGCGAGCATCACGCTCAACAATGCCGGCGCCGACGGCGGTACGATCAACGTTCGCACCGCCAACTTCGCCCAGCACAACATCTTCGCCGGCTCCAACAGCGGTCCCGCGGCTGACATTGCCATCAATGTCAATCAGGTGCAGGGCAATCTGACGATCAACGCCCTCCCCGCCTCGAGGGCGACGATCGCGCTGACGGCCAGTGAGCCGGGCCGGCAGGTGATCACCAACTCCAACTTCGATACCGTCGGTGGCCTGTCGCTCGCCGCCAGCACGCTCAACATCAACCGGCCGATCTCCACCGAGAAGGGGGATCTGACACTCACCGGCAACTCGGTGACGATCGGCAGCAACGTCTCGGCAGGCACCGTCGGGATCGGCAATTTGAACGTCACCGCGACCGCGGGCGACATCGCCGTGACCAGCGCCGCAGTCGTGAAGGCCTCGGGCGACTCGATCAACCTCACCGCCTCGGGCAACATCGCCAGCCAGGCGCGGCTGGAGGCGACGAATCTCAAGCTCACCGCCGGCGGGTCGATCAACACCCTCACCCGCGCCGACACCGTGACGGCGACGTCGGGCGGCTCGATCACGCTTGCCGACGATGACGCCATCACGCTCGCCAACCTCGCCACCACCGGCAACGGCTCGATCACCGTCACCGCCAAGGGGCTCCTCGACGCGGTCAATGTCGCCACCGCCGGGGCCGGCGACATCAGCCTGACGACCTCCGCTGCCGGGCTCATTGCCCGGGATCTCAAGACGACCAACGGCACGATTCGGCTCCGCGCCCAAGATGGCGACATCAACGCTGTCGGCGATGTGTTCGTCAACGATGCCAACCCTGCCAACCCGACGCAGGACTTCATCCTCACCGCCGACAACGGCAACGTGATCATGAGCCCCGATGCCACGTTCACCGTGGCTGACCAGCTCTCCTTCTCCGCTCCGGTCGGCCGCGTCCTCACGCCCGGCAAGATCACCGGCGTGACGGTCACCAACCCCGGCTC
>CAMARC010000169.1 GCA_945860405.1 Candidatus Kuenenia stuttgartensis | reverse complement strand
CCTCGATCCGCTTGATCTGCGACGTCGCCACCTGGGGCTTGCCGGTCTTGAAGCCCCACACGAGGTCGGGAACGACGATCTTGTCGGCGTTGTCGGCGATCGCCTGGAGGACCATCCGCGCCGTCAGCTGATCGCCCGTCCCGGCGGTGCCGAGCTCAAACTCCTCGATCTCGGCCACCTGACGCCGCACCGGCACGACCTTCAGGCCGCGGTCGACCGACGACCCGTCGTCGTCGTCGTCGTCGTCGTCGTCCATTTCGAGCCGATCGAGCTCGAGGCGATCGACCTCGACCCGCCCCGGCACGCCGCCGCGCGACATCTGGAGGACATTGGCCGCGTTCTGGGCCTGCTGGACTTTCTGGACGAGTTCCAGGAACGTGATGCAGGAGGGCTCGCCATAGAGGAACGTGTCGGTCGCGACCATGTCGCGGAGGAGGTCCACCGCCTGTTGGTTCTCGGGGAGCTGGAGATACGTGTCGAGCATCGACAGGGGGCTGCCCGGCTGAAGCTTCTGCTCTTCGTATTGCGCGAGCGCCTGGACTACCGCGGGCAACTTACGGATCGACGCGAAAGCGTTGCTGCGGAGGACGAGATCGATCTGTTCCTGGAGTCGCAGCGTCGCCGAGACGAAGGCAGCGTCCTTGGGGATCATCGCCACGCCCCCTTCGAGCGCATCGGCGCCGCGGGCGGCCCCCATCAGCGGGAGGCAGGCGAAAAGCGCGAGGCACAGCCGGCTGCCAATACGGCGCGCGGCCTGCGGAACGGCGGAGGCATGGCGGACAACGGCCATTGTGGATCCTTTCGCTGGGAACGTGGCGGGGCCTGGATTCGATCCGGCACGCCGGACCCTCGTGGATTAGGATATGGCAAACCGGACCGGCGGGGAAACCTGAATCCGCCGCGGAATCCCCCTTGGCAACAGAGCCGTGCGGATCGGCACCACCCAGATCGTCGACACCTTCGCCGAGGCGTTTCGGCTGCGGTACACCCGGTTGATCGTCACCGCCCATGATGAGCATTGGCGTGACGCCGCCGTCCGGGCGGCCTGCGGCTATGGCACGAGCGTCCTGGGCTGCGACGCGGAAATCGGGGTCGAGGGGTGGCTCCCCCCCGACGAGACCCCTGATGGCCGGCCGGGGGCTTCGATCCTCGCCTTCTCCTTTTCAGTGGAAGGCGTCGCCAAGGCGATCGCCAACCGCACGGCACAGTGCCTCCTCACCTGCCCGTCCTCCGCGGTCTTCGACGGCCTGCCGGCGGCGGTCGACCGGGCGCCGCTCGGCAGCCACGTGCGGTACTTCGGCGATGGCTTCGAGAAGACGAAGGTCATCGACGGCCGGCGCTATTGGCGGGTGCCGGTGATGGATGGAGAGTTCCTCGTGGAGGAGACCTGCGGGATCGAGAAGGGGGTCGGCGGGGGGAACTTCATCCTCCAGGGGACAACGCTCGACGGCACCCTCGCCGCGGTCCGCCGAGCCGTTTCCGCGATCGAGCGCTGCCCGGGGGTGATCGCCCCGTTTCCGGGGGGCGCTGTGCGGTCGGGGAGCAAAGTCGGCTCCCGCTATGAGGGGCTGCGGGGTTCGACGAACGAGGCCTTCTCCCCGGCGCTCGTCGGTCGGGTGGTGACGGAACTACTGCCGGGGGTCGCAGCGGCCGTGGAGATCGTCATCGACGGCATCGATGAGACGACCGTCGGCAAGGCGATGGCGGCCGGCATCGAAGCGGCCGTCGGCCCGGAACTCCTGGCCGTCTCCGCGGGCAACTACGGTGGCAAGTTGGGTAAGTTCCACTTCCATCTCACCAAGGTTCTCACCAAGGTTCTCACCCCGACCACATCGGGTTGACCTTCTCCAGGGTGCCCTGATTGTGGTACCTCCCCTCCGCGCGCTCTCGTGCGCCCGGCGTGACCGGTGTCGCGACGGCGTCTCCGCAGAGGCTCCACCGATGACCGACCGACCTTCGCGACAGGATCTCGTCGTCTCGACGCAGACCTCGAACCTACGGTTCGCCCTCACCGCGGCTGGTTGTGCCTGCGCCGGATTCGGCCTGGTGTGGGCCGGCCTGGCCGTGCGTGGCATGCTGAGCGGCAGAGCCGCGCCGACGACGTCCGACGTTCGCTCCGTCGTTGCCGCTCCCGCCGACTTTCCACCATCGACCGAACAGCTCACCCTCCCCTCGGACTCCGCACCGGCAACTCGATTCACCGAGCGCCCCGTCGAACCGACCTCCTATGGCGAGGCCGGCGACGATGCTCCCGCCCCGGCCGGCCGCTACGCCGATCGCGGTCGCTTCGGCCAGACCGCACTCCCAGCTGAGCCGGAGTTGATCGACACCTCCGTGCTGGCCATCGAGGCGAGTACCCCGCTCGGCGATGAGGCCGCGCCGAGACAGCCCTTCGGCGTCATCGACCCGATGGCCGCAGCCGCGACCACCGAGGAAGAACCGGAGCCTCGATTCGATGATGATTCCGCCGCCCCGGCCGCAGCCAACCGGATCGATCCGGGATCCGCGAGCCTTCCCCTCGACGAGTCCGATCCCGTCGCCGCAGCCCCCTCCGTGGATGACCTCCCCGATGCCGTGGCTGACGATGCCTCGCACTTCCAGAATACGGAGCCGCCCGACGACGGTCTCGGGGCCGCCCCGGAGGAGCCGCTGCATGAGGCTCGACTCCCCGAGGACCTCGGCGATGTCGCCGCCCCACCGGCCCCGCAGCAGGCCTTTGCGCCGGCGTCATCCCCGCCCGGATTGGTCAATCCGCTGAGGCCACGCACCGCCCCCGCCGCGGCGATGGCGACCGACGCTCCACCGGCCCCTCCCTTCGCCGCCCCGCCGCTCGACACAGCCCCCGCGCCACAGGCAGCGTTCGCGGCGCGATCGACCGCAGCGGAGGGGCGGGCGACCGGTTTTTCCGATCCCCCAGCCGGCGAGCACGACGACGGCGCACCGGTCCCGGCCCATGCCTTCCAGTCCTCATCAACGTCGGCCCGTGGCGGGAGCGCCCCGTCGACCGCCATGCCGTTTGCCGCTGCGCCCCCGATTGGACCGCCGCCGGTCGCTGCCGGGAACGCACCCCCGATGGCCGGCGCTCTGTCCCGTGGCAGCGGCGGCCCGCCGCCCTCCGCGATCCCTCCGACGCCCACCGGCCAGGGGCGCCCCGGAGCGATCCAACTCGAAGGGGTACAGACACCCCAACTGGCGGTCGAAAAGCGCGGCCCCCGGGAGATCCAGGTCGGCAAGACGGCGCGCTTCGAGATCCTCGTTCGCAACGTCGGCAGCGCCATCGCCAACGACGTCGTCCTCCGCGACTCGGTGCCGTTCGGCACGGCGCTGGTCGCCACGACCCCCCCTGCCGCGCCGACATCCGCACCTGGGCTCACCGACGCGCCCGGCACCTCGAGCGATCTCGTCTGGCAACTCGGCACGCTCCCACCCGGAGGGCAGGCACGCGTGGCCCTCGACTTGATGCCGATGCAGGAAGGAGACGTGGGGAGTGTCGCCAGTGTCAGCTTCCGAGCCGATGCCTCGGTCCGCGCCCGGGCGACGCGGGCGGCCCTCCAACTCACCGCCGAGCCGCCGGCACCGGTCCTTGTCGGCCTCGACTCACGACTCACGATCACGATCTCGAATCCCGGCAGCGGCGTGGCAACCGGGGTCGTTCTCGAAGGGGTCATTCCCGAGGGGATCACCCACCGCGCCGGCCATGAGTTGGAGTTTGACGTCGGTTCGCTCCCGCCGGGCGAATCGCGCTCGATCGACCTCGTCCTCGCCACGACCGGCCCTGGTGTCCACGGCCTCCGACTCACCGCCCGGGCGGACGGCCAGATCGAAGTCAGCGAGTCGGTCAAGATCGCCGTCACGGCTCCGACGCTCGAACTGGCCGTGCAGATGCCGACGCGCCGCTACCTCCAGCGCCCCGCGACCTGCGTGCTCTCGATGACCAACGCCGGCACAGCGCCGGCCCTCGGCGTCGAACTCGTCGCCCAGCTCCCTCCGGGGATGAAGTTCATCCGGGCCAACAATGCCGGCTACTACGAGGAGCGGACTCACCGCGTCCTCTGGAACCTCGAGGAGCTCCCTGCCGCCGAGACCGGGCAGGTCGAGGTGGTGGTGATGCCGATCGCGCTTGGCCCGCAGAAGATCGTCGCCGCCGCCCGCACCACCGCCGGCCTCTCCGATCAGATTGGCCACACCGTCGAGGTCGAGGGGCTGGCAGCTCTCGCCTTCGAGGTGGCCGACAGTGAAGACCCGATCGAAGTCGGCGGGGTGAGTGAGTACGTGATCCGGGTCTCCAATCAGGGGACGAAGCCGGCCAGTGGGGTTCGCGTCGTCGCCACGCTCCTCGGCGACATGGAGCCTGTCGAGGCCCGTGGTCCTTCGGCACACCGGGTCGACAACCTCACGATCTCGTTCGAGCCGCTCGCCAAACTCGCTCCGTCCGAGGAGGCCACCTACCGAATCCGCGTCCGCGGCCGGCGCGAGGGAGATCAGCGCGTGCAGGTGCAACTGACCAGCGACGAGCAACCGGCGCCGATCACGAAAGAGGAGATCACGCGGGTGTACGCCGACCGTTGAGCAGACTCCGGGCGGGGAGCTTCCCCCGCCGGCGCTGCCGTGCGACACTCGCCGATAGCCGGCGAATCGCGTCGGCGACTCCGCAGCCGGCACCCGCCCATGCATCCCTCTCTCCACCACACCCGCCACCGCCCCTGGCCGCTCCCGGCCGGCGAGTGGGCATGGCGGCAGCGGTGGTGCGATCTCCTCTTCGCGCACTGGCCCGTTCCGGCGGCGCTCCTGAGGGCGCTTGTGCCGCGGGAGCTCGAGATCGACCAGTTCGATGGCACGTCGTGGGTGGGCGTGGTGCCGTTCCGGATGGAGGGGGTATCGCGTCGGCCATTCCCTGACATCCCGGGGCTGTCGGCCTTCCCGGAGCTCAATCTCCGCCTCTACGTAACGCGCGACCGTCGGCCCGGAGTGTGGTTTCTATCGCTCGATGCCACGAGCGCCATCGCCGTGTGGGCGGCGCGGACGTTCTTCCATCTCCCCTACCACCACGCCGCGATCGACATCCGCCCGTGCGGCCCCGGCTTCCGCTACCGCGCCGAACGGTTCGGCGCCCGGGAGACGATCCGCCTCGATGCCGACTACGCCCCCGCCGGCCCGCCGAGCGAGAGCGCTGCAGGCTCGCTCGAGGCGTTTCTCACCGAGCGCTACTGCCTCTACACGCTCGACTCGGCCGGCGCGCTCCTTCGCTGCGAAGTCCACCACAAACCCTGGCCGCTCCAGCCGGCCACCGGATCGATCGACGCCGCAGGCCTCGTCGCGCCGCACGGTCTGTCGCTCCCCTCCGTGCCCCCGCTCCTCCATTTCGCCCGCGGCGTCGATGTCGTCGTCTGGTCGCCGCGGCGCGTGTGAATCTCAGATTGAGAAGCGGCTATGCGTTCCCTCACCCGCGACCAGGTCCGCGCCGTCGATCTCCGGGCGATCGCGGACTACGCCCTCCCCGGCATTATTCTGATGGAGAACGCCGGTCGGAACGCCGCCCACCTGCTGATGTCGCTCGCGTCGAACGATCGCCTCGATCGACCCCTCCGGGTGGCGATCGCCTGCGGCCGGGGGAACAACGGCGGCGATGGCTTCGTGATCACCCGTCATCTGGAGAACCTCGGGGCGGAAATAAAACTCCTCCTCGCCTGTGACCCGGCCGCGTACAGGGGCGACGCCGCCGTCAATCACGCCGTTGCCGTGCGCGCTGGGATCCCGATCGAGCCGCTCGAGTCGGCGCCGGCGGAAGCGTGGTCTGCGGCGCTCGCCGGATCCGATTGGATCGTCGACGCCCTCCTCGGCACCGGCGCGAGCGGCGCCCCACGTGGGGCGGTGGCGACGGCGATCCGGGCGATCAATCTGGCCCGCGATCCACACGGCCCCGAGTGCCGGCCTCCCCGGGTCCTCGCCGTCGATCTCCCTTCAGGCTTGGATTGCGACACCGGGCTCGCCGCCGGCGAATGCGTTCGCGCTGACGTCACCGCCACGTTCGTGGCCCGGAAGATCGGCTTCGATGCCCCCGGCGCCGGAGCCTTCACCGGTGCCGTTCATGTCCTCGACATCGGCGTGCCGCGGAGGCTTCTCGACGAGACCGACGCCTACGGCTGACGCGGCAGAGAGCGTTCGCCTACCTCAATTCCGCCTACTTCAGCTCCTTGGAGAGGAATGTCCACCCGAGGGCGTCCATGAAGGCCCGCTGCTTGTTGTCGGCGGCGCCGCCGTGGCCCCCCTCGATGTTCTCGTAGGAGAGGACGGGCTTCTTCAATTCCTCGAGACGCGCGGCCATCTTCCGCGCGTGCCCGGGGTGAACGCGATCGTCGCGCGTGCTCGTTGTGATCAGGATCGGCGGATAGTCCTTGGCCGGATCGATGTTGTGGTACGGGGAGAAGCCACGGATGAACTCCCACTCCTCCGGCTTGTCAGGATTGCCATACTCCCCCTGCCAGCTCGCACCGGCCAGGAGCGTGTGGTAGCGGCGCATGTCGAGGAGCGGCACCTGACAGACGACGCCTCCCCACAGATCGGGTCGGCGGACGAGCATGTTCCCCATCAGCAATCCGCCATTGCTTCCCCCCTTGATCCCCAGATGCTCAGGCGACGTCACCTTGCGGCGGACGAGATCCTCACCGACGGCGATGAAGTCCTCGTAGGCGCGGGGCCGGTTTTCCTTGAGCGCTGCCTGATGCCAGGCTGGGCCAAACTCCCCGCCACCGCGGATGTTGGCGATCACCGAAACGTTCCCCTTCTCGAGCCACGCTGCGCCGGTGATGGCCTCGTAGCCGGGGAGGAGCGGGATCTCGAAGCCGCCGTAGCCGTAGAGGAGCGTGGACGTCGATCCGTCGAGCTTCAAATCCTTCGGGCCGATCTGGAAATAGGGCACCTTCGTCCCATCGGCGCTCGTCGCCTCGTGCTGCTCGACGACGAGCCCCTTCGATTCGAAGAACGACGGAGCGCTCTTGAGCTTCTCGACGCCAATCACCTTCGGTTGACCTGATGCCGGCAGGCTGCCCAACGCCAGCGTCGACGGCTGGAGCGGGCTTGCCGTCACGAGGAAGAAGTCGTCGCTGTCGAGGTCGTCCACCGCCGAAACGCCCGCCGTGCCGAGATCGGGCACGCCCGAGAGCGGCTCGCGGAGCCACTTCCCCTCCTGCCAGGAGAGGGCCTCGACCCGGTTGCGGACGTTGTCGAGCGTCGTCACAAGGACGTGATGGCGCGTGGGGGCAAACGACACCAGCGACGTCCGCGGGGAGGGGGCGAAGAGAACATGGCAGTCGCGGTCGCCCGCCATGAAGCGTTCATGGTCGATCGCCAGGAGCGCCCCGGCCGGATAGGTCTTGGCGCCGGTGTCCCAGTCCTTGCGCAGCTCGAGGAGGAGCCACTCGCGGTGGACGCTCGCATTGGCATCCTCGGGCTTTGGCACTTGCACGAGCTGGCCATCGCGGAGCTCGAACATGTCGTTGGTCCAGAACGTCTTTTGACGAACGTAGAACTCGCGCTCGAAGCCCGGGGTCGGATCCTTGAAGCCGGAGACGGCCATATCGTCATCGGCGCCTTCGTAGACGACCTCCGCGTCGGCGAGCTTCGTTCCCCGCTTCCACACCCGAATGGTGCGCGGATAACCGGAGGTCGTCATCGAGCCAGCGCCGAAATCGGTGCCGACCAGGAGCGTGTCGGCATCGCGCCACGCCACCCGGCTCTTCGCCTCGGGAAGCTCGAAGCCCCCCGCCACGAAGGCCTTCGCCTCGAGATCGTATTCCCGGATCACCTCGGCATCGGCACCGCCGCGCGACAGCTCCACGAGGCAACGCTTGTCGTCAGGCTGGAAGACGGCGACACCGTGCCAGACCCAATTCTCTTTCTCACGCTCAGCGAGGGCGTCGAGATCGATCTCCGTCTC
>CAMARC010000168.1 GCA_945860405.1 Candidatus Kuenenia stuttgartensis | reverse complement strand
TACCTGGCCGGGCAACATCCGCGAGCTGAAGAACGTCGTCGAGCGGGCGGTTCACCGGGCCGATGGGGGGCCGATGGGCGCCGACTCCGTCGACTTCGATCCCTTTCGGCGCCCCGGCGAGCCGGTCGCCGGGCCAGACGCTAGCCCTCCGCCGATCACCAGCGCTTCGCCGAGCGCCGGTGCTTCGTCGAGCGCCGGCGCTTCGCCGACCGCCGGCGCGACAGCGACGGCTCCCCCCTCATTCCCTGCCTCGCTGCCCGACGCCGTGGCCGCGCTCGAGATCGAGGCCCTCAGGGGCGCCCTTCGGGCCACACGTCACCACCAGCGGAAGGCGGCCACACTCCTCGGCCTCAGCTACCACCAGTTTCGTGGCCTCTATCGCAAGCATGCGGCGCATTTGGAGGACTGACCGCGGTCGGGCGGACCGGGGGCAAAAGCCACAGGGCCGCCCCGGAACACTTCCGGGACGGCCCTGCGAGGATCGTGAGTCGAGACGTCGGGGACAGCCTCAGCCGGCGCCGAGCCGGTTCACCAGTTCGTCGAAACGGTTGGCAAACCGCTCGTGGGAGGTGTGGAGGTGCTCCCCCTGCGAGATGAACCGCATCCGGTCGTCGCGACCGAGCCCGAGGTTCGAAAACACGCGTTCGAAGGGGCTCCGGGCATGGGCGTAGACGATGAGGAGCTTGTGCTCGTCGAGTTGCACCTCGATGGGACGCTCCGGATGGAGGACCGCGATCCCGGTGCAGCCGTCATCGAGGAGGAGATCCTCGAAGTCCCAAAGCACGCTCTCGAGCACCGTCCGCTCGACCCCTTCGCGGGTGTGCTCGATGGCCGTCGGGCCGTCGCCGTGACTCGACTCGAGGACGACGTCGACGGTGTCGCCGAGTGGTTCGAGAAGGCCGAGAAAGGCCTCGAAGAGATCTTCGCTCGAGACGGCACCGACCAGCGCCGGCAGCTTGGAACCACCGGAAGGATCGACGTAGGTGTCGAAGCGATATCCGGCCTGCGGCACGACGTCGAGCTGCCAACTGGGGCGGACGGCATCGGTGAGCGTGAAACGGCCGTAGCGACGCCGCGCGAGGTGGGCCTCGAGCGTCGCACGGTCGGGAGGAGAGACGTCGGCGATCGCCGGAGCACGGCGGCCGGTCTGGGTGGCGGCGAGGTAGTCGTCGAGAAAGCGCATGGTGGGGGGTGCAGAGGAGAAGTGCATGGATGGGAGGACCGTCAGGGACTTCCCTCGGCGGCTCGCACAAACCTAGGACACGCTGGCCCGCCATGCGCCGCCGCCCCCTCCGTGCCCGCGGATTCCCCGTGGCCCGGCGGCCGTCGTTGCCCTCCGGCCACACGACCCGCATAATCCGCGCTTCGCCACCACCAGGAGACGCCTCATGGACGGGAAAATCGTCGCTACCGGGATCACCTTCGACGACGTGCTGCTGGTCCCCAGGCACTCCAGCGTCGTGCCGGCCGAGGTCGATGTCGCCAGCCGGCTGACCCGCGGCATCCGCCTCAACATCCCGATCGTCAGCTCACCGATGGATACGGTGACCGAGAGCGAGATGGCGATCGCACTGGCCCAGGAGGGTGGCCTGGGGGTGATCCACAAGAACCTCTCCGTTGAGCGGCAGGCGGAGGAGGTCGACAAGGTCAAGCGGAGCGCCAACGGGATCATCTTCGACCCCGTCACCCTCCCCCCCACGGCGACGGTGGCCCGGGCCCGCGACGTGATGGATCAGCACAACATCTCCGGGGTGCCGATCACCACCGACGGGCGGAAGCTCGTCGGGATCATCACCCGCCGCGATCTCCGCTTCCTCGAGAGCGGCGACACGCCGATCGCCGACATCATGACGTCGTCGGGGCTCGTCACGGCCACCGGGAATGTCACGCTCGACGAGGCCGAGAAGGTCCTCATGGCCAACAAGGTGGAGAAACTCCTCCTCGTCGATGCCAGGGGCCATCTCACTGGCCTGATCACGATCAAAGACATCGACATGATGAAGCGCTTCCCCGACGCCTGCAAAGATCCGCAGGGGCGGCTGCGGGTGGGGGCGGCGGTCGGCGTGTTCGATTTCGAGCGGGCCGAGAGCCTCATCGCCAAGGGGGTCGACGTCCTCATCGTCGACAGTGCCCATGGCCATTCTGACAACGTCATCGAGACCGTTGCGGCAATCAAGAAACGCTGGGCAATCGAGGTGGTTGCGGGAAACGTGGCAACCCGGGAAGGCTGTCGCGATCTCATCAAGGCTGGCGCGGATGGAGTCAAAGTCGGGATAGGTCCCGGGTCGATCTGTACCACACGGGTTATCTCCGGTGTCGGCGTTCCCCAGATCACGGCGGTCTGGGAAGCGGCGCAGGAGGCGGCCAGTGCTGGCGTGCCGGTGATCGCGGACGGAGGGATTCGATACTCGGGAGACATCACCAAGGCGATCGCCGCCGGGGCCCATTGCTGCATGCTCGGCGGGTTGCTGGCGGGTGTGGCGGAAAGCCCGGGCCAGACGGTGCTCTACCAGGGGCGCACGTTCAAGGCCTACCGCGGCATGGGATCGCTCGGGGCGATGGTCCAGGGATCGAGTGAACGCTACCGGCAGCGGTCGAGCGGGCGCGGCGGTGACAAGTTGGTTCCGGAAGGGGTCGAAGGGCGCGTGCCCTTCAAGGGGCCCTTGAGCGTGTTCGTCTACCAGCTCGTCGGCGGCCTGAGGGCCGGGATGGGCTATTGCGGCACGCGAACGATCGATGAGCTGCGGCGCGACGCCCGGTTCATCCAGGTGTCGGCGGCCGCCGTGCGGGAAAGTCATCCACATGACATCGTCATCACCCAAGAAGCCCCGAATTACAGCGCTCACCCCAAGCAGGAGTGAGCACTTCCCGGCCCGGCCGCTCCTGGTCGGCGGTCTGTGTGCCGCGCTGCTGGGAGCTGCCGGTCTCTTCGTGGCCAGCCGTGGCGGCGAAGAGCGCATCTCAGCGGCCGTCCGGCAGCCTCCTGCCGCTCCGCCAGCGGCACCGGCCCCGGTGGATCACGATCTCGTGGAGCCTGATCTGGTGGTATTCCCGGAGTCGTCGGCGGTGCCCGCCGAACTCCCTCTCGATCTTCCGGCCGAGGGGATTCTCCTCGTTTCCGGTGCATCCGGCGGCCACAACGATGCCCCGGAAGCCGAGATTGTCCTCGCCTTCGGAATGCCGGTTGAGAGCGACGCCGATCCTGATCAGGGCATCATCCTGGTGTCGGCAGGCGCCACGGAGCCCGACGCGGTGATCGAGCCGGCCATCGGCCTGGCCGACGTGCCGATGATCGCCCTCGCCGACGAACCGGCAGCCACCAGTCCGCCCCGCGATCGGCCGCCGGCCGGCAGTCGCCTCCGCCCCCGCGACTCCGGGATCGAGCGTCGTGACGCCGCCCGGAGAGATCCCTGCGGTGAGTCGTTGAAGGCGTGCAAAGATGCCCTCCAGTTCCTCCGCGATGACGACATCGCCTCGATCGACCTCGACATCCGTGTCGGTGGCACGCCGGGGAACGATTATCCCTGCGAATGCCGGCTGGAGGGGGAGACGTTCCAGCCACGCCGCTTCGCCTCCACGACGATGACCTGGAAGGCGGCCGGATACTGCCACAAGCCGCTCTACTTCGAGGATTGGGAACTGGAACGCTACGGCCATTCCCGTGGCATGTTTCTCGATCCCTTCATCGCCGGTGCGCACTTCTTCGTGACCCTGCCGATCCTCCCCTACAAGGCGGGCATGCAGGCGCCGTGGGAGTGCGTCTATCCGCTCGGCTATTACCGCCCCGGGAGCTGTGCTCCTTGGACCGTCCCCGGTGTTCCGTACAGCCCCCGGGGCTTCGCCGTCCAAGCGGCCACGGTCACCGGCTTGGTGTTTCTGCTGCCGTGAGCGCCGCGACCCGGAGGGCTCATGCCAACCCCGGTTTTCCGTCCCCGGCGGCGTCGGCAAACCGGTAGAGGTGAAACATCCCGTAGATCGCCGAACGATCCTGGAGGTGGAGCCGACGGGCCTCCTCCTGCTCGGAGACGAACTTAGCCCGCGTGGCGGGCTCGAGGGCCGTCTCCACCGGTGACTTCTCTCCGGCGGTCCTGAAGATCACCCTGGTGCCGGGGGCACCGACCTTGGCGACGTGATCCCACAGTTCTTCGATCACCGGCGGCGGCATCCAGTCCTGGCTGTCGAGGAAGATGAAGCTGTTGAGCGCGCCTTGCTTCTCAGTCCGGAGATGGTCGGCGAGCGACGCGACGTGGGTCTCGACGCGGCCCACCATCGACTTGATCGTCTCGTAGTTCTCCGGCTTGAGGTAGTCGGGGAGTGCCTTGCGGCCTTCGTGGTCGTAGCGGCGACCGAAGGCCTGCCAGGCAAAGTAGTTGTCGTCGAGCGGGAATCCGCAGGCGAGACGGCGGACGCGGTCTCGGTACATGTCGAACAGCTTCGATCCGTTGTTCTCCTGCTCCTCGAGCATGGCGGCATGCTGGCTCGGGGGGATGCCGAGGCTGTACACCGCCACGGGCTGGCGGCCGAACCAGCGCACGATCCGGTTTTGGAACAGCGGATCGAACAGCCCGTCGAAGATTTTTTCCTGTTCCGCGACGCTCTTGGCGGTGAGGAGCTTGGACGGGTCGCGTCCGAGGGTCTTGGCGAGACCGTGAACGACGCGGAAGAACTGCCCGAGCTTCGACTGCTCGTAGTAGCCGCGGCGGAAATAGCTGATCCGCTTCGGCCCCACGGCCCGGCCGGGCCAGTCGCTCGTCTCCCAGAACGACCGGGTCATCGGGTCGAGATGGTTGCGGAGGTAGCGCTGGTAGTTGGTGATGTTCTCCGGGTGCTTGCCGTAGCCGAAGAACTTGTAGAACGTCTCGTAGTCGGGAAGGTGCTCGAGGGCGGCGAGTTTCAGCCGCGTCACCGCCATGTGGTTGGCGTTGAGATCGACCGCGACGATCCGCTCCGGCTTGTGGATGAGGTAATTGAGGACGTTGCAGCCGCCGCTGGAGATCGTCATGATCCGCGACCCCGGCCCCATCCGCAGGGCCTCGGCGTCGACGCGCGGATCCTCCCAGATCTGGTTGTAGACGAAGCCCTTGAACCAGAGGGTGAACATCCGCTCGAGCATCCCTCGCCGGCTGGTCGCCTTGTGGTGGTGGACAGCCTTGCGGAGGTGTGCCGTGGTCACGGCATGAGCCGCATCAGCGTGGGTCGAAGGGGGCCGGGCTGCGGAACGGGCCATGGTCGTCTGGGCTCGCAGGGAGGAGGGAACCGGGCGGCTCGCCAGTGTACCGCAGGCCACCCGGGCTGCGGAGGGCGTGGCGGGAAAGGTACCCGCTGCGGGAGGCCCATCGAGGGACGCTGTCGCCGCATTTCTGACACGAAGGGCTGAGGCTGCTGCCGGGAAGCCGGGCTCGGTCAGCGGGCGGTGTCGGCCGGCACCGGCGGACGCGACGGGGCGGGAGCCGATTGGTCGATCGCTCGGGTCAGGGTGTCGACGGCGGCGGTGAACTCACGGCCCAGCGTCCCGATGGCCTCTTCCGAGGCCGAGAGTTCCCGGCGGAGCGAGGAGAGCCTCGATTCGAACGACGCGGCCGTCTGTTCGGCGGCATCGACGTCGCTTCGCCAGTGCCCGATGTCGTCCTCGAGTTCGCTCCGCTCGTTCTTCCGGAGGGCGATTTCCTGATCGGTGCTCGCCTTGGCCCCTTTGAGTTGGCCGATCGAGGAGTCGATCGAACGCTTGTCCTCCTCGAGAATCCGGCGCATCACCACGAGGCCGTTGACCTCGATGGGCAGAGCCTTGCCATCGGCCTGGAACTGCCCTGCTCCGCGGAGGGCGACGTTGCCGTCGGCAAGCGGGCGCCGAAAGATCACCGCGGTGATCGAGGCGACCCCCTCCTTCTCCAACCCCTTGGCGGTTTCGAGATCGAATTGAACGGTGCGCCCCGGCTCGAACTCGATCGGCTCGCCTTGGCGGCGCGGGAACGATTGGGCTTGCTTGAACTCGACGTTGGCCCAGTAGAGCCCCGGCGGAATCGACCATGTCGAGGTGAAGTCGGCACCGCGCTGGCGGAGCAGGGCGACTTGCTCGGCCGGGATCGACGGAAGGATCTCCCCCTCCTTGAAGCTGGAGGTCGTCCCGTCCGGCCAGGTGTATTCCAACGGCTTGTTGAAAACGACCCGCGCCCACCGGACCCCCAGCGGCGGTGTCTCAGACAGCATCGGATCGGAGACCAGCCGGCTCACTCCTGGCGCGCTCGCTTCTGAGGCTGCGACGGGGCTCTCGCCATCGGCAGGCGTCGACTCCGCGTCGGGGGCCGGCGCCGTGGCCGGATCGGCAGGCTCCGTCCCGCCGATCACCGTGTCATGGAGGCGGAACTCCTCCAGCTTCCGCTCGAGGTGCCGGAGCATCGCCTCCGGGTCACTCTTTCGAGGGCCAGCCGAGCCGTCGAGGGATTCGGTCGGCGTCGCGGCGGCGCCATCGCCAGCGGGAGCGTCGCCGCCATCGCCGGCCGCGGCGACGCCGCCAGCGGCCGCGGGGACCGGGGTGCGGTGAAAGGCGATCGAGCGGTCGATCGGCAGATCTTCGTAGACGACCGCCTTGCCATCCCGCGGTTGGGCGAGGGCTTTGAGATCGGCGGCATCGGGGACCGAGATGTTCGACACCTTGAAGACGTTTTTGTCGACAGCATCGACCCGGTAGGCCCCGAGGAAACGCCCCCCCTGCTCGATCGGCATCGTGTCGAAGACGTACAGTTCGGCGCCCGGATTGATCGTGGAGTTTTCCAGACCGGTGATCGTGATCGTGCCCGGGCGACCCTCCGCGGGCGCCACGAAGTCGGCGTCGTCCCAGTGGCGCCCCCGCCAGGTGTTGATCCTGTCACGAACGCGTGTCCAACGATCACGCTCGTCCTCGAGTTTCGAAAGCGGCTTCGAGGCTGGATCGGGCCGGAGATTGCCGGCGGCCGGTACCAGCGCGTCCCGTTCGCGGGCGATGGCGGCCTGATAGGAAGCGACGATCTTCCGCCACTCCCGTTCGCGCTGGCCGAGCATGCCGACGAGGAAGAACGCCCCCACGGACGTGAGCAGAACGAGCCAAGCGGCGGCGATCGTCCCCCAGCTCCAGCCCTTGTGGCCGATCCCGAGGGCGATCGCCCCCACGAGGAACAGGAGTCCGAGGATGATCAAGGGGATCAGCGGCATGCGGCACCTGTCGCTCGGGCCCATGGAGGGGGGCCAGGCCGGCGGCCGTCCTGAGCGTCGCGCCCAAGACGTGAAGCGGGACTGGAGTATATCCCCTGCCCCTCGCTCCCTCCGTGGTCTGTTTCGTTCCCCCGCCGCGGCTTTCTTGACACAAACGCTGTTCCGCGTCGCAGCCGGTCGACCCGGCGTCGACGCGTGTCGCCCGGCGGCGACAGTTCCGGGGGCGTGTTGCCGGTGGTCGGGTCGGTGAAAGGGGCGTTTTTCGCGGGAAAACGCCAGGTCTGTGTTCCCGGAGGCCGTCCGGCATCCCGCATGCACGGCAGGAGCGGAAGACCTTGCCTGACCCGTGCACCTTGCCCGAGAGGAATCCGATGCGCCGTTCCCCCGACCTGACCGCCGCTCCTCCCCGTCGCCCG
Source organism: Candidatus Kuenenia stuttgartensis (assembly GCA_945860405.1). Classification (GTDB taxonomy): domain Bacteria; phylum Planctomycetota; class Planctomycetia; order Pirellulales; family UBA1268; genus QWOP01. Next base: position 332 of record CAMARC010000168.1, on the reverse strand, counting down.
GCCGCGAAGCCCGTCGCGCCCCGGAAGATCGGGGCGATCGACGATCCTGTCCGCCTCTACCTCCTCCAGATGGGCGGGATCCCTCTCCTCACCCGGGACACCGAGATCTCGTCGGCCCAGCGGATCGAGTGGTGGCGCCGGAAATTTCGCGACACGCTGCTCGGCAACGACCTGATCCTTGCCGGTGCCATCCAACTGCTCGAGAAGATCCAGGCCGGCCGGGTGCGTCTCGATCGGACGATCGAGGTCTCCGTGACCAACACGCGCGAGAAGAAGCGGGCGCTGCGACGCCTCGGCCCGAATCTCGTCACGCTCCGTCGCATCGAGGAGGA
>CAMARC010000167.1 GCA_945860405.1 Candidatus Kuenenia stuttgartensis | reverse complement strand
CATCGGATGCTCCTCGCCGCGTTCGGCTCACCGGCGGCCGTGTTTGCCGCCTCGTCCGCGGCACTCCAGCGGGTTGATGGCGTCGGCGTCAAAATCGCCGCCTCGATCCGCGAAAACGCCGACGGGAGATTTGTCGACGAGACGCTCCGCGTCTGCGAGCGCGAGAACGTGCAGATCATCCTCGAAGGAGATCCCGACTATCCTCGGCTCCTCGCCACGATCCCCGATCCGCCGCCGATCCTCTTTGTGCGCGGCGCCTTCGCGCCTGCTGACGCGCTCTCTGTGGCCATCGTCGGCTCGCGCCATGCCAATGCTTATGGAAGGCGAATCACCGAGCAGCTCGCTGCCGGCCTCGCCCGCGCCGGATACACCGTCACCAGCGGCCTGGCCCGCGGAATCGACGCGGCCGCGCACTGTGGCGCCATCGCCGCCGGCGGCCGGACGATCGCCGTCCTCGGCAGCGGCGTGCTCAACATCTATCCCCCGGAGCACGATCAACTCGCCCTCGAGGTGATCGCCCATGGGGCCCTGATCAGCGAATCCCCCCCGCTCGCTTCCCCCCATGCCGGCGCCTTCCCGCAGCGCAATCGGATCGTCGCCGGGCTGTCGCTCGGCACGGTGGTCGTCCAGGCGGCCGATCGCTCCGGGGCGCTGATCACGGCCCGGCTCGCTGGTGAGCAGGGGCGCGAGGTGTTTGCCGTGCCGGGGCCGGTCGACTGCCGGCTGTCGAAGGGGAGCCATGGGCTGATCCGCGACGGCGCCAAGCTCGTCGGCTCCGTCGACGACATCCTCGAGGAGCTCGGGCCGCTGTTCGAGCCGGTGAAGCTCGAGAGTGGGCGGGAGGTGGCAAGCCCCGCGGAACTCGGGCTCGAGGGGCTGGAGCGGACGATCTTCGATTTGGTCAGCGCCGGCGGTGCCGCCGGCGTCGCCATCGACGCCGTCGTCGACGGCTCGGAGCTGGCCGCCTCGCAGGTCCTCGCCACGATCGCCGTTCTCGAGATGCGCAGGCTCGTCCGCCGGCTGCCGGGGAGCCGCGTGCAGCGGAGCTGAGCGTGGGCCCGTTTCCGGGCGAGCTTCGCGGCCAGCCGCCACTCCCAGCCCTCCATGCCCCCCGAATCGGCCCTTCCGCCCGCGAGGCTCCCTGCGCCGGCAACGCTCGGCTTCTCCGCGGGGGCGCTTGTGCGTACAATCCGCCCCATGGACACAGCACTGCACACCCGCTCTAGCACGATTCGCGCCCGGCTCCTCCAGCTCCGAGACTCTCTTTGACTGGGCTGGACGCAAGAAGCACGCCGCCCGTATCGAAGACGCGATGTCTCAGCCCGGCTTCTGGGATAATCCCGAGAAGGCCCAGGGCACGGTCGCCGAGCTGAAGGCGGTCAACACGATCCTCAAGCCGCTCGATGAGGCGCTCGGCGCGAGCGCCGATCTCGAGGCCCTCGAAGAGCTCGCCCGCGAGGACGAATCGCTCGAAGGGGAGCTCCTCCGCGAGGCCGAGAGCCTCGAAAGAAAATTCGACGCCCTCGAGCTTGCCTCGCTCCTGTCCGGCCCCCACGACGCCTCCGATGCCCTCGTGAGCTTCAATGCCCGCGACGGCGGCACCGACGCCAACGACTGGGCCGAGATGCTCCTGCGGATGTATTCCGCCTGGGCCGCCAAGCACGAGTTTGCCATCGAGCTCCTCGACCGCCAGGATGACGAGGTGGCCGGAATCCAGAGTGCCACCGTCGCGATCCGGGGCCCGTGGGCCTACGGCCATCTCAAGGGGGAGTCGGGGATCCATCGGCTCGTCCGGATCAGCCCCTTCAATTCGGAAGGGAAGCGGCAGACGAGCTTCGCCGCCGTCGACGTCGCCCCGGAAATCCCCGACGACGACACCGAGGTGGAGATCAACGACGGCGACATCCGCGAGGACGTCTTCCGAGCCAGCGGCGCCGGTGGCCAGCACGTCAACAAGACGTCGAGCGCCATCCGCATCACCCACTTTCCCACCGGCATCGTCGTCCAGTGCCAGAGCGAGCGGAGCCAGCACAAGAACCGGGCCACCGCCTTGAAGATGCTCCGCGCCCGGATTGCCCGGATCCAAGAGGAAAAGCGGGAGCAGGAGAAGCACGCCCAGCACCAGTCGAAGCCGAAGACGGGCTTCGGCTCGCAGATCCGCAACTACTTCCTCCACCCCGACCAGCGGGTGAAGGATCAGCGAACAGGGCATTACGTCGGCAACTTCCAGAGCGTCCTCGACGGCAACATCGACGGCTTCCTCGATGCCTACCTGCGATGGAACGCCTCGGGATCGGCCCCCGCAGCCGTCGGCGACGACTGATTCCCCCCTGGCAAGACGGATCGATTCCTCCCGCACCATTCCGCCCGCACCAGGGAACCAATGACCGCTGTTTTCCAGGCTTTTCAGCCCCCTGGTCTGGCCTGGCGCCCAACCCCGGCCGGCGATCCGCGCTGGACCGTCCCGCCGGGGCGGGGTACGATCCTTGGTTCAAGCTAGGCAACCCGCGGGGAAGCCTTCCCCGCTGCTCCGTTCAGATCCGGGAATCCATGGCCGAAAAAGAACAAGCTCTCGAAGTGGAGGGGGTCGTCACGCAGGCTCTCGCCAACACCCGCTTCCGGGTGCAGATCACCGGTGGGCACATCGTCAACGCCCACGTCGCCGGCAAGATGCGGAAGAACTTCATCCGTATCGTTCCGGGCGACAAAGTGAAGGTCGAACTCTCCCCCTACGACCTCACCAAGGGACGGATCACGTTCCGCGAACGTTGAGTCACCGGCCCTTCTTTGGGACGTCGCGAGGCCGCACAGCAAAAGGGGCCCCCAGGAAACGGGGATCATTCGAGAACGGCCCAACCGAGCCGTGAACCCGGAGCCGCAACGAGTGCCGAGGGGCTGCTCGCCGCGGCATCGAGCGCCGCGCCGTGGTGACAATCGCCGCGGCCAACACTCGCGGCACGCCCTCAGCCCGCGTGACCACCTCGTGGCCGATCAAACGGCCGGCGGATCACTCTGGTCGGCGGCGGGCTCACTCGGCGCCTCTGGGGCAGGAGCAGGAGTTGGCACCTGGGCCGGTGGCATCTCGCCACCGGTGAGGTCGGTTGCCCCGCTCACAGGCGTCTCCGGGGCTGCTGGGGCGGGCTTCCGCTTCGCCTTCTCAGGCTTGGCTTCCGCAACCGGCTCCGCGACGGGAGGCTCGTTGAGGGTCGTGAAGAGTTGCTTGAGAGCGCCGAAGGTTCGCAGCGGCTCCTTCCCCTCGATCTGTGCCTTCGTGATCGGCGCCGCATCGCGGCCCGTCTTCTTTGATTCGTAGACGCGCCCCATCGCCGGCTGGGAGGAACGCTGCTGGTCGCGGCGCCCGCCAAGACTCCGGGGAGGACGACCACCCTCCCCCGCTCGTCCGCCACCCGCCGGCGCTCCGCCAGTCGATGACGATGCACGCGGGGGGCGGCCCTGATCGCCACCACGCCCCCTCCCCTGCTCGGACTGTCCACCGGCGGGCTGTCCGCCGCCAACTGGCTGCTGCCCCTGTGCCCCTTCCGGACGACGACGCGGAGGACGCGAGCCGGTGGAGCCCTCGGCGGGGGCTCCCCCTTCGCCCTGCCCTTGCTGACCGCCGCGGCGACCGCGTGGCCCCCGGCCAGCGCCCCGTGGATCGGGCGATCCGGGCTGGATCATCGTGAGGGCGACACGCCGGCGGTTCTTGTCGATCTCGAGCACCCACACCTTGACGATCTGACCGACGCTGACGATGTCGTGCGGATCGCCGACAAACTTCCGCGACAGCTGGCTGATGTGGACCATCCCGCTGTCGTGAAGCCCGATGTCGACAAACGCCCCGAAGTCGACGACGTTGAGCACGGCACCGTGGAGCTCCATCCCCAGTTGGAGATCCTCGAGCTTGAGAACCCCCTTCTTGAAGAACGGCTGGGGGAGATCCTCGCGGGGATCGCGCCCCGGACGAGCGAGCTGATCGACGATGTCGGACAGCAGCAGGCGGCCGACGCCGAGTTCTTCGGCGAGGCTCGGCAGATCGAGGGCCGCGGCCTTTTCAGCCAGTGCCCCGGCCCGCTGGCGGTTGGCAAGATCCTCCGAGGTTCCTCCGAGCCGCTCGAGAACCTTCGCGGCGACCTCATAGCTCTCGGGATGGATCCACGTAGAGTCGAAGGGGTTGCTGCCGCCGGTGATCTTGAGGAACCCGGCTGCCTGGACATGGGCCGCTTCACCGAATCCCGGCACCTCGAGGAACTGCGCCCGGCTGGTGAAGGCGCCGTTCTTCGCACGCCATTCCTGGAAGCCCTTGGCCATCGTCTGGTTGAGCCCCGAGACGTAGCGGAGGAGCGCGGGGCTGGCGGTGTTGGCGTCGACGCCGACGTAGTTCACGCAGCTTTCCACGACCGCGTCGAGCGAGGCATTGAGGTGCCGGGCCTTGACGTCGTGCTGATAGAGACCGACGCCGATGTTCGCCGGCTCGATCTTCACAAGCTCCGAGAGCGGATCCTGGAGGCGACGGCCGATTGACACCGCCCCGCGGACGGCGGCCTCGTGGTTGGGAAGCTCTTCTCGGGCGTAGGCGCTCGTCGAATAGACACTCGCCCCCGCCTCGTTGACCACGCAGAAGGCGACGTCGGTCTCCTGGAGTGGGCCTGTGACCAGCTCGGCAACGAGCGTTTCGGTCTCCCGACCGGCCGTGCCGTTGCCCACCGCGATCACATTCACGGAATGCTTCTGAACAAGCTCCACGATCCGTGCACCGGACGCCTCGCGCTTCTCCTTCTGGCCGATGATCGGCAGCACGGCATGCTCGAGCGGCATGCCGCATTCGTCGACCACGACCGCCTTGCAGCCGCTCTTGAAGCCGGGGTCGAGGGCCAGCACGCGTTTGCCGCTGACCGGCGGTTGGAGGAGGAGATTGCGGAGGTTGCGGGCGAACACGGCGACGGCATGCCCCTCGCAGTATTCGGTGATCTCCCGACGGACCTCCCGCTCGAGGCTCGGGAGCACCAGACGGGTGACGGAGTCCCGCGCACAGCCGCGAAGGAACTCAGCGTGCGGGTGGGCAGGATCGACCAGAAGCGCCTCGGCCGCCGCCTGCATCTCGTCGATCGGCCCCTCGATCCGAACTTTCAGCAACCGGGCCCGTTCGCCACGATTGATTGCCAGGGCACGGTGAGGGGGAATCCGCTGAATGTGCTCGGAGTATTTGAAGTAATCGCGGTAGTGCTTCTCGTCCTTGGAGAGGGCCTTCCCCTCCGTCTCCACTCGCTGGCTGGTGAGATGCGCCTGCTTGGAAAGGATCCCCCGCAGCGCTTGGCGGACGTCGGCCCGTTCGGCGAACACATCCGCGATGATGTGCCCGACGCCGAGGAGGGCATCGGCAACCGTCGCCACTTGGGCATCGGTATCGATGAAGTCGGCAGCGCGCTTGTCGAGATCGGCCGCTGCCGGGTCGGCTGAGAGGATCTCACGGGCGAGGGGTTCGAGTCGCCGCTGCCGGGCAATCTCCGCCAGCGAGAGTTTCCGTGGCTTGAAGGGAAGGTAGATGTCTTCGAGTTGCTTTGTGCTCGTCGCCGCTTCGATCCGCTGTTCGAGCGTCTCCGTGAGCTTTCCCTGTCCCTTGATCGTGCGAAGGATCGTCTGCTTGCGGTCGGCGATCTGCCGAGCCTTCGCGACAGCCTCGGCGATCCTGCGGATCTCGACCTCGTCGAGCCCTCCGGTCTGGTCGCGCCGGTAGCGGGTGAGGAAGGGAACGGTGTTCCCCTCGTCGAGGAGTCGTACCACCGCGTCGACACCGCCAACTGGCAGGCCGAGCCTCTGGGCGATCGGCCCAAGATCGATGAGCGTCATGGCTGCCATCCGACTCGCGGCGCCGGGGCAAAAAGCCCCCGACCTCCGCTCGACTCCCCCTGCAGAGTCCCGGTCAACTCCGAGGACGGCCCCAATGGCCGCCGGAGTGATCATCGGGAAGAAACGTCCAGCCGAGCCTCGCCACCTCCGGGCGTCCTGTCCATCGTGACAAAGCTCGTCCAGTACCGACGGCGACCTGGAAACAGAAGGAATCTAGGGTTGCTGGAGGGGTGATGTCAAACCTTGCGGAGGGGATCGCCCCCGATCGCCCGATCGCCCAAGGCAGCGCCGATCTCCCCACCCCCCCACTCTGCCAGACCGTGTCCGGTTTTCGCCGATCGGTTGGCGTTGGCTGGCGGCCTGCGAATGAAGGAGAGGAACGGACACGTTCCCGCCAACCCCTGACCTTGACCGGGAGAGGAAAGCTCCCCTATTCCCCCCTTTTCCACCCCTCGGGCCCTCACGGGACTGAAGGCCGGTGAAGCAGATCAGGGAACGCCCTAGCCGCCGCCCGAATGACTGAAGCGGCTGTGACGATTGTGACGATCACGAACGCATGACGACGAGGGCGGCGGGGTGTTGAGACACCCCCGGCAGACGCCCGCCCCCGAACGCGGTTAGGACCGGAGCAGGACTTCATGATCCGCACGAACACGACCCCCTCAGCCACCCCCGCCGATCAGACGGCAGCCTCCGACCAGACGCAGGGATTCCTGCCGCAGGTCGGGCTCCTCGCCCTCGATCGCCAGTACGCGACTTTAAGAAACGAGATCCGCGCGGCCATCGAGCGGGTGTGTGACTCCGGGCGGTTCATCCTCGGCCCCGACGTCACCGATCTCGAGACCGAACTGGCACGGCTTCTGGGCGTGCCGCACGCCATCAGTTGCGCCTCCGGCTCCGACGCGCTCCTCCTCGCCCTGATGGCCCTCGACATCAAGGCCGGAGACGAGGTGATCCTGCCGAGCTACACCTTCTTCGCGACCGCCAGCGCCGTGACGCGTCTCGGCGGCGTGCCGATCTTCGCCGACATCGATCCCGACACCTACCTCGTCAGCCCGGCCGACGTGAAGCGGAAGATCAGCCGGCGCACGAAGGCGATCATTCCCGTTCACCTCTTCGGCCGCACCGCCGACCTCGATGCGCTCATGCCGATCGCCAACAGCGCCGGCATCCCGGTGATCGAGGACGCCGCCCAATCGATCCTCTCCACCTGGCACGGACGATGCTCCGGCGGCCTCGGCGACATCGGCTGCTTCAGCTTTTATCCGACGAAAAATCTCGGTGGCGTCGGCGACGGCGGCTTCATGACGACCACGCGGGACGACCTCGCCGCGAAGCTCAAACTCCTGCGGGTTCACGGCATGGAGCCGCGCTACTACCACCAGGTCGTCGGCATCAACAGCCGCCTCGATTCAATCCAGGCCGCGGTTCTGCGGGTCAAGCTCCCGCACCTCGACCGCTGGACGACCGGGCGACAGGAAAATGCGGCCCGCTACGCCGAACTGTTCGCCGAGTACGACCTCGATCGCCATGTCACCGTGCCGACCGACGAACCGCGCGGACGCCACGTCTGGAATCAGTTCGTCGTCCGCATCGCCGGTGGCCAGCGGGACGCCCTGCGAACCCACCTGGCGAAGTGCGGCGTTGGCACCGAGATCTACTATCCCGTGCCGCTCCACCTCCAGAAGTGCTTCGCCCACCTCGGCTGGGGTGTCGGCGACCTGCCGGAGACGGAGAGGGCGGCGCTTGAAACCCTCGCCCTGCCGATCTACCCGGAACTCCAGGCCGTGGAGCAGGAGACGGTGGTGGGCCGGATCGCCGAGTTCTTCCATGCCCCGCACCTGCGGCGGAGTGCCGAGCGCGTCAAAGTCGATGCCCCGGCAGAATCGCCGCTCCAGGCTGGCCCCCACTTCCTCCGCACAATGAAGGCGGTCGGGCGAGCCGACGAAGTCCGCTGCTGAACACGCAGCAGCAGAAGGCTACACGTCGCGTCGCCGACCGCTGAACTTGCAGGCCACGAACAGGCCCAGACCGGCGGCGAGGACCGTGATGAAGTACGCCGGGATGTACTTCACCGACATGATCGACGCTTCGGGGCCGTCAGCAGCGGCCGGAGCTGCTGG
>CAMARC010000166.1 GCA_945860405.1 Candidatus Kuenenia stuttgartensis | reverse complement strand
GCGGCTCCTCGCACTATCGGGTCTTGTTTCTGGCGGCGCTGACCCTGTTCTCGCTGACGTTCGTCCTCAACACCGTCGCCGAGATCATCCGCGAGCGTTTCCGGAGGAGGTCGCATGAGCTCTGATCCGCTTCGCCGCCGTCGCTCGACTCACGCCGCGCTCGCCGCCCATGGCGAAGCGTGGGTCTGGCTCACCGGCGGCTGCCTGGCCCTGGCCATGACCATGATCATCGGGCTCCTCGGCTACATCGTCTCGGAGGGGGTGGCGACGTTCTGGCCGCGCCCGATCGAACTGATCGAGCTGACGGATGGCCGGAAGGTGCTCGGCGAGGAGACGGGGCGCGACAAGGCCCCCGACGGCACCGGCCGGCGCCTGATCCGCACGGCCAATTTCGAACTGACCGGGAAGCACTTCGAGTGGTTTGACGACGGCGAGGTGACGGCCACGACGCGCCCGGCCGAGGCGACCGTCGTCGAGCGGCTCGAAGGGGGGCGATTCCAAGGTTTTCCGACGCGCCTGCTCCATGGCGACGAGGTCGTCGCCGCCGGAGGCGAAGAGGCGTGGCGCGGATTCCGCGAGCAGCATCCCGACGTGCGGAGACGCTGGCGGGAGGCGTGGCGGATCGACAAGGGAGACCGGGGCGTACTTCAGCGGAAGCTCCGCGCGGCGCGTCTGGCGGTCGTCAAAGCCGAGCTTGCCACCGGCGCCGACTCGCCGGCCGGGACTGCGGCGGCCGTGGCTGAGAAAGCCGTGGCCGCGGAGGTCGAGGCGCAGGAACGCCGGCTCGATGAGCGGACGGCCGAACTGCGGGCCGGCAACGAAGGCTGGGGGCTCGAGTTCACCACCGCCTCCGGGGAGACGATCGTCCTCCCGCTGGCAGACATCGTCCGGGCCTGGCAGCCCAACAAGGCCTCCTTCCAGGAACGCCTCGGGGTCTACGCCTCGCGGTGGGGGGAGTTTCTCGGCGACGATCCCCGCGAGGCCAACAGCGCCGGCGGTGTCTTCCCGGCGATCTGGGGCACGATCGCGATGACGCTGATCATGGCGCTTCTGGTTGCCCCGTTCGGCGTTCTCGCCGCGCTCTATTTGCGGGAGTATGCGTCGCGCGGTCCGCTGACGGCTGCCGTCCGCATCGCCATCAACAATCTGGCTGGTGTGCCGAGCATCGTCTACGGTGCCTTCGGCCTGGGATTCTTCTGTTACGTCCTCGGGGGCTCGATCGACGAGCTCCTCTTCCGCCCGGCGCTCGTCGCCGACGGCCAGCCGACCTTCGGCACCGGCGGGCTCCTCTGGGCCTCGCTGACGCTGGCGCTGCTCACGCTGCCGGTGGTGATTGTGGCGACCGAAGAGGCCCTTTCCGCGGTGCCCAACTCGATGCGCGAGGGCTCGTATGCCTGTGGCGCGAGCAAGTGGCAGACGATCCGGCGGATCGTGCTCCCCCGGGCCCTTCCGGGAATCATGACCGGGCTTATCCTGGCGATGGCCCGGGGCGCCGGCGAGGTGGCGCCGCTGATGCTCGTCGGCGTCAAGAAGCTCGCGCTCGATCTCCCCATCGACGGGACGTTCCCCTACGTTCATCCGGAGCGGGAGTTCATGCATCTGGCCTATCTGATCTACGACGTCGGCTTCCAGAGCCCGAACAGTCAGGCGGCCAAGCCGATGGTGTTCACGATCACGTTCCTGCTCGTCGCGATCATCGCGCTGCTCAACGTGGCGGCGATCTGGATCCGCGGCCGGTTGCGACGCCGATACGTCTCCCAGCAGTTCTGAAGCCCGATGGGTGCCCCTCCGTTCCCCGCGAGTCTGCACGATGTCGACCTCACCATCGCCCGCCGATCCCCGCCAGCCGCCCCCTTCGGCCGGCCCCGCCACCGACCGCCTCGCCGTGGTGGCCGCCGGTGGCCAGGTGGAGCCTGAGGTTCACGAGCGGGTGCGGCAGACGCCGGCCGTCCTCGAGATCGATCGATTCAATCTCTGGTATGGCACGAAGCAGGCGCTCCACTCGATCACCATGCCGATCCCCCACGGCAAGGTGACGGCGCTGATCGGCCCGAGTGGTTGCGGGAAGTCGACCCTCCTCCGCAGCGTCAACCGGCTCAACGACCTCGTGCCGAGCGTGCGGATCACCGGCGAGATGCGGCTCAATGGCGACCCGATCTACGACCAACGGATGGACGTCATCGAGCTGCGCAAGCGGATGGGGATGGTCTTCCAGCGCCCCAATCCGTTTCCGATGAGCATCTACGAGAACGTCGTCTATGCCCTGCGGATCGACGGTGAATCGAGGCGACCCGTCCTCGACGAGGTCTGTGAGCGGAGCCTTCGCGGCGCCGCGCTGTGGGACGAGGTCAAGGATCGACTCAGCGAGAGCGCCCTGGGGCTCTCCGGGGGTCAGCAGCAGCGTTTGTGCATCGCGAGGGCCATCGCTGCCGAGCCGGAGGTGCTCCTCCTCGACGAGCCCTGTTCGGCGCTCGATCCGATCGCCACCGGCAAGGTCGAGGACCTCATCCAGGAACTCCGCGGGCTCTACTCCGTGCTCATCGTCACCCACAACATGCAGCAGGCGAGCCGCTCGAGCGACTACACGGCCTTCATGTATCTCGGGCGGCTGATCGAGTACGGCCCGACGACCGACATCTTCACAAAGCCTGTGCTCCGCGAGACCGAGGCCTACGTGACGGGGCGATTCGGCTGAGCTCTGCATGACACGCTTTCGGTGTGAGGACATTTCAACGGAGGCTCCCGGCGGGAGGCATCGATGACCCGGCACATCGAACGGCAGATCGGCAATCTCAAGGAGAAGATCCGCCGCGTCGGCACCGTCGTCGAGGAAGCGATCTCCAAATCGATCTCGGCGGTGATCAACCGCGACGTTCAACTCGCGCAGCGCGTCCTCGCGAGTGACGATGCGATCGACCGGATGGAGGTCGAGGTCGAGGAGGAATGCCTCAAGATCCTCGCGCTCTATCAGCCGGTGGCGGCCGATCTCCGCTTCGTCGTCGCAGTCCTCAAGATCAACAACGATCTCGAGCGGATGGGCGACCTGGCGAAGAACATCGCCAAGCGCGTCGCCCAACTCGAGGGGGCGGGGCCTGTCGACCTCCCTCCGGAGATCCGCACGATGGCGATGCAGGCCGAGGAGATGGTGCGGGAATGCCTGGCGGCGGTGATCGATGCCGACCCGGTCCTGGCGCGGAGGATCCGCGAACAGGATGACGTCGTCGACGAGGCCCGCCAGAAGGTCCGCAAGCGAATCCTCGCCGGCATCAAGGAGCATCCGGAGAACGTCGAGGTCCTCCTCCGCATCAACTCGATCACGAAGCACATCGAGCGGATCGCCGACATGGCAACGAATGTCGCCGAGGACGTGATCTACATGGTCGAGGGGGACATCGTCCGCCACCGACCCGAGGAATGATCGGCCGCCGGCAGCCGGGGATTTGGCAGCTGCGGCTGTCTTTTTCCACCCGATCGGCTTGCGAGCCGGGGAGCGTTGCAGGGGCGGATTGGCCGTGGATCCTGCCAGGCAGCCCCATTCACCCGATCGACGCGCGGGCCAAAAGGTCGTTTTTTCGGCACAAACGCCGGTGGGCGGCCACTCCTCTGGCGTGGTACGCTCTCCGCACCTGACCCCCGGGTCAACGCCGTCGCCATCCCGGCTCGACGCGTTTCCCGCCAATCCACCATCCGACGGTTTCCGACTGTCGACAGCGTGAAGGGCCCGACATGCCGATGCGATCCCCCGTCGCCACCGTGCTTTGCCCTGCGGCTTCCCGTCGATCGGCCCTTGGCGCCGGATCGGCCCTTGGCGCCGGATCGGCCCGATGGGCGGGCGGGGCGATGCTCCGTTGGCTTTGTCTGGGGGCGGCATTCGTGATCGCTGGAGCGGGCGTCGCCTCGGCGCAAGTGCTCCCGCCGCCGCTTCCGCCCGGCGTCACCGTCCCTCCGCGGGCCGGGGCCATCCCCGTCGGCCCTGCCGTCGGCGTCCCGGTGCCGATTGGTGTGCCACAGCCGGTGGCCACGCCTGCCATCGCTGTGCCGCAGCCGTTTCCGCAGGCCCCGCTGCCCGTGCAGGCCCCCCTGCCGGTGGCGCCTTCGGCCGCCGCTGTCGTCCCCGGTCAGGATCCGGTCCTCGTCAACATCACCGGGCCGCTGGCCGCCACGCTCGGTGAGAAGGTTTCGTTCGAGGTCGAATTGGTCAACCGATCGGGTCGGCCGCTGACGGGACTGCGGGTCGTCGATTACTTCGATCGGGGATTTCATCACGAGGCATCGGCCAGCCCGATCGAGCAGCGTGGCACGATCGACATGGCCGCCGGAACCTCGCGTCGGTTGACGCTCGACTTCCTCACCGACGAACCAGGGCGGCAGTGTCATCGGGTCGAGATCCTCGACCAAGCGCACACCTTCATGGGCGGAGCCACCGAGTGCGTGCTCGTGACAGCGCCGGTGGCAGCCGTGGCAGCGGCGCCGGCCGTCCCGGTGGCGCCCGCTCCGGTGCCGACGCCAGCCTTGCCGCCACCGCTCCCGGTGCCGGTTGCCCCGGCACCGACGGCGTCCGTCATCGCCCCGGCTCCGGTGACCCCCGCGCCGGTGGCTGTGGCGATTCCTCCGGCCGCGGCGATTCCCGCCCGTCCGCCGATGACGGCGACGGCGCCCCCTGCCGCTGCCTCGTTCGAACTCGACATGACCGGCCCGCCGGAAATCCTCGAAGGGGCCGTGGGCGAATTCCAAGCCACGGTGCGAAACACCGGAAACGCCCCCTCCGGGCCGACGACGCTCGAGCTGACCTGGGATCCGATCTACACGCCGCTGGAAGGTTCCACCGGCCTCGTCCTCGGCACCAACAGCGTCTCCTGGACGCTGCCGCCGATCGAGCCGCGGGGGGGAATCACTCGACAGATCAATCTCTCCCCCAAGCTGCCTGCCAGTGCCCGTGGTGGGCAGGCCTCCCGGGCGAAGGTCAAGGCGATCCTCTCGCAGAGTTCGACCGGCGTGATGGTGGCCGACGAATCGTTCGTCCTCATCCGCTCGACGGCTCCTCCGCTGCGGACGCCGCGAGAGGCCGGGGTGCGTGTCTCCATCGCCGACTGTGACGATCCGGTCCAGGATGGGGGATCGACGCGGATCGTCTGTACGGTTACCAACGACGGCAGCATCGATTCGGGCCGGCTGCGGCTGGTGGTGAATCTCCCCAGTCAGGCCCGTGTCATCGGCGATCCGATCCCGCCGCGAGTGACGACCGAGGGACAGACGCTGACCTTCGACGGGATCAATTCGATTCCCCCCGGGGGACACTCGACCTTCGAGGTCACCTACAAGCTCCCCGCCGGAGCGGGCACGCGCGCCACCGCCGTCGCGACGCTCTCTGGCGACGAACTCGAGGGGCGGACCGAGTCGGAGTGCACGACGACCTTTCTCGGCCCCTGACGCCCCAGCCGCGTCCGCCGCACGACCGGTGCGACCGTGGCAAACGGTGTCACCGCCCATGCCCGGTGGGACGCTCGATCCGGGGGCCGATGGAGAGACATTGGAGGCGCTTCCCTCCATCGTCTCCGCAGGCCCCGCTGACCATGATCGTCGTCACCGCCAATTGGGAGATCGGTGACGGCTCCCTGTGGCCGTCGCCGGCCGCCGGGATGATGGGACGATTCCGCGCCGAGCTGATCAGAGCCGCTGTCCGTGCCGGTTGGCAAAGCGATGGCCGCTACGACCCTGTGCCGCGGGTCGATGTCGTCTTTGCCGGCGATACCTTCGACTGGCTCGCCTCGCGCGAATGGCTCGGGTCGAGCCGACCGTGGCAGCGCGGCGCCAAAGCACGGGCGATCCGCGAGCGGGTCATGGCGGGGACGCTCCGGGTCGGACGGAGTGTGATCCGCGGGATGCTGGCGATGGTGCGCCACGGCGTCCATGTTTCCAGGGCCGACCGGCATGGCCGCCCTGTCCACGGTGCCACGCTGTCCGTTCCGGTGGGGCTCTCCGTCCTCGAGGGCAACCTCGACGCCGGCCTCAGCCTCGAGGCCTCCCGGACGTCGGCCGAACGCACCGGGATCGGCGTAGGCGCGGCGTGGGATGCCCGCGGTGTCCGCGTCATCCACGGCGACAGCAGCGATCCGATCTGGATGACAGACCGGGCTTCCGGGGTCGGCCCGAGCCTCGGGGAGAGCCTCCGCGTCGATCTCCTCACCCGCTTCGCCGCCTCGGCCCCGATCGGGGCCATCGAGCCCGACGCACGGCGTCTGCTCCTTGCCTCCCTCCGGGCTGCCGATCCTCTCGGCCTCGCCGTCGCGGTCGCGGCGTGGTGCACCGCCAGCCAAGACTCGGCCATCGCAGGCCGGGTGCATGACGAATGGCTGCGGAGCGTATCGGCTTGGCACCGCGTGGCCCGGGGTTCGGGCCTGACCGGAGCGAGCCCCTGGAACGAGGCGTCGTTCGATGTCGTCGACGCGCTCGCCGGCCGGTTGGCCGCGATCGACCGGCGCGCCTCAGCCGGGCGCACCGCGTCGGACGCTGCCGATCACCTTGCCGATCACCTCGGGGGAGATCGGCCGATTGCCACGGTCGGATCTGACAGCGGATTCCTCGTCCTCGGGCATGCGCCGGTCGATGCCTCCATGCCCCTCGAGGGCCACCGGATGATCGGTCTGGGGGCGAGGCGGGGAGTCGATCTTGGCCGCGATCGTGGCCTTCCCGGCGTTCGGGAGATCTCCCCCCTTCCGACGCCGCCGCGCTCCCCGGCCACGGCCGTGATCACTGAGCGTGGGGGGGGCACCGTGGGGGTCTCGTCGCTCGGCGACCCTGTGGCAGAATGGTCGGCGAACGCTCGTCAGCAGGGATGGTCGCCGGCGCGGGCCGATGCGGGGGCGTGGATCGTTGACGCAGCCTGAACGGCCGGACTGCCGCTGACCGGGAAGCGGGGGAACAACCATGAGCAATCTCCGCTTCGATGTCTCCCTCCATCCGCTTCCCGGCGCTGCGATCTCTGGCCCGCCGCTTGTCGATCCCCGTGGAACCTGGCCGACGATCGTGCCCCCGGCCGACGCGGCGGGGATGACGATGGCGAGCGATTTCGACGCGGCGCTCGAGCGTCTCGCCGCGCTCGAGCGGGCGTTCGTCGAGCCCGATGGATCGTTCGTATGGGTGGGGCCGGGGGGGGAGGAGCGCTGGCAGATCGACGGCAATGCCTACGAGCGCCACGGCCGCGTCCTCGTCGTGGAGACGAAAGGAAATTGCCCGGAGGATATTTTCGACCGCTTTCTGGCGGTTTGGGGCTGGCCAGGACAGGATCTGGCGGTGCAGTTGGTGCGGGCCGGGGTGTTTGTCGACGAACCGACGTTTCGCCGCCATGCCACGGCGCAGCCCGGCTGACTTGTTGAAACGTCGTTGCGGCGCCTCGAGCGGTGCGGTGGGGCAGACTCTGCGGGGGGAGAGGCCCCCGGGGGTGGCAGACTCTTCCGGCAGCGGACCGATTCCGCGCGGTGTCTCGATGGTCTGCCGATACGACGAATGGGGTCGGAAACCCCGGTGGATCGTTCGTCACCTCGGTCGGAGTCTGCGGGCATGGAAATGAACATCGGCATGCGGGGCGGGAAGCGGTTCGGTCGCTGGCTGTGGATCGGCGTCACCTGTCTGCCGACGGTGGCCATCCCCGGCATCGTGACGCTCCCGGGCACCACGCAAGCGCTCCTCCGGGCTGATGAGCCGCTCGGCGTGGCAGCCTCCTATGGCGCCGGAGTCCATGCCTACTACGATGGCAATTACCAGACTGCCTACGACGCGTTGACGGCCGCCATCGAGGCCGGCACGCTCGATCCGCGGGCCTACTACTACCGCGGCTTGACGTCCATCAAGCTCGGCAAGATCGATGACGAGATCAACGGTGACTTCGCCGAGGGGGCCAGTCGCGAGACGATGGGCCGCGGCGGGATCTCGATCTCGCGGTCGCTCGAACGCGTTCAGGGGCGCGACCGCCAGCGTCTCGAAGC
>CAMARC010000165.1 GCA_945860405.1 Candidatus Kuenenia stuttgartensis | reverse complement strand
GGCCGTGGTGTCGATGCCGACATCTTCCTCGCAGAGACGGCTTTCCAACGGGAAGTCATCGACCGGCACGTCGTGGCCGAGGTTGACGGGCTCCGGGTGAAGCTCGTGTCGGCGGAGGACCTGATTCTGTTCAAGCTCGTGGCGAGCCGACCGCGCGATCTCGTCGACATTCAAGACATCCTCTTCACTCAGGGCCAGCTCGACGAAGGCTATATGCGACACTGGGCCGGCACGCTCGGCGTCGCCGAGAAGCTCGAAGCGGCCCTCCTCGATCGCCCCTGAACACCGATCACGATCCATCTCCATGCGTTGATTGGAGGGAAACCATGTCGACGCGTCTGGTGGTGCGCAGGATCGTTGTGACCGTGAGCCTTGTGGGGGGGATTTTCCTGGCGGTGGAGAATCTCTGGGCCATTCTCCGCCCGGCTCCCCAGCTCCAAATCTCCCCATCGACCACGTGGATCACCGAGCCGCTCGCCGCCGACGGCCTCCCCTATTATTTCCAAGCGGTCATGGATCTGGAGCCGCGCGGCATCCCGCCGGAGACGAACGCCGCTGCCGCGGTCTGGGAGGTGATCCCGAGCAAGAGATCCGCTGACAGCGCCATCGACCATTCGCAGGCCCACCTCTCGGCCGCCGACCAGCGGCCCGAGTTGGAGCGACTTGTCGTGCCGCCACCTCCGCCGGAAGGGATGGATGCCGCCGAAGCGGAGCGGATTCTCGAGGCTTGCTCGCGCGGCGTCTGGCGCGTCGCCGACCATCCCTGGCTTGCGAACTGGCTCGATGAAAACCGATCGGCTCTCGACACGCTCGCCGCTGGTGCCCGCCGCGAGGGATGGTGCCCGCCGCGTTGCCTCCCCGCCGACCGACCTCCGACGGACAGGTTCGGACCGACGCACCCGCTGCTGATGTCACTCACGCTCCCCGTGGAAGGGGCTCTCCGTTCGTTTTCCAATGTCTTGCTCGCCCGATCGATGCTCCGCCTCGGGGAGGGCGACATCCCCGGGGCCTGGCACGACATCGACACGCTCCTTCGATACGGCAACAAGATCGCCGACACGCCAGGACCGCTCATCTGCCGAATGGTAGCAATGGCTCTGTTCTCCCGCGCCTCCCGCGCCACCCAGCGACTGATTGCCGAAGGCCATCCCGACGACGCGCTGCTCGCCGAAATCCAAGGCTCGCTGCGTTCGGCGATCGACTGGGCGCCCTTGGCCGCGGGCATCGACGCCTTCGAAAGGCTGTCTTTCCTCGACGCGATCACCGCCATGTTCGCCGACCCGACCAAGCCGGTGTCGTGGTTTTCCTTGGGACCACTCCGTATCCTCGCGGTCGATCCCAACGTGCCGCTGACCGACTCCAATCGGTACCTGGCCGCCATGGTCGACGCGGCCAACCAGCCGACCCGGGACGCACGTAGGCGGGCGGCGCAGGAGATCGAGGACGAACTCAAGGCCCGCAGGAACGCCCCGCGGGGCCGCCGGCAGTGGTTCCAGCCCTGGCATGAGGTCGTTTCGGAGGGAGTCAGCAGGAAAACGCTGGGCTTGCTGCTCCCAGGCCTCAAATACTCCCTCGAAGACGACGAACGTGCCCATGCGGCGCTCGTTCTCGCCGACTGCGCCGCCGCCCTCGAGCGCCATCGCCTCGCGACCGGCGCGCCGCCAGCGAGCCTCGCCGACCTCGTCCCAGCATTCCTCCCCGCGATCCCCGTCGATCCCCTCACCGACGCGCCGCTTGGCTACCGAATCGCGGACGGCCGCTGGACGCTATGGAGCGGCACAGACCCAGAGGACGACGCCGTCGATGATCTCGTCATCCGTGATCGCCCCTGAACACCGATCACGATCCAACTGTCTCAGGTAGCTGGAGATTCGCCATGCTGAAGGCTCGGCTGATCCGCTGGATCAAATGGCCCCTGATCGTGTCGGCGGTCGGGTTTGTCGTCGGGGAGAAGCTCTGGGCGTTTTTCTCACCGTCGCCTGCGCTTGTGATCTCCGAAGAGACCACGTGGATCACCGAGCCCTTGGCCCCCGACGGCCTGCCCGACTACTTTCAGGCCCTCCTCGCGCTCGAGCCGCGCGGCATCCCGGCGGAGATCAATGCTGCCGCGGCCGTCTGGGAGCTGATTCCCACCGCGAGATCCTCCGACGACGTTATCGACCACTCGCAGGCCCACCTCTCGGCCGCCGACCGGCTCCCGGCCTCCGAACGGCTCGTGATGCCCCCGCCCCCGCCAGACGACATGGAGGCCGAGGACGCGAGGAAAGTCCTGGAGTCATGCGCGCGTGGTGCCTGGCGCGCGGCCGATCACCCCTGGTTGGCTCGCTGGCTCGAGGACAACGCCGTCGCGCTCGACAGGCTGGCGGCCGGTGCCCGCCGCGAGGGATGGTGCCCGCCGCGGTGCCTCCCCGCCGATCAGTCGCCGACGAAGCGATTTGGCAAACAGCCGATCATGCTCCCCCTCACGCTCCCCGTCGAAGATGCCCTCCTTTCGATGTCTGGCGCCCTCCTTGCCCGCTCGATGCTGCGCCTCGGCGAGGGCGATGCCGGCGGTGCCTGGAGCGACCTCGATGCGCTCCTCCGCTATGGCGACAAGATCTCCGACGCACCGGGCACGCTCATCGGCCGAGCGGTGGCGATGAGACTGTTCTCCCGTGCCTCGCGCGCCGTCGGGCGACTGATCCTCGACGGGCACCCCGACGACATGCTCCTGGCCGACATGCAGCGTTCCCTGCGCTCGTCGCTCGACTTTCCGTCGTTGGCCGAAGCCCTCGACGGACACGAACGGCTCTACGCCCTCGACGCGATCACCTTCCGATTCGCCAACCCGTCCCGCCCGCTGCCGATGAGTCCTTTCGGCCGATTCCCCTACCGGATCTTCGCAGCCGATCCCAACGTGCCGCTCCGCGAGGCCAACAAGCTCCTAGACACCATGGTTTATGCCGTGGGCCTGCCGACTCGGGAACTGCGTCAGGGGGTGTGGCAGGTCGTCCACGACCACCTCGACAGCCGTGGGAACGCCGAATTGCGGCCCCGGCAGTGGTTCGAGGCCTGGCGCGAGGTCTATTCGGAGCGGTTGAGCGGACGGACGATGAAGTCATTCCTCCCCGAAGTAAAAACGCTGCTCGAAGACACCGACCGCACCCGTGCGGCGCTCGTTCTTGCCGACACCGCCGCGGCTCTCGAGCGCCATCGCCTCGCGACCGGCGCGCCGCCAGCGAGCCTCGCCGACCTCGTCCCCACGTTCCTCCCCGCGATCCCCATCGATCCGCTCACTGACGCATCGCTCGGCTACCGGATCGCGGACGGCCGCTGGACGCTGTGGAGCGGCACAGACCCGGAGGAGGACGACGTCGATGAGCTGGTCGTCCGCGGGCCCGCGGGTCACACACCGCCGGAATCAAAATCGCCCTATCCCTCGCCAACCGATCCCTCTCCGGAAGCGCCGTCGCCCCCGTAATCCCCGCTCGCTTCACAGCGCGGCGCCTGAAAGGAACTCGTGCCGCACCGGGACGGTCACCTTCTGCCCCCCCTCGGCGACGAAGGTCACGCTGCCGGGGGCATATTCGGCGGCCACCACCTTGCCAAAGCCTTCGGGCACCCGCGTCACTCCCTGGATGTAGCGGATCTCCGTCGGCTTGTCGGCGGAAAACTCGATCGCCGTCGGCACGCCGCGGCGGGTGAGGAGATTGGCGCCCGCCGAGGCGGCCAGGCCATCGGCAAAGAAGCTCGTCACATCCTCGAGGCCGAGGCAGTTGTTGCGGCCATTCCACGGGCTGCCGTGCCGGCCCCGGTTCTCGATCCACAACAGCGTCGACCGTAGCACCTTCGGATCCTTGAGGGCATACCACAGCCACCCTTCGTCGGTGCGCGTGGCGCAGGTCCAGGCGGTGGCATCCTGCTTGTTGACCACCTGGACGAGATCGGCATAGCCCTGTCGCGCAGGGAGGCGCGTGAGATCGGCGTCGCCCGTCCCCTTCTCGAGGAGCGGTACATGAGCGAGATCGGTGAACGGAGCCGCGATCGCAAGCGCTTGGTATTCCCGCTTTGCCGGATCGCTGAACCGCGAGGGATTGGTCATGCCAAACTCGATCGGGCTTGTCGACACCCGAAACACGCCCGGCTCATCGGGCATGGCGAGCGTGGCATGATGGCCACAGGGGGCGGGGCCTGAGAAGCCGGTGACGATATGCCGAGAATAGACGGCGTTGTGCCCCTCGACGAGCGAGAGCTCTTTGACGATCTTTCCCTTGCGGGCCTGTGGCTCGAAGGCGAGGACGAGCGTGTGGCGGCCGCCGTCGTGCTTGGTGTCGACGTAGGTCCATTCCGCCCCCGCCACCTCGCCGTGCGGCGGATGCTTTTCATGGCGGAACTCATCCCCGTTGCCACCAAAGGGGAGGCAGAACCAATCCCCGCGCAGGGCCGTGAGCACCGGCGCCGGCAGATCCTTCAAGCCCTCGTTCTGCCACGGGCTGATGTGGTACGGCTGCACCGGCTTCCCCGAATCCCGCAGGAACGTCACCGGCGCCATCTGCCCGCCGACCTTCGTCACCGCAAGGCGCACCTGTGGGCTCTCGAGAATCCACGACGGCTGCGAGTCGATCGTTTCCATCTTTGCCGGCTCGGCGGCGGCGGCGGGGATCGTGACAGCCAGGCAGAGGATCGAGAAGATCCAGGCAACAGCGCGAAGCGACATCGGGGAAGACTCCTGCGGAAGTACGGACGGACATTCAGCCAATCGACACGCCGAGCGCTTCGGCGAGGGCTCGACGCATCGCGGGCACGTCGGGGGAGACGCCGGTCCAATGCCGGACGCCGATCACCCCCTGGTTGACGAGCATCCCGAGGCCGTCGATGCAGGTGCAGCCTCGCCCCTTCGCCTCGCGGAGAAACGCCGTGTCGGGAGGGCTGAAGACGACGTCGGCGGCGACAAGCCCTGGGCGGAGGGATTCAAGCGCCACAGGCACCCGGGCAGCGCCGTCATAGAGCCCGATCGAGGTGCCGTTGATGACGACGTCGGCCGTCTCTGGGAGAACGTAGTCGCCCGTCCACTCGACAAACTCGGCGTCGGCAGGCGTCTGGTCGCGGAGGAGACCGACAAGCTCCGCGCCGCGGGCCCGCGAGCGATTGACGATTGTGATTTTTTTGGCACCGGCGAGGGCGAGCTCCACGGCGACGGCGCGGGCGGCGCCGCCAGCCCCGAAGAGGACGATCTCCTTGCCGGCAGGTGGCAGGACTTCGGTCAGGCTCTCCAAGAAGCCCTTGCCATCGGTGTTTTCGCCGATGAGGCGATTCCCCCGGCGGACGACGCAATTCACCGCGCCGATGACGCGGGCGGAATCCCCCAGCCCGTCGAGGAGCGGGATCACCGTCACCTTGTGGGGCATCGAGAGGTTGAAGCCCTGAAATCCCATCGCCTTGGCGCCGGCGACCGCGGCAGCGAGATCCTCCGGTGCGACCTCCATGTTGACGTAGCGCCAGGGGAGATCGTGGTGGCGGAAGGCGGCCTCGACCATGGCGACGGTCGGGTTGCCGGCCGCTCCCTGCGACATCGAGCCGACGAGCGCCGGGCAGAAGTTTTTGGTGTCGGGAGTGCCCATGGGGATCGTGCTCGCGTTCTTCAGTTGGCGGGCGCCGGCTCGCCGGCAGGGCGGAGATCGGGGTCGTTCACGGCGTCGGCCTTCCGGTAGAGGCTCGTGGGAATCAACATTTCGGGGGGCAATTCCTCCCCCTTCGAGTGGCGCACGATCGCGTCGACGATCTGCTCCCCCATCTTCACCGGAAACTGGATCGGATCGGCGTAGATCTTGCCGTCGCGGATCGCTTCCTTCCCCTCGGGCTGGCCGTCAAATCCGACGACGACAACCTGCGCCGTCTTCCCCGCCTTTTCGAGCGCCCCGACGGCGCCGAGCGCCGACGGATCGTTGATGGCGAAGATACCGCGGAGATCGCCGTGGGCCTGGAGTGCATCCTCGGCCGCCTTGTAGCCGGAGTCGCGGGCGCCGCCGGCTTCGAGCTCGGCGACGATTTCGATCGCCGCATGCCCGGCGGCGAGGGCCGCATTGTGGGCATCGATCACTTCGCGAAAGCCACCGACGCGAAGCAGGCAGCTCTCGGCCTGCTTGAAGTGGAGGATGGCCACCTTCCCGCCGCCGGCCCCGAGGGCTTCGATCATCGCGGTGGCGGCTTCCTTGCCGCCGCCGAAGTTGTCGGTGGCGATCTGCGTGACCACCTTCGCGTCGCTGCCGCGGTAGGGAATGTCGACGGTGAAGACGGGGATGCCGGCGGCATTGGCCTCGGCGATCACCGGGCCGATCGCCTTGGAGTCGCAGGGGGAGAGGACGATCGCCGACACTTTGCGGACGATGAAGTCCTTGACCTGATTCCCTTGCTTGGCGACATCCTTGTCGGCGCTGACGACCTGGGCGTAGAGCGTCTTCTCGCGCGCCTTGGCGGCGATCGTGTCGCCGATGAGCTTGAAGAACGGATTGTCGAGCGTGAGCAGCGAGACGCCGATCGTGCCAGCCGACATCCCGCTGGTAGCGCCGGCTGGGGGGCCGCCAGACGACGTCTCAGCCTCGGGGCGTTGCGGACGCTGCGGCCGGGGCGGGGCAGCCGACTTCGAACAGCCCGCCGGCAGGAACACGAGCCCCGCCATGACGACACCGGCACTGGCGACGAGACGACGACGGGGCAGGGAAGAGACGACGCGAGCCATGCTGAAAACCCCCGGGGACCGCGGCCACGTCCGGATGACGCCGCCGACAACTCCCGCCATCTTCGCCCACGCCCGAGCGTTCCGCCAGCCCTGGAAGCGCTCGACGGCGCGCCCATGAACCAGATAAGGGCTGCTTCAGCGCTTCCGCTTGACCGGCTTCTTCTTCGCTGCGGGCTTCTTGGCGGCAGCGGCAGGCTTCGCCACGCGCTTCACGGCCAGCTTCTTCACGACCGGCTTCTTGGCCACCGGCTTCTTGGCGGCGGCCTTCTTCGCCGGCTTCACGCCCTTCTGCGCGGCGGCCTTCCGGCCGCCGGCGCTGCGGCGCGCGGCTCGGGCCGCCTCGACCTCGTCGAGAAACTCGTTGGCCTGCTCCTCGAGATCAGCCGCCGAGATCGGCTCGACCTCGTCGATGACAAACAGCGACAGCTCACCGCGGCGCTGCTGTTCCATCAGCGCCTGGTACTCGACGACGGAGAGATCATCGTGGTCGTCATCCTCGCTCGACAGATACTCAAATCCGACGCGGGCCTTCGCGTCCCAGCCGTCGACATGAAACTCGACGCCATATTCCCGGAACTGGAGATTGCGGGCGATCGTATAGCCCCGGGCCCGGAAGACTTTCGCGAGGAGTTCACAGCCAGCGGCTTCGGAGAGCGAGTCGAACATGGAGGGCGGGCTTCCTGGAAAGGGCGGGACAGGGCAGGGGACGGGGTGTGGAACAGGGCTGGCAACACGGGTGCGAGACGGCCGAAGGATAGCCGATCCGGGGGCGGAAGACACGCCCCCGAAGCCCTGTCAGTCGCCGCGGCGCTTGCGGCGGAGGTCTTTCTCCCGCTGCTTCTTCTGCTTGCGGCGCTCGTCGGCCGTCAGCCGCCGGCCGGTATCCCCCTTCGGCTTCCCGAGGCGCATGCCGGGATTGGCCATCTGCCCCTGCATCGCCTGCATCTGCTGGACGCGCTCGCGCATCCCCATCCCAGCCATTCCCTTCATCATCGCCGACATCCCGTCGAACTGCTTGACCAGATCGCTCACTTCTTGGAGCTGCACGCCGGCCCCGGTGGCGATCCGCCGGCGGCGCTGCTGGTCGATCACCTTGCCGGGATTGCGGCGCTCCTGGGGGGTCATCGAATCGATGATCCCGAACAGCCGCCCCATGTCCTTGTCGAGGTCGGCATCGCCGACGAGCTCCTTGAGCTGCCCCATGCCGGGGATCATCCCCAGCACCTTGCCGATCGGCCCGAGGCGGCGCGTCTGCTGGAGCATCTTCTTGAAGTCTTC
>CAMARC010000164.1 GCA_945860405.1 Candidatus Kuenenia stuttgartensis | reverse complement strand
GTCGTGACGGTGGTCGATGATCCGCCTCCCCTTCCCTTCGAATCGCGGCAGGCTCCCGGCCGGCACCGCCGTGACGCCGACGCGGAGCCCGAGGCGGAGATGAAGCTCCCGGGCGACGCGGCGCGGATCGTCGAGCCGATCCTCGATCTCGAGGGCCAGCTCATCGAGGCTCTCGCGCGAGAAGACCGTGAGCCGGTATTCCATCACCTCAGGAAAGCTTCGCACGATCCCGTCGATCGCCCCCGGAAAAATGTTTACGCCGCG
The DNA here is from genome assembly GCA_945860405.1 of Candidatus Kuenenia stuttgartensis. GTDB lineage: Bacteria > Planctomycetota > Planctomycetia > Pirellulales > UBA1268 > QWOP01. Next base: position 7,735 of record CAMARC010000164.1, on the reverse strand, counting down.
GACGACGAGCATGTCGTCGGCCCGGCCAATCACGCCCCCCTCGAGCTTCACCCACGGGCTCTCCCCCGCAGCGATCTCGGCCTCGTCGGGAAAGCGCGGACGGACGAGGTCGCCGGTGCGGTAGCGGAGCACCGGAGCGCCGACGCGGCCGAGCGTCGTGAGGACAAGCTCGGCAAGCTCCCCCGGAGCGGCCGGACGGCCTGTCTCGACGGAGAGAAACTCAGGGTGGAACCAGGGCTCGAGGAGATCGAGATGCCGGCCATGCCGATCCCCCACCCCCCACGGCCCGACTTCGCTGGCGCCAGCGTGATCGAGGACGTTGGCATCAAAGGCCTGCCCGATCCGGTCGCGGACGGCAGCCACCGATCCCCCCGGCTCGCCGGCCACGATCACCAACCGAATCGGCAGGCTGGCGAGATCGAGCTTCGACTCCGCCGCCACTTCGGCCAGATGAAGCGCATAGCTCGGCGTCACCATGAGCACCGTGGCGGAAAGACTGCGGGCCATCTCGAGGCGCGCCAGCGACGACAGGCCGCCTGTGGGGATCGCCATCGCGCCACAGGCGAGAACGCCGTCGAAGCCACTCCAGAAGCCGAGGAACGGGCCGAACGACGAGGCGACGAGGACGCGGTCGCCAGGGCCGACAGCACCCCGGGCGAGGATCGCCCGCCAACATTCCATCCACCAGGTCCAATCGCTGGCCGTGTCAAAGACCGGCATCGGCCGGCCATGCGTGCCGCTCGTGCGATGGCAGCGGACATACGACTCCAGCGGATAGGTGAGGTTCGCAGGCCGGCCGGTAGCGGCGGCCCCGGCGACGAGCTCTTCTTTTGTCGTCACCGGCCAGGTGGAAAACTCGTCAAGCGACTCTGGCAGCGCCCGGCTAGCCCCGAGCTTCGCGGCATAGAAGGCATTGGCAGGGAGGATCTCGGCCAAGCAGGCGCGGAGCTTGGCAAGCTTGAGCCGGTCGAGCTCGGCGCGCGGAGCGGCCGGGAGGCTTGGCCTGGAAGGATGTTCGTCGCCGGGGATCGGTGCCATGCGACGATTATGGCACGGCCAGGCGTCGCCGGCTCACAGCCCGGAGGGAGGAGCCCCGAGGCTCGGAATCCCCTGCGTGGGCGCGTTGAAGCGCGGCGGCTCGAGGGCGGAGCCGGGGAACTGGAGCGGGCTAGCCGCCGGAGGCGGGAGCTGGCCAGCGGGCGCCGGCTGGAAGGAGGGTGGGGGCGGCGGGAAGGAAGGTGGGGGCGGGGGTAAGGCGGGCTGTTGCGGCGGCCGCGGGACGGGGGCCACGACGGCGGGGAGCGGAGCGGCGGGCACTGGCGGCAGGCTGCCGGCGGCGAGGCGGGCGGTCTGGGCGCGGGCAACGACCAGCTCAGCCGGCTGCGATTCGGCCGGAGCCATCGCCAGATCGACGACACGCTCGTCGCGGATCTCCCACGGCCAGAGGTTTTCGCTCACGAAGTCGAGCGGAAACACCTCGTACCAAGGGACGGGAATCGGCTGCCGCACCGTCAGGGTCTCGAAGCCGTCCTTGACCAGGCGGATCTTCCGCGTGCCGTAGTAGACAAAGTCGGTCGAGACCGGGGTCGTCCCAATCTGATAGTCGTCGACGTAGACGAGGGCCCCGGGGGGATTGGAGCGGATCGTCATCCGCCGCTGCACGCAGCCGCTCCCGGCGACCATGACAAGCGTCAAAATCGCGATTCCCAGTGGGAAAAGAGGCCACGGGGCGCGGGCACGGCGATGGGGGCGGGCGAAACGCATGGGGGGAGAATAGAGAGCCCCCGCGGCCGCCGCCAGACCGACAGGCCAGGGCCCGCCTCGCCCCACAACCCCTTTTCCCGGGCCGGTTTGCGGTCGCAGGCAGCGATTGAGGCCGCTAGAATCGGGCGGTTTGCGGCCAAGCGGCCGCTGCCATCCTTCCCCTTTTTTGTCAGGCTGTTCACGCGTGGGATCCGGCACCACCCTCGTGTACGGCGAGCAGACCGACATCGGTCGCCGCCGCGCCAACAACCAGGATTCCCTGGCGGTGGTGCCCCCGGTGAGCCCGCAGCAGTATCAGTCGCGCGGCTGGCTGCTCCTCGTCGCCGACGGGATGGGAGCCCATGTCGCCGGGGAACGGGCAAGCAAAATCGCCGCCGAACAGGTGCCGCTGATCTACGAGAAGAATGCCCAACGTTCCCCCCCGCTGGCGCTCCTCCGCAGCCTCGAACAGGCCAACAGCGAGATCAATCTCCGCGGCCGCCGGCAGCCGGAGTATCTCGGCATGGGGACGACCTGCACAACGCTCGTCGTCGTGCCGCGCGGCGTGCTCGTCGGCCACGTCGGCGACAGCCGTGCCTACCGGCTCCGCGGCACGACCCTCGATCAGCTCACCCGCGACCACTCCGCCGTGTGGGAACTCGAAAGCCAGGGGGGGCTGACCCGCGAACAGGCCGAACGGACGGTGGGGAAGAACGTCATCACCCGCTCGATGGGCCCGCACGCCCGCGTCGAAGTCGACATCGAAGGGCCCCACCCGGTCGAGCAGGGGGACGTATACCTCCTCTGCAGCGACGGCCTGTCGGGGCAGGTGGCCGATGAGGAGATCGGGCTGTTTCTCAAGGAACTCCCGCCGCGCGATGCCTGTGCGGCGCTCGTTGGTCTGACGCTCGTCCGCGGCGCTCCCGACAACGTCACCGTGATCGTGGCGAAGACCGGGGCGGAGGAGGTGTCGGCAAATGTTCCTGGCGCCCCCCCCTGGGCCCTCGACGAGGACTACCAACCGCGGAGCCAGAAGCAGCAACTCCCCTGGAAGCAACTGGCCATCGCGGCCGGCAGCCTCCTGATCGCGCTCCTGCTGAGCCCGTGGGGGGATTTCGCCCGATCGCTTGGCGATCTGCCGCGGACGATCTGCAGTGTCGCTAGTGCCGCGGCGTTGCTTGTGATGGTGGCGATGGTCGTGATGGCCTTTGTCGGCTTCGCCATTCCTGCTGGGGATGGCCGCTCGCTCGCCTCCGGCCGCCGGCTCGGCCAAGGCCCCTACCGTACCTACAACTGCGCTCCCCGCGCGGCGCTCGTGGAGGGGATCGTTGCGAGCGCCGAATCGGCCGCCGACGGCCTCGGCCCCCCGGAATGCGATCGGATGCTCGCCGCCGCCACCCGGGCGCGGAAGTTCATCGCGGCAGGAAGCTTCCACGAAGCGACGGTGGCCGCTGCGGAGGCGATCGCCGTCTACAGCCGCTCGGTCGAGGAGGCCCGCTCCGGCGACACCCTCCGCGCCCCGCCCCCGTCGCCCCCCGGCGGCCACCACGACGAGCGAGGGTGACTGTCGCCCATGAAGATCGTCTCCCGCTACGTGCTCTCCGAGCTTCTTCAGGTGTTCCTCGTGGCGCTCTCGGCGCTGACGCTGTTCATGCTCGTCGTGGGGCTCGTGAAGGAAGCCCAGCAGCAGGGGCTGGGGATGATGCAGATTGCGGCCCTCGTCCCCTATGTCCTCCCCGAGGCGATGCGGTTCGCCGTCCCCGGCACGATGCTCTTCGCCGTGGCGAGCGTGTTCGGGCGGATGTCGGCGACCAACGAGATAACGGCGCTCAAGGCCGCGGGGATCTCGCCGATGGCGGCGATGTGGCCAGCGGTCGGCTTGGCCGTGGCCGTGAGCTTCGTGTCGGTGTGGCTCAACGACGTCGCCGTGTCGTGGGGCCGTGACGGGATTCGCCGCGTCATCGTCTCGAGCGTCGAGGAGATCATCTACGGCAGGCTCCGCCAGCACCGCTCCTATAGTGCCCCGCAGATCTCGATCAACGTCAAGAACGTTGTGGGGAAGGATCTCATCCGCCCCATCCTCTCCTACCAGCCCGAGACCGGCGACCCGGTGACCGTCTCCGCTGAGAAGGCGACGATGCACGCCGATGCCGCGAAGGGGGTGCTCACGATCACCTGCCGCAATGGCACGCTCAGCGTCGGCGACGTCAAGGCGGTGTTCCCCGACGAGCTCACGCGGGAGATCCCCCTCGACACCGTCAGCCGCAAGGGAGCGACCTCGACGAGCCCCTCCGAGATCGCCATGGCCGATTTCCCCCGAGCCCGGGCCGAGCAGCTGCGCCGCATCGAGTCCTTCGAGGAGACCGCCGCCGCGAAGAAGGCGATCGCGATCCTCTCCGGAAGGCTCGACATGACGATGCCGATCCACACCGAGAGCGAAGAGCATGCTGTCAAGGTGGAGACGGCCCGGCTCCATCGGATCATCATGGAGCCGTGGCGGCGGTGGGCCAACGGCTTCAGCTGCCTGTGCTTCGTCCTCGTCGGCGCGCCGATGGCGATTCGGATGCGCAACGCCGACTTTCTCACGAGCTTCTTCCTCTGCTTCCTCCCCATCCTCCTCGTCTATTATCCCGTCTTCATGTTCGGCGTGTCGCAGGCGAAATCGGGGGCCGTTCCCCCGCTGGCGGTGTGGACGGGGAACGTGCTGGTGACGCTCTGGGGCGTGTGGCTGATGCGGAGCGTGATCCGGACATGATTCCTGGGTGACTCCGGATTGATCCCGGACAGGATCCCGCGGCGATCCCGCACGCGGCTGATCGCTGCCCGGAGGCCACGCCCCCTCCACCCGACGTTCCAGCCCCGGGGGGCTTCTGTCACAATTCGCCGAGCCCTGCATCTGCTGCCGTCCGGAGCCTCGCCATGCCTCGACCGATCACGCTGTTCACCGGCCAGTGGGCCGATCTGGCCCTCGATGACCTCGCCCGGAAAGCGCGCGAGTTTGGCTACCAGGGGCTCGAATTGGCCTGCTGGGGCGACCACTTCGACCCCACCCGGGCGCTCGAGGAGGCCTCGTACTGCGCCCAGAAGCGCGACCAGCTCGAGCGCCACGAGCTCTCTGTGCATGCCATCTCTTCCCATCTCGTCGGCCAAGCCGTCTGCGACCGGATCGACGAGCGGCACAAGGCGATCCTGCCGGCGCATGTGTGGGGCGACGGCAACCCTGACGGCGTCAATCGCCGCGCGGCCGAGGAGATGAAGCGGACGGCGCGGGCCGCCAAGAAGCTCGGCGTCAGTGTCGTCAACGGCTTCACCGGCTCGTCGATCTGGCATCTCCTCTACGGCTTCCCGCCGGTGTCGACGGCGATGGTCGATGCCGGATTTGCCCAGTTCGCCGAACGCTGGCACCCGATCCTCGATGTGTTCGCCGAATGCGGCGTCCGCTTCGCGCTCGAGGTCCACCCCTCGGAGATCGCCTACGATCTGGTCACCGCCGAGCGCGCCCTCCAGGCGCTCGGGCGTCGCGAGGAGTTCGGATTCAACTTCGATCCCAGCCACCTCCACTGGCAGGGGGTCGATCCGGTCGAGTTTCTCCGCGCCTTCCCCGATCGCATCTATCACGTCCACATCAAGGACGCGATCACCACCCTCAACGGCCGCACCGGCATCCTCTCGAGCCACCTCGGCTTCGGCGATCCGCGCCGCGGCTGGGACTTCCGCTCCCCTGGTCGCGGCGGCATCGACTTCGAGTCGATCATCCGCGCGCTCAATCAAGCCGGCTACCAGGGGCCGCTGTCGGTGGAGTGGGAAGACAGCGGCATGGACCGCGAGCATGGCGCCGCCGAGGCCTGTCAATTCGTCAAGAACCTCGACTTCACCCCCGCCGGGCGGGCCTTCGACGCCGCCTTCGCGGAGGATTCCTGATGACTTTTTCCCGCCCGACTCTCGTGGCTGTGATGCTCGCGCTGGCTGTCACGCTGACGCTCACAACGCGGCTGTGCGCCGACGACGGCGCCGAGGCCCCGCCGAGCCCCCCGCGGCCGCGGATCACGGCGGTGGACGCAGCCGACGAGGAAGAGGAGAAGGATCCCGCGGCGCCTGGGCTCGACGACGCCGCCTGGCGGAAGACGCTCGACGCTCTGGCCACACGGGCCGCCGCCCGCGGCCATGAAACGCTCGCCGCCCACATCCGTTCGTGGGAGATCCAAGAGTTCACCGACCGTCAGGTGGTTGTCACGATCCCTTCCCGCCTCGAGACCCCAGACTGGATCGACGAGGCCCAGGCGCCGCTGTGGGGGGAGTTTGTGGCGGCGCGGCGGCGCCATGCCGAAGTGACGTTTGCCCGCGCCGTCGAGGCGGCGGAGGCCCATGACCGGCCCCGCACCCGGGAGGAGCAGCGCGCCGACAGCGAGGCCGGCCCGAAGCCGCTGGCCCGGCGCGGCGGGGAAGCGATCGCGCTGCTCCACCGCACCCTCCGCGACGATCCCGACCATGAACGGGCCCGCACCATCGGCAGCTGGGTGAAGCGCGGGGAGGATTGGGTCTCGACGTCGGTGGCCAAGCGTCTCGACCGGGGGGAGGAGTTTGACGCGGCCTTCGGCTGGCTCCCCCGCGGCCGCCTCGAGCGCTACCGGGCGGGGGAGCGGTACGAATCGGGGAAGTGGGTCAAGTCAGCCGACGACGACGCCGTGCCGCGGACGCTCAAAAAACCGTGGCGGCACGAGAGCGATCACTGGCGGATCCGATCGTCTGCGCCGCCGGCTGCGGCCGCCGCGCTCGCTGCCGAGCTCGAGACATCGCTCCTCATCTGGCAGCAGGTCTTCGGGGCCTACGCCTGGGATCCGGCCGAGCTCGAACGACGCTTCAAGGGGCGGGGGCGGATGCCGGTCCGCGATCCCTATGCCGCCGTCCTCGTCCCTTCGCGGGAGGAGTATGTCGCCGAGGTGACGAAGTTCGAGCCGGCGGCGATCCGCAGCGATGCCATCTATTGGATGCCGACGAAGACGGCCTGGTTTGCCGTCATGCCCGTCGACAACGACGACGTCGCCACGGCGGAGGCCCGCACGATCCGCCATGAGGGAGCCCATCAACTCTTTGCCGAAGCCCGCTCGACGAGCCCGCTCGCCGGCGAACGCTGTGGCTTCTGGGCGATCGAGGCCGCCGCCTGCTACATGGAAAGCGCCGTGCCGACGCCCTTCGGCTGGACCCTCGGTGGCCCCGACGCCGGCCGCGTGCCGGCCGCCCGCGAGCGCCTCCTCGACGACGGCTTCCAGATCCCGCTCGAGGAGCTTGCCGGCCTCGGCCGCCGCGAGCTTCAGGCTGACCAGCGCCTCCCGCAGATCTACAGCCAGATCTCCGGGCTCGCCGACTTCTTCATCAATGGCCAGGGGGGCCGCTACCGCGAGGCCTTCATCGAATACCTCGAGCGGGTCTACACCGGGTCGGTCTCCCCCGACTCACTCGCGAGGCTCTGCCGCCGCACCTACCCGCAACTCGACGACGAATACCGCCGCCACCTCGCTCGTTGACGCCGCTTCCCGCACAATCCTAAACTTCCCGCCGCTCCGCCCATGCCCCCTTTTCAGGACCCGTCCATGGCCTCCGACATCGACCGTCTCGCGATCGACACCATCCGTACCCTGTCGATGGACGCGGTCGAAGCCGCCAAGAGCGGCCATCCTGGCACCCCGATGGCGCTGGCGCCGGTCGCCTACACCGTCTGGAAGGACTTCCTCCGCTACGATCCGGCAGACCCTACCTGGCCCAACCGCGACCGCTTCGTGCTCTCCTGCGGCCACGCGTCGATGCTCCTCTATTCGCTCATCCATCTGGCCGGCATCCGTCGTGGCCACACCGAGGAGCCGGCCGTGTCGCTCGACGACATCCGCCGCTTCCGGCAGATCGGCAGCGTCTGCGCCGGCCACCCCGAGCACCACATGACCTCGGGGATCGAGACGACCACCGGCCCCCTCGGCCAGGGCTGCGGCAACTCCAT
>CAMARC010000163.1 GCA_945860405.1 Candidatus Kuenenia stuttgartensis | reverse complement strand
TCGACCCCTTCCATGAGGATGCTCTCCTCGATCTGGGCCCAGCTATGGATCCGCACGCCAGACCCGAGGATCGATCGCCAGGCCCGCCCTCCGGAGACGATCGCTCCCGGGCAAACAAGGCTGTCGGTGGCCTCGCCCCGACGCCCTTCTGGCCCCGGATCGGCGAACACGAACTTCGGGGGCGGGTGGGCGGCGGGCAGTGTGCGGACAGGCCACAGTTCGTCGTACAGATTGAGCTGCGGATCGACGGCGACGAGATCGAGATTGGCCTCGAAGTAGGCATCGATCGTCCCGACGTCGCGCCAGTAAGCATCGGCCTTCCGGTTCTCGTCCCGGAACGGGTAGGCGTGGACGGCATGACTGCGGACCACCGCCGGAAGGATGTCATGGCCGAAGTCGTGACGGCTGGCAGCGGCATGATCAGCGCGCAGCTGTTCGAGGAGGAACGGCCAGGAGAAACAGTAGATCCCCATCGAGGCCAGGCACATTCCGGGCTGGCCGGGGAGTTCCGGGGGGTGTGGTGATTTCTCGCGGAACTCGACCACGCGGGAGGAAGCATCGACCCGCATCGTCCCAAACTCACCCGCTGCCCCGACCGGCACCGGGAGCGCCGCGACGGTGACGTCGGCACCGGTGTTGTCGTGCGCGGCGACAAGCCCGCGGTAGTCCATCTTGTAGACATGATCCCCGGCGAGGACCACGACGAGCCTGGGCGAAGCCATCTCCATGGAATAGATGTTTTGGAAGACCGCATCGGCGGTCCCGAGATACCAACTCTCGTCGACCCGCTGCTGGGGTGGAAGGATGTCGAGAAACTCACCGAGTTCACGGCAGAAGAACCGATGCCAACCGAGCATCAAGTGCCGGTCGAGGCTCACGGCTTTGTACTGGGTGAGCACCTGCACCCGACGGAGGCCGCTGTTGACGCAGTTGGAAAGGGCGAAGTCGACGATCCGGTAGGCGCCGCCAAAGGGGACGGCCGGCTTGGCACGATCCCTGGTGAGGGGGTCGAGGCGAGCGCCCTTGCCGCCTGCCAGAACAACGGCAACGACATCCCGCAGCGCTGCCGGATCGGATGTGGACGGACTCATCGTCATGGCCCCATGCCGGTTCCTGATCGCCTTGAATATACGCCCCGCCACCCGTCGTAGGGAAAAACACCGGGCCATCAGACGAGGCGAGACGGGGGTTGCCCGGAGTCACCCCCTCCCCATTCCCCCTGACCTTCCCAATCCCCCGGAAAGGCTTGGGCCGCCGGCAAAGCGGCCGGGGAACGGGCCTGAAGCGGTCTGGCACCTCGGCCCCGGCTGTCCTACAGTCTCCCGCCCTTGCGGAGTGGCGAAACCTCGACGCACCCCCTGCGAAAGACAGCCATGGCACGTACCTCGACCTCGCGCCGCCGCGAACGCGATACCGACCCGATGGACTCCCTCAAGCCACTCATCGTGCTCGGGCTCCTCGGCACGATCATGTACGGGGCCTATTCGGTGGTCCAAAAAGGCCCCGCGCCGTCCCCGGCAGGGAGTGTCGTCGACACGACCGGCAACGCCTTCGCTCCGCCGGAGATCACGCTGCCGAACGATCCGACTGCGATCGGCGTCGCCCCTGCCCATCCGCTGGCCGGTGCCGAGCCCCTCCAGGCGTCGGCGGTGCCCCCCGGCGTCGCCTTGCCGCCGCCACTTCCAACGGTCGCGCCCCCGGTGCCGGCTGCTCCCCCGACGGGAGCGTTGGGGGATCCGTCGGCCTTCCCCCCACAAGCGGGCGCCATCGAACCGCTCGCCGTCGCCGAAGGAGGGACACTCCTCGCCCCCCCGCCGGCTCCGCTCTCCGCCGCACCGGCAACGCTCGCCCCTCCTTTGCAGCCCCGTGGCGCCCCCTCGCCGGCCTTTGCATCGGCCTGGGCCGACGCCCACGAGATGCTCGGCGCCGGCCGGTACGCCGAGGCACTTTCTGTCCTCTCGCTATGGCATGACGACGCCTCCCTCGGTCTCGAGGAGAGCCAGCGTCTCGAGGATCTCCTCGGGCAGCTTGCCGGCACGGTCATCTATTCCCAGAAGGACCTGCTGCTTCCCCCCCATATTGTCGCCCCGGGCGAAACGTTGCCATCGATCGCCACCCCCCTCCAAGTGCCGTGGCAGCTCCTCGCCAAGATCAACGGCGTCACCGATCCTGAGCAGCTGGTTCACGGGGAACATCTCAAGGTGGTGCGTGGCCCGTTCGATGCCGTGATCAGCGTCTCCCGGCGGCGGATGAGCCTTCAGGTCGGGGGGAATTACGCCGGCAGCTTTCCCGTCGTCCTCGGTCGGCAGATCTATGACCGCATCGGCCAGTCGGTTGCCGTGATCGACATCCGCCGGCCCGGTGCCGTCCAAGAGCCGACTGGAATCGCAGCCCAGGTGGCGTATGCGCCAGCGGCCGGGCCGAAGTCGATCATCCTCGGCGAGGGCCTGGCGATCGAAGGGGTCGAAGACCCGAGCCTCGTCAGCGACAGCGCGTCGGCGTCGAGCGTGATCGTCTCGCTCCGTGATCTCGAGGACATCGCCGACATCCTCGGCCCCGGTTCGCAGGTCCTCGTCCGGAAGTGATGCCGGTCACCGCGCGACACCGTGGTCGCCGAGCGCTTCCGATCATGCTCGCGGCGAGGGCTCCGTGGTCGCCGCGATTGCCCCGCCGTCTGCGGCAATCGCACTGCGGGCCTTCGTGATCGCCGCGGTGACCGCCGCCTGACTGCGTTCCTCGGCGACGATCCGCACGATCGGCTCGGTGTTGCTCGCGCGCACGAGGAGCCAGCCCTCCGGCCAATCGAGACGGAGGCCGTCGAGCCGGTCAGCCCGCGCCCCCGGAAAAGCGGCAGCGACGCGATCGATCGCCGCGATCAGCCCGGGGCCGGTCGTCTCCGGAGCCAAATCGATCTTCGCTTTCTCCATCACGAGCGTCGGGAGGCGGCTGGCGAGCGTCTCGATCGGCGTCACGGCATCGCCGCGGCACATCGAATCGAGGACGAGGGCCATCGATACGGCGCTGTCGCGGACGAGGACCACGCGGGGATGGATGACGCCGCCGTTTCCCTCGCCACCGATCACCGCACCCGCAGCGAGCAACGAATCGACGACGTTCGCCTCGCCGACGGCGGAGACATGGCAGGGGACACCGTGCTGGGCCGCAATCACGCCTGTCATGCCACTCGTTGAACAGTTGACGACCACCGGCCCAGCGGTCCGCCCGAGGACATTCTCCACCGCGAGGGCGAGCGTGCACTCCTCGCCGATGTACCGGCCGGCGGCGGTGGCGATCGCGAGTCGGTCGGCATCGGGATCCTGAAAGAACCCGATTGCGGCCCCGCAGGCAGCGATCCGCGGCAGCCAATCGGCGAGGTTCTCGGCAGTCGGCTCGGGCTTGTGCTCGAAGAGGCCGTCGGGCGTCCCCCCCTCCACGACGACCTCGCATCCGAGCGCCTCGAGGAGGGGCACGCCGACGCGACTGCCAGCCCCGTGGCCGGAGTCGAGCCAAACTTTGACGCGGCGTTGGCGGATCGCCTCAACATCGACGGTGGCAAGGACGAGGTCGACATGGGCCGCCGTGCCGTCGACCTCGCGGCGTGTGCCGGGAGAGGGAGCAGGGACGCGGGGCACGTCGCCGGCATGGAAGCGTTCGAGGATCGGCCGGCCGGCGGCGGCGGGGAGCACCCGCCCGTCGGACGAGAACAGCTTGAGTCCGTTGTAGGGGGCCGGATTGTGGCTGGCGGAGATCTGCAATCCGCCGGCGGCGCGCTCGTCACGGACGACGATCCCCACCGTCGGGGTGGCCGCGATCCCACAATCGATGACGTCGCGTCCGTCGGCGAGGAGCGCCAGCGTGATCGCCTCGGCAAACATTCCCCCGTGGGCGCGGCCGTCACGACCGAGGACGATTGGCCCCGGAGGAAGGTGATCGACGAAGGCCCGGGCATAGCGAACCGCCACCTCCGGCGTGAGCGAGCCACCGACGATCCCACGAAGACCGGAAACGCTGACGATAAGGGTGTCGGTCACGGAAACTCCGGGGATGGGGCGCAGTGGGAATGGTCGCCGGCCGGCGACGCTGGGAAGGCCGGGGAGGATTCGGCCGGTACCTTCAAAAGCGGCCAGCAGTATAAAAGATGTTCCACGCTCCCCCAATCATTCCTCGCCCCCATCCGCCCCGGAGCCCCCGCCAGCCATGCTCTCCGCCCGTCTCGCCGCGATTGAATCGGCGCACGCCGCCGGCGCCCTCACCGATCACTCCCTCGAGACGATCCGCGTCTGGCTCACCGAACCCCGCTACGCCGAGTTTGCCGGCACGCTCGGCGACCTCGTCGACCGGGCCGCGGCGACCGGCACGGCGAAGTCTGCCTGGAAGGATCTCGACGACGCTTACTGGACGGTGATCCCCTTCGGCACCGGAGGCCGCCGCGGCAAGATGTTCCCGGTCGGCTCCAACGCCATCAACGACCGGACCATCGGCGAGAGCGCTCAGGGGCTCGCCGACTATGTCCAAAGCGCCCTCCCCGCCGGCACGACCGCGACCTGCGCGATCGCCTACGACACCCGCCATCGCTCGGAGCATTTCGCCAAGCTCTGCGCCGAGGTCCTCCTGGCCGCCGGCTTCCGGATCTTCTTCCTGCGCGGCTTCCGGAGCACGCCGGAACTCTCGTTTGCCGTCCGCCACACCGGCGCCACCTGCGGGATCATGGTGACGGCGAGCCACAATCCCCCCAGCGACAACGCGGTCAAGGTCTACTGGGCCGGAGGCGTGCAGGTGCTCCCTCCCCACGACCGGGGCATCATCGACCGGGTGATGTCGGTCGACACCGTCGAGCGGGCCGACTTCGCCGCCGCGGTCGCCGCCGGGCGCGTGCGATTCGTCGAGGATGAGGTCGACGCGGCGTTCGTGGCGGCCGTCCTCCGCCAGGCCACCTCCGGCCCGCGCGACGTCTCCATTCTCTACACGCCGCTCCATGGCGTCGGTGCCAGTGCCGTCGTCCCGGTGCTCGCCGGCGCAGGCTTCACGAAGCTCAGGCTTTATGGCCCGCAGGAGACCCCTGACGGCGACTTCCCCAACGTGCCGGGCCATGTCTCGAATCCGGAAAATCCCGCCGTGATGGACGGCGCGGTCGGCGAGGCCCGCGCCCGTGGCGACGGCCTCGTGATGGCCAGCGATCCCGACTGCGACCGGCTCGGCGCTTCGGCGCCAGTGACGGTCGGAAGTGAGGAGTGGCGGGCCTTCTCCGGCAACCAACTCGGGGCCTTGCTCACGGATTGGGTGCTCTCGACCAGGGCTTGGACGGGGAGCCTGCGGCCGAGCGACCGGATCGTGACGACGCTCGTCACGTCGGGACTCGTGCGGCGGATCGCCGAGGGGCACCGGGCCGCAATCACCGACTGGCTCCAGGTCGGCTTCAAGTGGATCGGCGAGGAAATCGATCGGATCGGCCCCGAGCACTTCGCGTTCGGCTGCGAGGAATCGCACGGCTATCTCGCCGGCACGCATGTCCGCGACAAGGACGCCAGCGTCGCGGCCCTGCTGCTGGCAGAGTTGGCTGCCGCGCTCAAGGAACGCGGGCAATCGCTCCACGAGCATCTCGACGGCTTGTTCGTGGCCCATGGCTGCCATGCCGAACGGCAGGTGTCGGTGACGCTTCCCGGCGCTGCCGGCATGGATCGGATGCGCGAGATCATGGCGAGCCTCCGGAAAAACCCGCCGTCGACGATCGCGGGCCTCGACGTCATCCGCGTCCGCGACTACGGCAGCCTCACCGTGGCCGAGCGTGGCGGACCGCCGCGGCCGTTCCCCGGAGCCCCCCACACTGCCAAGAAGGGGGATCTGGTGATGTTCGATCTCGCCGGTGTTCCAGAGGCGTCGCCCCACTCGGGGGCCGAGACTCCCTTTCCGACGCTCTCCAACTGCGTCGCCGCCCGCCCCTCCGGCACTGAACCGAAGATCAAGTTTTATCTCTTCACCGCCGCACCACCGCTCCCCGCGGCCGATCTCCCGGCGACGAAAGAATTGCTCGCCGCCCGACTCGATCACATGGAAAGGGAGTTGAAGAGTCTTCTCGGATTGAGCGGGGTTTGAGTGCGGCGGCATGAACCAGCAGACAGCCCGCGCCGCCCGACGGAGCGATTCACACGTGGAGACTGGCGTCGTGCCCACCGATGTCGATGATCACCGCAGACGGTGGTATCGCGATCCGCGTTGGTTCGTGGCCGCCGCAGCGACGCTCCTCGTCGTCGTGATCCTCTACGGGCTCTTCGGGCCCGATCCCCCGATCCTCGTCTCCCCGGAGACGACGGTGATCACCGGGCCGCCCGCCGCCGACGGCCTCCCCGATTACGCCGCGGCGCGGCTGGCCCTCGCCAGCCCCGCACCGCCGCCGGAGGACAACGCCGCGGTCGATCTCCTCCTGATGACTTGGCCGATGTACCTCTCGCCGTCCGATCTGCGCTTGGTCTGCACGGCGGTCGGCATTCCCGACAGTCCCCCTGCCTCGCGGCTCTTGATCCCGGAATGGAGTGGGAACGATGCGGTGACGCTCTGGACGGTGAGCGATGCGTCGGAGCATCCGTGGACGACGAACGAGCACCCGGCCCTCGCCGCATGGCTCGAGACGAACGCCACGTTCCTCGACCGCCTCGTGACGGCGGCCGACAAGCCGCGATGGTGGTTGGCGAATCCGGCGCTGCTCGGCGGGTCGCCCGATTGGTTCGGGGACGCTCCCGCCGTTGACGCACTGACCATGTTTCTCGAGTGCCGCGCCCTCCTTCATCTCGGGGAAGGTCGGCACGCCGCCGCCTGGCGCGATCTTCGCGCGATCGAACGCTGGGGGCGTCTCTTGGCCGACCCTCGAAACGGACCCCAGCGACAGCTCTTCCAATTGTCGGTTCAATCCGTGCAAATCCGGGCAGCACGATCGATCGCCAGGCATCTGCTGCCCCTGCCGGCACTCCCCTCCGACCTGCTCGCCGAGATTCGTACCGAGTTCGCCTCTGACGAGGCCGCACCCGATCCGGCGGAAACGCTCCGCGGGGAGCGGTTGCAGACGGTCGGGATGGTGGTGTCGCTGGCACGGCGCCTCCCCGGCGGTCGCAGCGCACGGCCGAGGCGCGTGCAGATGGACAGGGGCGAAGTCAATCCTCTGGTCGATGCCGCACTCGCCACCAGGCTCGACTGGGGCGGCGTTCTCATCGCCTTCACCGAAGCCCACGACGACGCCTTGGCGGCCCTCCGCCTGCCGACGCATGCCGCAAGGCGCGCGGAGTTGGATCGCTTGCAGGTGGGATGGGCCGCCACCGCCCCGGCGGTGAAGAGCGTCCAGGCCAACACGGCGACGGTGCTTCGCGGCTTGATCGAGCCACGGCGCCGCGAGCGGGCACTGGCCGCCTGGCTGGCGATCGACGCGTTCGATCGCGTCGCATATCTCGATGGCCCTGCGGCCGTGACCGCGTGCCGGGAACTCGTCCGCACCACCGTGGCTCTCGCCGCCTGGCGAGCCGATCGGGCACCGGGTGAGCCTCTCTTCCCGGAGCGAATCGAGCACATGGTACCTCGATATCTGGATCACGTCCCGAACGATCCGTTCACGGACAGTCCGCTCCGCTACCGTCGTGTCGGCGACGTGGTACTGCTCGTGAGTGCCGGGGTCGACGGCATCGACAATGACGGCGACGATCGTCTCGACATCGTCGTCCACATGCCACCTCCGCCCAGCCCGGGCGTGCCCGCTCCGCCCCCCTGAAGCGTCTCGCGGCCGACGCCTCGACGCCCGCGACGGCAGCGGGGAAAAGTACGTATAAAGGACGATGGCGCTGAATCGGAACCGACACAGAAGGCAAGCAGAGATGAGCGAACAGATCGGTGCCGTGCTCGTCTTCGTCGGCCTCTTCCTGGCGACCTCGGGGTTGCTTGTCTTCTTGGGCCGCAGTTTGCGGGTGTTGCTGGGGCGGACGGAGCGGCGCCGGCTCCTCGGTCCCGCCGCGCTCCTCGTAG
>CAMARC010000162.1 GCA_945860405.1 Candidatus Kuenenia stuttgartensis | reverse complement strand
AGCGGAGGGGCGTCGGTCGCAGGGGCCACTTCGTCCTTCGGTTCGACGGGAGCCGGTGGCGTCGGTGCGGGGCGGGGTCTCGGCGGTACGAAAGGCGCACCCCCACCGGCACCGAACGGCGATCCTCCCCCCGGCGGCCCGGCGTCGGCGGCGTCGGTCCCCTTTGGCTGCACGACGGCGGCACGATTGAGGTGGATCTTCGCGTATTCCTTCGACGGCACGATGTAGTACCAGTCGGCAAACCGGGCATTCAAGTCGCGAACGCGGCGCTGGGCCGCCTTCACCTTCGCGTCGTAGTCGTCCTGGCGACGCCGGTTGTCGCGTTCCACGGCGCGGCGGGCCTCGAGCGCCGCCTGGGCCTTCGCCTCGGCCTCATCGGCCGCCTTGAGCTGATCGGCGGCCCCCCCCTTCTCTCCCCCCTCGGCTGCGGCTCCCTCCGTCGCCGGCGCGTCCCCCGGAACCTCTTCGAGCACGGGCTTCTCGAGGAGGCTCTCGTTGAACCGGGCCATGACGAGGAGATACCGCCCCGTGGCATCGTCGGCGGCCACGTCCTCGCCGCTGCCGTTGCCAACGGAAGTGCCGGCACCGAAGCGGAGGACGTACTCGACCCCATCCTTCATGCCGACGATCGTCTCGCCATCGGTCGAGAGGATGTCGCCCGACTTCAGCGGCAGGAAGCCACGCTGCTGCATGGAGCGGACCGCCTCCTCGTCGGCGGTGAACTTCTCCTCGGCCTTGAGTTCGGCCGACAATCCGGCTGGCTTGCGGACGACGTCGACGATCTTCAAGTCGCCCAAAGCGTTGCGCAGATCATTGAGCCGTGGCGATGCGAGTTCCTCGGCCTCGCCGAGGGTCTCGAGCTTCGCCTCGGGCCCGCCACCGAAGGCCTCGAGCCGAGCGAGCGTCCATCGCTGATCCTTGTCGTTGTACGCGACCTCGATCCGATCCTTGCGGTTTTGCTCGACTCGGATCCTTCCCCCCGACTCGACCGCACCGAGCGAGTAGTCGTCGAGGACGGCCCGCCGCACGTCCCACGGCGAGAGTTTGAGGAGATCCTTCTCGATCCAATCATCGAAGCGGGTCGTGAACTTCGACGTGTCGATCTCGACGCGATAGACCGGGTCCTGCCCGGCCTTCCGCACGAAGCGGAGCTTCTTTCCCCCGGCCGCGGACGTTCCCGGACGCTTGTCCTCCTTGCCGACCACGAGCCGCGCGAGCTTGTTGCCACCGGCATCGCGGATCTCGATGAGCTCGCCGACCCCCACCATCCCCGGCTTGATCTTCTCCGGATCGGGCTCGATGACGCCGTACGTCTCGTGATCCGCCGCGGAAGAACTGACGACGTCGAGGGATTCGAGGTCGACCAATTCCGTCGCCGCCGCGGCGAGATGATCCCTGGCGTCGGCTGGGTAGTTTTGATGCGACGGGAGCACCCACACACCGCCGGCCTGCACCACCTTGAACGGCTGGAGGGTCGCGAGTTCCTCGTCGTACTTCACCACCTCGAGGCTGGCTGCCTTCTGGACGTCGGTGAGCTCCGGGAAGAGGATCCGCTCGGCCTCTGGCTTGACATCACGGCTCTGATAGCGCGGCTGCGCGAGCCAGCCGAAGAGGAGCATGCCCGCACCACCGAGGAGGAACAGAGAGGTTCTCCCCCAGATGCTGCGCGACACCCCGCCGGCGTCCTCCTCCACCCGGCGACGCACCCTGGCACCGGCTCCCTCGGCGGGCAGGGGCGGATGGTCGTCGCTGCGATCGTGATGATTCCGGGCCTTGTGGTCGTCTGCCATGATCCTTCTCTCCGGGGAACTGTCCCGTCTCGGTCGGCTCTCGTGTCGGTCGGCTCTCGCATCGCGGGGACCGCCGACCGTCGTCGCTCACCGCAACCGTGTCTTTGCCACGCCCTCGCGCTCCTGGGCCCGCCGTCGGAAGTAGACGAAGAACGCCACCACCAGCGGCGGGATCGGCGGCAGGAGAACCGCCAGCCACTTCTGACGGTCCTGTTC
The DNA here is from genome assembly GCA_945860405.1 of Candidatus Kuenenia stuttgartensis. Taxonomy (GTDB): domain Bacteria; phylum Planctomycetota; class Planctomycetia; order Pirellulales; family UBA1268; genus QWOP01. The sequence continues at coordinate 6,029 of CAMARC010000162.1, read as the reverse complement.
CTGACGGACCTTGCCCCCGAGTTGGCGCTCGACCTTCTCCATCTCGATGTCCCGCTGCCGGGTGAGCTGCTCGGTCTTGGTCTCCAGCCGCCGCTGGGCCAGCGCCCGCTTCGCGGCCAACTGCTGCATCATCTGCATCGTGGCTTGGGGATCGGCGTCGCCGGTGGCCTCGAGATCCTTGACCTTCCGCTCGAAGTCACCCACCTCCTTCTCGAGCTGGCCGTTGGCCTCCCGCTCGGCAAGGTCGCACTGCTCGATGAACTTCTGCCGCTCCGCGTCCGCCTGCTCGCGGGCATCGGCGACGGTCGCCTCGATGCGCTCGAGCGTGCGGTGCTTCGGCTTTCGTTTGCGGATCTCGAGGAACCGGTCGTCACCGGCGAGCGAATCGAGGATGTTGAGGGCGAAAGTGACGTTGTCAAAATCGAGCCCAAAGACCTCGTCCGGACGGTTGCGGAGGCCGAAGATCCGGCCATCGAGGAGATCGATGTCGGCGACGATGACGGCCTTGACCAGGGCCCCATCGGTGCCGGCCGGAGGCCGGCGCTCGATCGCGGCCGCCAGCACCATCGCCTGCTTTCCCTGCTTCTCGAAGACCTGCAGCTGCGCCATGTCGCCGCGGTTGCGCATCACTTGCTCGACCTCGATCGTCCCGGAACGAGTGCTCGTCTGGACCAGCGGCGTCCAATCGACATCGGCTGTGTCATCCCTGGAGACGGCCCCGGGGAAGGGGAAAAGCACCTCCTGGAGGCCGGATGTGACGGGACTGGTCTGGCTGAAGGAATCGGCCTGCCCCGAGCCCATACCGAGATCGTTGTCGATAAAGACGAACTCATGGGGCATCTGCAGCTTCGGGTGGGGGTTGTAGTCCTGCCAGATGACGAGCGATCCCGCTCCCATCTGCCCCATCTCGGGCCGTCCCTCCCGCGCTGCCGGCTTCGCGCCGAGCACCTGCCAGAGGAGCCCGATCTCCCCCTTCGGCTGGGCCTGCGGTTGGAACATCGCCATTGGCCCACCGGGGCCACGCCGCGGCTGATCGGTCCCTGGGATACCTGTCATGAGAACGGGGAGCGGATCCTCGAAGATCGCCACCGGCTGGCCATCCCGCACCGCAGCGACCAGATGCGCCATCTGCTCGGGGCCGAGGGTCGAAGGCTGCACCGCGAGGAGGACGTCGTATTTCTCGGTGATCGGTGCCGAGGCATCGACCTGGACGACGTCGTACTGCTTCTCGAGCTCATCCACGATCGCCTGCCGGGGCCGCTGCTGGCCGGTCATCATGTCCAATCCACCAAAGAGATCGGCGTCAGTCGTGAGGACACCGAGGCGCTTCCGCCCCTCGTTGCCCACAGTGGAGATCGAGCGGATGAGCTCGTACTCGACCGGCGTCCCTTTGTCGAAAAACGGCACGACGACCTTCTCGAGGCCGCTGGTGAAGGCACAGCCGAGGAAGATGTCTTCGTCGCGGTAGGTGCCGCGCACCCGGGACATGACCTTCACCGGCTCGATGCCGAACTGTTGCCGGGCCAGGGCTGCAGCATCGGTCTTCGGCTCCGTCGACACGACTTGCACGTTCACCTTGCCCCGACCGAGTCGCTCGAACTGGCGGAGCATGTTGAGGAGCGTCAGCCGCGTCTGCGTGTATTCCTCGGGGACGCTCGGGCTGACGTAGGCGGTGATCTCCACAGGGCGGGGAGGATTGAACTCCGTGAGGAGCCGACGGGTGTCGGCCGAGAGGGAGCTGATCTGCTCCGCGGAGAGGTCTTGGCGGACATCCATCGCCCGGCAGACGAGCACCGATCCCAGCGCGATCCCTGCCAAGCCGAGGGCCCGCATCGCGAAATGAACGCCGAGCTTCGCGCCGTCGCGGCGGCCCGTCCAATGACGGCGACCGATGAGCACCATGGCGATGTAGAGCGCAACGGCCACGATGCCGAGGAAGAACACCACCGACGAGAGGCTGACGATCCCGCGACCGAAGTCGGAGAAGTTCTCGGCCAGGCTCCAGGCCCTGACTCGGTCGGCCAGCTTCGGATCCATGACCGTCACCGCCTGATCGGCCACGGCCAGCGGCGCGTTGAGGATGAGGCCGAGGATAAAGGCGACGGTGAGGTTGCTGGTGAGGAAGCTCGCCACCATCCCGATCGCGAGCATCGAGAGCCCGACGAACCAATATCCGAGGTAGTTGGCGAGGAACAGCCCCCCGTCCGGAGTGCCCCAGCGCAACAGGATGATGAGGTTGCAGATGCAGGAGAACATCAGGGCGACGGTGTAGATCCCGACCGTGGCGAGGTATTTCCCGAACACCACCTCCCAGTCGCTCGCCGGGATCGTGAGGAGCAACTCGTCGGTGCCCTGACGGCGCTCGTCGGCCCACACGCTCATCGTGATCGCCGGGATGAAGACGAGAAGGATGTAGGGGAGATAGCGGTTGAGCTGATCGAGGTTGGCGAGATTGGAGTTGAAGAACTCCGGTGGCCAAAACGCCGCGAGCGACCCCAGCAGCACGAACACGCAGATGAAGACGTAGCCGGTGGGACTGGAAAAGTAGGCGACGAAGTTCCGCTTGAACACCGCGTCGAGAACGTGCCAGTTCATGTTGCTTCCCCGGACAGACTGTTGAACAGATCGGTTGGTTGGTTGTCGATCGAGGCGGCCATCCCCCGATGGGGCTCCGCCGGTCGGAGTGGGCCCCACCCTGCAGGGAACACCGCGGCCTCGCCGGGCGTCATGACGACCGGGTCATCTCGTAGAAGCGTTCGTCGAGCCCGCGGCCGTCACGGATGAGATCCCCGGGCGTGCCGTCGAACCGCTTCCGCCCCTCGGCGATGAGGATCACGCGGTCCGCCAGAGCATCGACCTCCTGGAGGATGTGCGTGGAAAGGAGGATCGTCTTCTTCTCGCCAAGCCGGCGGATCGTCTCCCGGACCTCGCGAATCTGGTTGGGATCGAGCCCGCTGGTCGGCTCGTCGAGGATCAGGACGTCGGGTTCGTGGAGGAGCACCTGCGCCATGCCGACGCGCTGTCGGTAGCCCTTGGAAAGCTTCGAGATCGCCTTGCCGATCACACTACCAAGCTGACACTGCTTCACCACCGCCTCGATCCGCTCCTCCTTCTGCCGCTTCGACATGCCGCGGGCATCGGCGAAGAACTCGAGGAGCGTGCGCGGCGTCATGTCGGGATAGAGCGGGCCATTCTCCGGGAGGTACCCGAGCCGGGTCGCCCCGGCGAGCCGGTCAGTCGACATGTCGTGGCCGGCGATCCGCGCCGTCCCTGCCGAAGGCGCCAGGTACCCGGTGAGGATCTTCATCGTCGTGCTCTTGCCCGCCCCGTTGGGCCCGAGGAACGCCACGACCTCGCCCCGCGGCACGCGGAACGAGACGTCCTCGATGGCAATGAAGGGGCCGTAATACTTGCAGAGGCCATCGGCCTCGATCATGGCTTCTCCGCCAGGGCTGTTCGATTCAGACATGGCTGGTTGGCTGTAGGGCAGGTGGAAGGGAATCGGAAAGGACACATTCTTAGGTGGGAAGCCCCCACTGGGCAATCCCCCGCCCCCCCCGGCGCGGCCAACGCATGGCGACGCGGCCCAGGGAACGGAATCAGGCCGGCACGGCACTGCCGCCCGGGAGCGGCTCGTGCCATGGGCCGGCGGCGTCGCGGCGCCAGGCGAGATGACAGCGCCAGTCGTCGAGGGTATCGGGATGATCGCGACGGACATGCACCCCGCGCGTCTCCTCCCGCTCGAGCGCCGCCCGGATCATCAACCGGGAGACCTCGAGCATGTTCTGGAGTTGCCAACCGGCCGGGTCGGCGAACTGCCGCGGCAGCACATACCGGCACCATCCCTCGACGGTGTCGCGCGCCTCCTCGAGCGAAGCGCCGTCCCGTTCGACGCCGACATGCCGCCACATCAGACTGCGGAGCGAGTTGCGGATGTCGGCCAGGTCGAGGCTGCCGCGCGTGTCGGGGACGCGAGCATTGGCAAGGGGGGGAACGCTGAAGTCGTCGGGGGGGCCGGCGAGGATCTCGGCGCTGGCGGCGCTTCCCGTCCTCGCCCCGTAGACGAGTCCCTCGAGGAGGCTGTTGCTCGCCAGACGATTGGCCCCATGGAGCCCGCTCGATGTCACCTCGCCCGCGGCGAACAACCCCGGCAACGTCGTCCGCCCTCGTTCGTCAACCGCTGCCCCACCCACCATGTAATGGGCCCCGGGGCGCACCGGGATCCTGTCCCGCGCCAGATCGAGGCCGAACTTGGCACAGATCTGCGCCATCCCCGGGAAGCGGGTCAGCACTTTGACGGGATCGAGATGGGAGAGATCGAGATAGACGTTGGAGTGGTGGGTGCGGGCCATGACGACGGTGATCGCCCGCGACACGACGTCTCGCGGTGCGAGCTCGGCGCGGGGATCGAAGTCGGGCATGAAGCGGTGGCCGTCACGATCGACGAGCCAGGCCCCCGCCCCACGGACCGCCTCGGTGATCAGGCTCCGCGACCCGCCGGCGATGTAGAGGACCGTCGGATGGAACTGCATGAACTCCATGTCACGCAGTTCGCACCCCGCGCGCCAGGCCAGCGCCATGCCGTCGCCGACAGCCCCCTCCGGATTGGTCGACTCCCGAAAGAGTTGCCCGGCGCCGCCGGTGGCAAGGATCGTGCGCCGGGCCCAGACGAGCGTCTTCCCATGGGAGCCGTTCCACACCAGGGCACCCCGGCAGGCCCCCTCGTGCGTGAGCAGATCAATGGAGAACGTGCCGGGCCACAACGCGATGTGATCGAGCCCCCGGACCCGCTCGATGATCGCCCGCATCACCTCCCGACCGGTGGCGTCGCCGAGGGCATGAACGATCCGGTGGTGGCTGTGCCCCCCCTCGCGGCCCAACTCGAGCAGGCCGTCACGCTCGTCGAATTTCGTTCCCCAGGTGATCAGCTCGGCGATCCGCTGCGGCGCCTCGCGAACGACCGAATCGACGACCGCGTCGTGACAAAGGCCACCCCCGGCCACGAGCGTGTCGGCCACGTGGTTGTCGAAGCGATCCTCCGGATCGACGACCCCCGCGATCCCTCCCTGCGCCCATTGGCTCGACGACGTGAGGAGATCGTCCTTCGTGACGACCGTGACCGACAGCCGGGGATCGACAGCCAGAGCCGCCCGGAGCCCGGCCACGCCACCGCCGAGCACGAGCACGTCGGTGAAACAGTGCTGCACCCGCTTCGGACCGAAGGCGACGAGGTACCTCGGGCCATCGAACACCTTGGTCATTCTGCGCCGGTCCCTTGAGTGTAGGCCTTGAACTGCTCACGATACTCGCTCGGCGGACGGCTCCGCCGCCCCTCCGCCTGCCCACCCTTTACGTCCGCCGGCACATCCCGGCTGCTGCGTGCGCCATCCGGGCGGAGGCCGAGGCTCCGCACGGCCCGGTCGAATTCGCTCCGCTTGACCGGATCGTTGCTCTTCTCGAGGGCCCGCATCGCCTCCCAGCGCTGGAGGAACGCCCGGGCTTGATCCCGCGTCCAACCGAGTTCGTCGAGGAGTTCCGTCCGTCCCTTGTCGAGATCGTCCTTCAGCGCCCGAACCGCCAAATCGGCAGCATTGCGGGCATGGGCGGTGTCCTGATCTCCCCATTCGGCTTCGGTCTTGGGGGCGTCGCCGTCGCGCCGCGGCGCTTGGTCGGGAGCCGGTCCGTCGCCATTCGACCAGCCTCCGCTCCCCGTCGGGCTCGCCGACGATCCGGGTTGTCCGTCGGCTGGTTGCTGCGGGTCTGCCCCGCCTCCGCCTTCCTGATCGCCTTCCTCCGCCCCGCCGGCCTGGGCGCTTCGTGGCGGTGATTTGGGCCCAGGCTGAGATGGGTCGCTGCCAGGCTTGGCCTTGCCGCCAGGCTTCTCTCCCCCCTCACCCTGCTCTCCCTCACCGCCACTTCCTTCTCCCTCACCCTTCTGGCCTTCACCCTTCTGGCCTTCACCCTGCTGGCCTTCACCCTGCTGGCCTTCACCCTGCTGGCCTTCACCCTGCTGGCCTTCACCCTTCTGG
>CAMARC010000161.1 GCA_945860405.1 Candidatus Kuenenia stuttgartensis | reverse complement strand
TTCTCGCCCGTCACGCGGGCCTCCTCGACACGATCCGCCGCGCCGCCGACATGCCGGCCTGCCGCTTCCCGCGCGATTGGACCAGGCCGAGCTTCGACATGCTCCTGGCCGAAGTTCAATCGTGCCGCAACGAGGGGCGGCTCCTCGCGCTCGCCGCGCGCCACGAGGCCGCCACGGGCAAGCCCGCCGCGGCCCTCACCGACGCCGTCCGCCTCGGCCGCATCGGCCGGCAGGTGGGCTCCGAGCCGATCCTCATCTCGCATCTCGTGGGGATCGCGATCGATGCGACGGCGCTGTCCGTCGTTGCCGATATCCTCCCCACGCTCACCCCCGCCGATGCCCCGCTCCTCGATGACCCCGCTCTCCGAGATCTCGTCGCCTCGACCCCATCACTCGTCCGGGCCATCAATGGCGAGGAGGCCTTCGGCCTTTCGATCTTCGCGAACTTCGCTGATGGCCGGCAGGGTATTGACGACATGGGCCGACTCGCGGGCGACCCGAACGTCGCCATCCTCCCGCAGGAAGAACCTTTTTCCCTCCTCATCGATCCGCTCTCGGCCGTGTGGCGGGCGTTCATCCTCCCGGCCGATATCGCCGGCTATCGGCGCCGCTTCGAGGCGTATCGGCAGCTCGTGACAGAGGGCGTCGATCAATCGCGGACTTGGCCGCAAACGCAGAAGCAGATCGACGGCATCGAGGCCGAGATCCGCGCCGGGCCGGACGGTTTCCTCTCCCGGCTCATCGCACCGGCCACCGACGCCGTGCTCCGCTCGCAGTGCATGGCCGTGGCGCGCCATCGGGCCGCGGAGGTACTCCTGGCGGCCACGCGCGAGCGTCTCGCCTCAGGCACGCACCCGGCGTCGATCGATGCCCTCGTACCTGCTCGACTCCCGTCGGTGCCCCGCGATCCGTTCACGACCGACGCGCCGCTCCATCTGAAGGCGACTCCGGAGGAGCTTCTCATCTGGTCGGTCGGCCCCGATGGCGACGACGACGGTGGGCCGCAAAAAGACAGCGAGGAGTGTGACACCGGCAACGACGACATCGGCCTAAGGATGACAGTCGGTGCGCCGGCCACCCCGTGACCACAAAGACGGCCGGTCACTTCGCCTGCATGAGATAGGCGATCAGATCGGCCATCCCCCGGGCGTCGATCGTCTTCTCAAACCCCTCGGGCATGAGCGACCGCTTCGTGTTCGTGAACGTTTCGAGATCGTCCCGCGGGAGCGTGATGTCGACGCCGTCGGCGGTGCGGAGCGTGACGCTTCCCCCCGACTGCGCCGTGACGACGCCGGTGACGACGCGGCCGTTTGCATCGATCGCCGCGTGGGCATGATAGGCGGGGAGGACCTCGCGGTTGGGATCGAGGATCGCCAGCAGCATCGCCTCGGGCCCACGGGCCTGCACGGCCACAAGCGCCGGCCCCGTCTCACGCCCCTCCCCTTCGACGCGATGGCACCCCACACATTGCTTTCCGAAGATCGCCCGCCCCGCCTCGACGCTTCCCTTTGCAGGCAGGCTCGCCCGGTAGGCGACCACGAGTGATTCCCGGTCAGCCGGCGGCGGGCTCCCGAGCACTTCTGCAGCTCGCTCCGCCACACTCCTCTCGGGGAAGGCCCACAGGGCCGCGGCCGTCTGCCGGTCGAGATCGCTCGCCGCGAAGCGCCCCGCTTGAATCGCCTCGAGAAGCGCAAGCGCCCGCGCGGCATCGTGGGAGAGCGCTACGGCCGCCGCTTGGCGGGCCTCGACGGAGAGCCTGGGCAGCGCCGCAACGAGCATTCCCCCAACCCCCGGATCGCGGGAGCGATCGAGCCCCTGGATCGCCGCCGTGACCAGCTCCGTCGGCTCTTCGGCGACGAGCAGTTTTTCAAGATCGGCCGGATGAAAAAGCCCGCGCACAGCCCGAATCCGCCTGGCCACGTCGGCCTTGCGATCAAGCGCGACCTCGCGATTGTAGTTGCCGAGGCGATTGACGAGCGCCTCGGTCGTGGCGACTGGCTCAATCTTGTTGACATCCGATCCGGTGGCGGCAAGCGCCGAGGCAAGCTCCCCGAGAAGCACCGTGGCCGTCGGGCGGGTGTCGGTCGCCCCCGCGGCAGGCGCTCCAGCAAGCCTGTCGATGCCGGCGACGATCCGTGACAGCTCCGCGGCATCGTGCTTCCGCCCCACCTGCGCCACAAGTCCCGGCAGCGCCGCGGCGGCTCCTTTGGACGCCAGGCTCTGCGGGGAATCGAGCCAGGCTGCGACGATCTCCGCCGCGTCACCACGCAAGCCCGTGAACGCCGCGTAGCGGCACCAGGGATCAGCCCCGTCGCGCTCGAGGAGCGTGCGGAGGATCGCGAGGCGCGGCGCGGCCGGAAGGGCTCCGGCGACAAGCGCCAGGGGCAGGCGGACGGAGGCCTGCGGCTCGCTCGCTGCGAGCTCGGTCAGCGCCTTCACAAGCTCCGCCGGGGGCGGGGCATCGGCGGGCAAGACCCGCTCGGCGAGCGCCGCGGCCGCGGCGCGGACGATCGTCACTTGGCTTGCGAGCATGGGGAGAAGGTCGGCGGACTCGAGCAGGCCGAGCGCGGAGAGGACGTGCGCCGCGTGAAGCTGCGCGAGCGGCGATGCCCCCTTCCGGGCCACCTCGTGGAGGAGCGGCACCGCATCGGGATCGTTCCGCTCGACGAGGAGCCGCCGGGCGGTGTCGCGGTGCCAGCCGTTGGGATCCCCGAGGAGTTGGATGAGTGTCGCGATCGGGGCCTGCGAGAGGCGGGGCGCGGCTTTCCGTGTCGCTGCCGCGGCGCCATCGGGTGCCCCCTCCGGCACCGCAACCAGCCGCCACAGCCGGCCGGTGTCGCGGCCACTCGTGAGATCGAGGTGCTGCTTGATCGGTGGGGCGAGGCTCGCCGGATGCTCGATCACCTCGCGCTGCATGTCGATGATCCACAGCGCACCGTCGGGCCCGTTGGCAAACTGCACCGGGCGAAACCAAACGTCGGTCGAGGCGACAAGCTCACATTCCTCGTCGATCCGCTCGGCGCGGACGCCGGCACCGTGAGGGAGGAGCTTTTTCCGATGGACGAGATTCGAGCCGACATCGCCGACGACGAGCATCCCGGCCAGATCACCGACGGCATCGCCGCGGACAATCGTGATCCCGGTGGCGCTGGTGAAGTACCCAGCCGGTCGCCCGCCCCCCTCGACCATGCCGGGCACGATCCCGCTGGCCCGGAGTCTCGTTCGCAACACGCGCCACGGTTCGACGGGGCTCGAGCGATAGACAGCGGCCTGCGGCCCCTCGACGGCAATGCTCTCCTTCGCCGCCGGCGCCGGGAAGAAGGGATTGCGCGCCAGAAAACGATCGTCGATCATCGCCCGGATCGCATGATCGCTGTTGTGGCAGAGGTAGACGTGGCCAAGATCGTCGGCCGAGCGGCCATGCTGGGCGCCGCCGGTCTCGGGGCGGAAATCAAACGAGCGCGGATCGAAGGAAAAGTCGCGGCCGTTGATCGAAACGGCGTCGCCGACAGGCTCTCCCGCAGCGCCGACCCGCCGGATCTCACCGCCGGTCGAGCTGCCAGCGCCATGGATCCGGCCGTCAACGTCGAACGCGAACGAATTGAACAGCCCCTGGACGTTGCCCGTCCCAAACCCGGTGAAGATCTTTCGGTGTTCGTCGGCGACGCCGTCGCCGTCGCTGTCTTTCAACCAGAGGATGTCGGGGGCATCACCGACAAACAGGCCGCCGTTCCACACAACCAGCGCCGTCGGCCAGGCGAGTCCGTCGGCATAGATCGTCGCCCGGTCATAGGTGCCATCGGCATCGTCATCGTGGAGGAGGCGGATCCGCCCCAGGCGCTCTCCCTGGTCCTCGCTGTAGCCGCGCATCTCCGCGACGAACAGGCGGCCATCCTCGTCCCAGGCGATTGCCACGGGGCTCGCGAGCAGCGGCTCAGCGACGGCGAGATCGACCGCGAGGCCGGGGCGGACGACCATCGTCGCCGGAGCCTCGGCGGGGGCGGTCTGCGCGATGCGGGGGAGCTCGTCGGCATAGTCAACGACGCCTGTGGGTGCCTCGTCGGCACCGATCCGTTTTTGAAAAGCAGCCAGCAGGATTCCCACCACAGCCACCGTCAACAGCGAGAGCGGCGCCCACTTCATTTCGCCACCTCGATCAATTCCCCGATCGCTTCCAGGAGCGACGCCTCCGACTCCGGGCCGACAAACGAGCTCGTGGGAAGCACCTCATACCCTCCTTGCGCATACGCGCTGGCGGTGCCGATGTAGCCGGGGCCGTAGTCGCCGTAGGCTGCCATGAAGACATCGAGATCGGGCCGCATCTGCCGTGCGGCAAGCTGATATTCGACGAACAATTCCCCGGGGAGGTGGAGCATCCGGGCGCTGCCCACCTTCAGGCAGGTGACGTCGATCGCGTGCGACTCCCGAGCGCGCGTGGCAAACGCAAGCGCGTCGATCGGAGCAAACGTCCCTCGGTCGGGCTTGCCGCGGACCTCCTCGGTGAGTTTTTCAACGTCCAACCCTTCCCGCGCCGCAAGCACCACCGGCACGCTCCCCCAGCCGACGTCGGCGGCCGCCAGCGGCTTCTTGTTTCGCGCGGCCACGTCGAAAGCGCTCCGCATTCCGGCGGCGAGCCGGGTGGCGAGGACGACTCGGTTGGAGGGGGTGGCGTCGTTGTATTTGCCGGCCGCGATGTTGCCGCCGGCGCCGGTGAAGTGGAGATGGAGGGCGCCAGGAAGATCCTGAGAGCGCAGGAAGCGGGCGATGCCGGGGAAATCGGGGCCGGGAACCCCGGTGCGGTAGTAGCTCATCGGATGGGTGGCGTAGCTCGTGAGCACGGCGAGCGCGTCGTCGCCAGAGAAGAAGACGAGCGCGGCAAGATCGGCGTCGATCGTCCCTTCCGGCCAGCCCTTGATCGTCACATCCTTCGTGGCGCTGCCGCGCCAGGCGACGAACGTCCCCTCGGGGCCGACGAGGCGGCGGTTGCTGGCGATCTGCGCGACCTCCGCCCGGCCGAAGCCGGCATGCGTGACCGGCTTCGCTTTGGGAAGCGCGTCCTTGATCGCCGCCGCCGCTCGCGCGATCACCTCGCGATGAAAGTCGCCGTCGAAGCGGGGATGATCCTTGACCCCCATGTCAGCGAGGAGCTTTTCGGCAGTGAAGTCGGCATGGGGGGCGTCGTGCTGGTGGAGCGCGTGAACGGCAACTCTTGCCGGCGTCGTCCCTGCGGCCTCAGCGAGCCCGGCCCGGAACGCATCGTGGGCGGCATTGCCGACGCCGATCCAGTCGATCGCACAGAGGACGATGGGCTCACCGGCCCCTGAAAGCACGATCCCCCGACAGCGGAGCTGGAGGTCAGCGGCCTTCACCGCCGGCCCGTAGGCCATCGCCGCGCCGACAGGCGGCGTGGCATCGACGTCGAAGGTGGCGAGGGTGACGGAGGCTGGTGCCACGGGCACCGTCGACGGTTGGCCACGGAGCACGGTGCAGGGCACCACCGCCAGTGACATCATCAGGAACACTCGCCACGGACCCCGCCACGTCGACAACCGCGTGTGCGTCATCACGATCCTCCCTCCGGCCTGCCGGGATTGATTGGAGTGAATCCCCCCACCATCATAGACGAACGGAAATCCGAGCTCATCGTGCAGCCACAGGCATCACGGCGGCCTTTGGAACATCGATCGGCAGGACGACCACCGCGCGGACGGCCCCCCGGACTATTCACTTCGCCCGGTGGAGGAAGGCGACGAGATCGGCGAGGTCCTGCGGCGAGAGGAGCTTGTCGTACCCCTGCGGCATGATCGAAGTCCGCCCTGGCTCGATCGATTCGACCTCCTCGCGCGGCACCCGCTCGACGACGGTGGCGCTCGTCTGGATGGCGAGCGCCCCGCCGGCCTCCTCGCGAACCACCCCTTGGAACGACCGGCCGTCGTCGGTGACAACGATCGACGGCTCGTAGCTGCGGACAAAGCTCGCGCTTGGCCGCACGATCGCCTCGAGGAGATCCCGCGGCGTGCGGATGGCGCCGATGTGGGAGAGATCGGGGCCGATGCGGCCACCGACATAGGCCATCGCGTGGCAGGAGCTGCAGGAGCCGGTCTTCCCCGCGAAGACGGCGTGTCCCCGGACCGGATCCCCCTCCGGAAGCGCCGCGAGGAGCTTTTCAAAAGCTTCACGTTCGGAGGCGACAAGCGCCTCGGTCTTAGCAAGCAAGTCGGCGCCGAGCGCGGCCGATTCCTCGGGCAGCCCATTCACCGCCGCCTCGAGGAGATCCCGACGCACGAAGCCGGCCGCATCGCCGCGGCCGAGCCCATCGACCGCCCTGACGAGCGGCTCCCCCCCCTCCTTCACGAGCCCCGGGAGGAGGAGCGTTGCCTCCTGGGCACCGAGCTTCGCGAACGCGTCGCCGACACGGAGCCGGGCCCGCTCCGGCAGCGAGGCCGACGCGAGGATCGTGGCCGCGGCATTTCGGTCGACGGGCGACTCGCCGAGGGTGGCGATGAGGAGCAGGCGGCCGACGACGACATCGGGAAGCTCCCCCGTTGCCTCCCCGAGAAGGCCGAGGGCCTGGAGGATTGCCCGGGGCGCGAGCGTCCCGGCTGCCTCGATCTGAAAAGCCAACGGCCGGAAGACTGCCCGTGCCTCTTTCGAAAGTGGCAGGCCGGCGAGCACGGCGATCGCCTCCCCCGACTCGGCGGCAGCAGGCGAATCGCGATCAGAGGGGCTTGCGGCCAGATGGGCCAGAACCCCGACCCACGACGGTGGCGTAGCCGTCGGATGAGCCGCACGCATCGCCTCGAGGGCCGCGGCGCGGATCGCCGGCTCGTCGTCATCGATCGCGACAGCGACAGCGCCGGCGACGGCCGGATTGGCGGCCAGCGGCGCAAGGAGCGCCGCGATCGCCGCCCGATCTATGGCGACCGCCGTCGTCATCTGCCGGAGCAGCGCCGGCACCTGATGAGCAAGGGCCGCCGACCAGTCGGGATGACGGCCCGCGACCCACCAGGCCGCCTCGCGGACGCTTGTGTCTCCGGCAGCGCACAGCGGAATGACGTCCTCTGGCGAAAGCGCCGGCCCTGACAACCGGTCGGCCATCTGATCGAGGGCCAACAGCGCTCCGCGCTTCGCTGCTGGGCTGCCCGTCGCGAGCGCCGTGCGGAGCGGATCGGGCGCGGCGGTCTCGATCAAAGCGTAGGTGATCGAGTGGTCGAGGGCCCGGTCGTCGGCCAGGTCCACCCGACCGGTTGCGGCCAGAAGGGGGGCACATGCCTCCGCCAGACCGAGACGGCCAAGGGCTTCGGCTGCGGCGCGGGCTACGGGCGCCGCGTCGTTGACGACAATGTTCCCCATGAGGACGAGCGCCGCGGCGTCGCGATGGAGGCCTGCCACATGGCAGGCAGTCTGGCGGACACCAGCGTCTGAATCACCGAGCCCGGCGCGAACGGATCGGCGGGCTTCATCGCCGTCGATCCGGGCCAGTGTCCAGAGAGCCTGCTGGCGGACGGCTGGGGTCGCCGATCGAGTGAGTACGCCATCCACAGCCGGCACCGCGGCGGCCCCGATCCGGGCGAGGGCGTCGGTGGCCCGAGCGACGACGGCGGGGCGCGGGTCGGTGAGGAGCGTGGCGAGGCCCTCGGGCGTCATCCCCTTCCAATCGAGAGCGAGGCCGCGCGGATCGGCGATCGGCATCGTGCCATCACGCCGCACCCGATAGATCGCACCGAGCACGGCCGGCTTCTCGAGCTGTGACGTCGGGCAGCAGAGCTTGTACCAGCCGCCGGTATCGACGACGAGGAGCGAGCCGTCGGCATCCTCGATCACGTCGGTGGGATGGAAATCGACCCAGTCGGCTTGGAGGAAGGGATTCGTCTCGGGGGTGAACGTGGCGCCGGCCGGCGTGAGTTCGGTGCGGAACACCGTCCGCAGGTTGAACGACGTCGTGAACAGGTTGCCGGCCCACGGCTCGCCGTGGCCGACGCCGGAATGGCGATGGAGGCCGCAGGGGGCAGCGGGACCGAGATGGGCTAGCGCCGGGAGGAGTGG
>CAMARC010000160.1 GCA_945860405.1 Candidatus Kuenenia stuttgartensis | reverse complement strand
GCTCGAGGTGTCGTCGGGAAGGATCGCGACAAACTCGATCCCTGTCATCCCGCCGAGCCCTGCCCTGTAGGCCTCGGCAATGCTCCGCCGGTGGGCCGCCACCTCCTCGAGCCGCTCCAGACCCAACCACGCCGTGGCGGCGCACATTTCAGGCATCCGCCCATTGCAGCCCGAGAACGCCGCATCGTAGGAGCCGTCGTTCCCGTACTCGCGGCCCACGCGGACAAGCGCCGCGAGGCAATCGCAGTCGGTGGCCACGATCCCCCCTTCACCCGCCACGAGGAGTTTGGTCGGCGAGAGGCTGAAGACCTGCGCTGTCGCCCCGCCACCGACCGGCAGCCCCGCCTGCTTGGCACCGAACCCATGGGCGGCATCGATCACCAGCGGGAGCCGGTGGTGCCGAGCAACGTCGCGGAGCCCGGCGAGATCGCAGGGGTTCCCGAAGTTATGGCAGGCCGAGATCGCGACGGTTTTCGGGGTGATCGCCGCCGCCACGACTTCGGGCCGGGCGTTGGTCGACAGGGGATCGACATCGACGAATACCGGACGAAGTCCGTTCCAGACGACCGCCGCCGGGCTCGCCAAGAAGGTGAAGCTCGGCATCACGACCTCGCCGCCGGTCGCGATCGCTCGTCCCTGGGAAAGCACCGATGCCGTCATGCAGTCCCTCTGGGCCGGCGCCCGGCATCCCTGCTCCGCGAGTTCCGCGAGGGCCCGGTAGACGAGCATCAGACCGGTGGTGCAACTGCTGACGCCGACGGCATGCCGCACGCCGAGATGGGTCGCCGCCGCCGTCTCGAGACGCTCGAGATAAGGGCCCTTCGTCAACCTTCCCGAGCGGCAGATTGCCTCGAGATGCGGCTGGAGATCCTCGGCCGCAGGGAGGGCCGGACGCACGAAAGGGACTCGAACCGAACCTTCAGCCGCCACGGGCAGACCTTTCTGTGATGGCACCTGACTTGTCGCCCCCCCGCCCTCCCACCACCGAGCCCTCGGGCCCGCACAGCGCGGAGGATCGGTATTCCGGGACGATCCGCCGGAGACATTCGCGGATCACATCCGGGGGCTCGCCCGGAAGCGTCTTGAGTTGGTTGAAGAGACGCTCGACGTCCTCCAAGACGGCCGTTCGTCCGACGACACAGCATAGCTTGGGATGCGATGTCTGCACCCTGGACTCCTCCGCGGAGAAGAGCTCCTCGGTGAGTTTCTCACCCCGCTTGAGGCCGGTATACTCGATCCCGATCTCCTCTTCGTCGGAGCCGGAGAGGGAGATCATGTCGCGGGCAAGGTCGACGATCTTCACCGCAGCCCCCATGTCGAGAAGGAAGATCTCCCCTCCCCTTCCCAGCGCGGCGGCCTGGATCACGAGTTGCGAGGCCTCGGAGATCGTCATGAAGAACCGTTCGACATCGGGGTGAGTGACGGTGACAGGCCCACCCCGGAGAATCTGTTCCCGGAACTTCGGCACGACGCTGCCGTTGCTCCCGAGGACATTCCCGAACCGGACAACCACGAACTTCGTTCGCGCCGTGGCCGCGAACGCCTGGACAAACCGCTCGGCGATGAGCTTTGAACAGCCCATGACGCTCGCCGGGTTCACCGCTTTGTCCGTGGAGATGGCGACGAAACGCCCGACGGCGTACTCCTCGGCGACTCGAGCGAGGAGGCGCGTGCCGAAACAGTTGTTGGTGATCGCCTCGGCCGGGTTGTTCTCGAGCATCGACACGTGCTTGTGGGCGGCCGCATGGAACACCAGATCGGGCCGGTGCGTTTCGAACAGGCACCGCATCCTTGACTCATCGAGGATGTCAGCGAGGGCAAGTTCCATCGGCACGCCCGCACCGCGCGACTGCAAATCGTTTCCGATGTCGAACAGGGCGTTCTCGGCACGCTCGACGACGACGAGCCGCCGGGGGCGGTAGCGGAGGATCTGTCGACAGATCTCCGACCCGATCGAACCGCCCCCCCCCGTGACGAGCACGACCCGGTCGCGAACCATCCCCTCGATCGCCGAATCGTCGAGGACGACCGGCTCCCGACGAAGGAGGTCGCGGATTTCGACCGGCCGGAGCACGCTCGGGGAGGCGTCGGCCCCATCCGCAGCGAGCAATTCGCCCATCGAGGGAATCACCTTCACACTCGCACCGAATTCCGCAGCATCACTCAAGAGGCGACGGAACACCGGCCGGGAGATCTCTCCGGCGGTGACGAGAATCTCGTCGACCGGACGCTGCCGGAGCACCGTCAGCGCGTCGCCGACGCCGCCGAGCACCCTGATCCCGGCGATCCGCGACCCGCGGAGGAGGGCATTGTCGTCGAGAAACCCGACGACGATGTACGACGGCGATTGATTCGCGACGAGGTTCCTCGCCAGGAGTTCGCCGGTCTCGGTGGCGCCGACGATCAGCGCCGAACGGACGTCGCCGGTGGTGATCCATGGGCGGAACACCTCCCGGATCGTCCTCGGCAGGGCGCGGAGACCGCCGATGAGAAACAGAGTCGCCGCCCAGTCGATCACCAGCACGCTCCGCGAGAGCCGCTGCCGTAGCCCCGGGAGATCGCCGACGCTGTCACGGAAAACATCGATCGCCACCAACGCCAGAGTGGCCAGGGTGGTGGTGAAGGCGAGCCGTCCGAGATCGGCGAACGACAGCCTGCCGAACAGCCAGCGGAACTGCCCGTGGAGGAGGAACACGAGCGTCTTCACGACCACCACCCACACGACCGTTCCCCGGAACATCCCCAGCATCCGGGCATCGGGCTGGAAGTCCCAACGGATGCAGAAGGAGACGAACCAGGCGACGAGGAACAGCACCACGTGGGTGGCCGCCATCGTCGCCATCCTGCCGCCGAACCACGACGCCCGCGACCGCAGCCACCTTCCCCGGGTACGGTGCGGAGCAGGGGCGACGGGGGTGGAGTCTGGCGACATGGGAAGCCGGGGAGCTTGAGGCGATGGGGCGGAGCGTGCCCAATCGCGTTCACCAGAAGGTAGGGGGATATCCGCGGAGAGACAACAAATGGGGGGATTGCGGGGCCGTCAGCAGCCATCCAGCGGGCGATGGGCTCCGGCGGGGCCCCTGCCGCCACCGGCAAAACCGGCAGAATCGGCAAAGTCTGCCAGCCTTGGCGGCCGATGATTCCGATGACGCCGATTTTACCGGCCGGCAAGGAGTGAGGCATGCCACGAGACTGCAATCCCATCAACCACGTAGCCGCCGGATGCCTATCGCGGCCCCGCTCGGTTCACTCCGTGGCGCTGCGGCTCCTTGTATCCATGGTGCTGGTGGTCACCGGCGTCGGCTGCAACATCTACGGTCGGCCGCAGCGGACCGCCTCCCATGAAGCCACGCTCAAGGCCAACTGCGAGGGCGATCCCGCCAAGATGCCCGCCAAGGAACTGGCGAAGGTGTCGTTGCCGCCGTATGTCATCGAGCCGCCGGACATCCTCCTCATCGATGCGTTGCGGATCGTGCCGAAGCCGCCGTTCCGGATCCAGTCGTTCGATTCGCTCCAGGTGATCGTCGAGGGGACACTCCTCGAGCAACCGATCAACGGCCTCTACACCGTCGAGCCAGGCGGCCTCCTCGATCTCGGGCCGTCGTACGGCAAGGTCGCGGTCGGCGGCAAGTCGCTCGACGAAGCCCAAGACGCCGTCTTCCGCCATCTCAAGCGGGTGCTGCGCGAACCGCAGGTATCGCTCACGCTCGCTCAGGCAGCGGGCCAGCAGCAGGTGTCGGGGGAGCATCTCGTCGGCCCGGACGGCACGGTCAACCTCGGGACGTACGGCAGCGTGTACGTCACCGGCTTGACGCTCGCCGAGGCGAAGGAGGCGATCGAGGGGCAACTCGACAAGTTCCTCGATGCGCCGCTCGTGAGCGTCGACGTCTTCAGCTACAACTCGAAGGTCTACTACGTGATCACCGAGGGCGCAGGCCAGGGGGACAACGTCGCCAAGTTTCCCGTCACCGGAAACGAGACGGTCCTCGACGCCATCGCCCAGATCAACGGCCTCTCGAAACTTTCGAGCAAGGAGATCTGGATCGCCCGGCCGGCGCCGTCTGGGATCGGCTGCGACCAGGTACTCCCGGTCGACATCGACGCGATCATGAGGGGGGGCGCCACGGCGACCAACTACCAACTCCTCCCCGGCGACCGCGTGTTCATCGCCCAGGATCCGTGGATCGCCTTCAACAACGTCATTGAGAAGGTCACGGCGCCGTTCGAGCAGATCTTGGGATCGTCGCT
The DNA here is from genome assembly GCA_945860405.1 of Candidatus Kuenenia stuttgartensis. Lineage (GTDB taxonomy): Bacteria > Planctomycetota > Planctomycetia > Pirellulales > UBA1268 > QWOP01. The sequence continues at coordinate 3,899 of CAMARC010000160.1, read as the reverse complement.
TCTCGGTGCCCAGACGGTCTACACGTTCCAGCGTGGTGCCAACTTCGGTTTCGGTGGTGGTATCTGCTGGGTTGCCCGCGAGGTGTATGGCGAGGACAGCCCCAACTGGCTCCTCTTCCGGGCCTGGTTGCTGACCGAAGCCCCCATCTGGGTGCGTGACGCCTACGCCACCCACGGCGAGGCCTTCGCCACCTGGATCCACGACAAGCCGCTGGCGAAACTGGCCGTGCGAACGGTCATGGACACGATCCTCGCCTTCCGTGGAGCCGAACTTGCGGAACGCTGGGGGATCGACACCGAAGTGGCTGTCCCGAATGCCACGCCCCTCCGCTGAAACGGCCCCGTTCCGCCGGGCCTAACTCCCGAGATCGTGCAATCGTGTGTCCGAGACGTAGAATGTGATTGGTCCGTATCCCCACCTGCCCCGAGGTTGCCTCCATGCCCCACCGCAAGACGATGTCGATGGCCTGGCGGATCGCGTTGCCCGTCACGGCGCTGCTGCTGGTCGGCACCTTCGCGTCGACCGCCGCAGCCCAGCAGGGACGAACGCCGTTTTCGGATTATCAGGGTCGCAGGGGCTTGAGCCCCTACACGGCCCTCGGCTTCCAGGGAGACAACCCCAACACGGGCGGCGCCTTGGGGGCTCTCCAAAACATCATCCGCCCCCAGCAACTCCAGGCCGCGCAGGTCCGCCAGCAGCAGACCTTCGGAAGGCAACTCAACGGCGTGCAGGGGCAGGTGAAGTCGATGCAACGCGGCGGCGGTCAGATGTACAACACGATCCGGGCCACCGGTCACAGCGCCACCTTCCAAAACACTTCTCACTTCTACCCCAGTCGTTGACACGCATCCCCGCCCAACGGCTGGTCGTGCTCGGCATGCTCGCAATGTCGGCAGGGCTGCCACTGTTCGACATGGCCGGCCGACAGGCCGCCCGGGCAGCCCCGCCCTCCTCGGAGGATGACGAGGGGGCAGCGTCGCGGCCGGAGCGACCGCGGATGCAGTCGCTCGCGCCATCGAGTCGCGGGGGAGTGGTCCCGTCGCAACGGGCGCTCGTCGATGCCCGGGCGACGTTCCGGCAGCGTTACGGCAATCCGGCGGCCCGCGCCCGGACATCCACAGCCACCGTACTCGTGGCCGAGGCCCTCTTGGCCGAGGCCACCGATGAATCCGACCCCGCGGTGAAGTGGGTGATCCTCGATGAGGCCCGGAAGCTGGCGATCTCTGCCGGAAGCCCGCTGATCATCGGGAGAGCGGTGCGGATCGCCTCGTCCGAGTTCGACTTCGACGCTCTCAATGTCGAATACCGCTCGCTCCTCGAGATTCCCCTCCGGGCCCTCGACCCGGGGCGAGCCTCCGAACTCGCCGAGGCCGCCGACGGGATCTCGACCCGCGCCGAGATCGACCGAAGCTTCGACCTCGCCCTCCTCGCTCAGGGGCTCTCCATCCGGGCGTGGCAGCGGGCCGGCAACATCGACGGCGCCCGCACGGCCAGCAAACGCCTCGAAGCCCTGGAAGAGAAAGCCAGGACAGCGAGGACGGTGAAATCAGCCCCACCCCGCGTCCCCTGATCCACCGGGCAGCGCGGGCTGTCAGTCGTCGTCGAACGGGCGCCGGGCGCCCGGCTTCGACCCAGAGGCCGGCTTTGGTGGAGCGGCAGTTCCCTGCGAGTCGGGCTCCCCGTCCCGGTCGGCCGCTGGGGCGGATCCTGCGTTTCCTTCCTCCATCGACTGCCGTTCCCGCCACGGCTTGCCAGCCTCATAGCTTTCCAGTTCATCCTTCAGTTGGTTGCGAACTTCCGAGGCCTCGTCGCTCCCCTCGACAGCCTGCCGGCTGTATTTGCGCGCTTCATCGAAGTCCCCCGCTTCGGCGTGGGCGGCGGCGAGCGTGCTGATGATGTGCGGCTGTTTCCATTCGGTCAGCTCGCAGGCCTTCTTGGCAATCCCGATGGCGCGCTTGCCATCGCGGATGGCATCGTCCGGACTCGTGGCGAGCAACCAAGCGAGATTGTTGAGAACCGTGTCGTTGTCCGGCTGCAGTTCCATGGCCTTCTCGAGATCGGCGATCGCCGCCGGGTGATCGCCCACGGAGATGGCCGCATCCCCCCGTCCTCGTCGGGCGAGGAATTGCTCCGGGTCAAGCTCCAGGGCCCGACTGAAGCGGCGGATCGCCTCGCGCGGCTCCTTGGCGGCGAGATAGAGAAACCCCAGTTGCCCGATCACGACCGCATCATTGGGATTTTGGCGGACGAGCCGGCGGAAGTCGGCAATGGCAGACGGGTAGTCTCCCTTGTCCGCCGCAAGCAGGCCGCGGAGTTCGAGGGTTGCCGGGTGATCGGGGTTGCGTTCGAGGACCCATTCGATGTCCTCGAGGGCGTCTTCCGTGTCGCCGGCCTGCTGGCGCAACCTGGCCCTCAGCACACGGGGCTCGACGGCTTCTGGCACCGCGGTGATCGCCCGGTCGAGGTCGGCCATCGCCCGTTCGAAGTTCCCCTGCGACGCGAACACGCGCCCGCGCTGGAAGAGGATGTCAGCGGAATCAGGGGCCACCTCGAGGGCGTCGTCGAAGTTCTTGAGGGCGTCGTCGGTCCGCTTTGCCATGAGCAACGACAGCCCGCGCATTTCGCGGGTCCGGACGTCGTCGGGATCCTCCTCGACCGCGACGTCGAAGTCTGTCAGGGCCGCATCCTGATCACCTTCCATCATGAGAAACAGTCCCCGGGTGCGGCGGACATCGACATCCCTGGGGGCGAGTTCCACGGCCTTGTCGTATTCGGCGCGGCGCGCCTGGGGATCCTCTTCGAAGAGATTGCCGAGCACGACGTGCGCCTGCGCCGTCTGCAAGGGATCGTCGCCGCCAAGTTCGATCGCCTTGCGGGCGGCGGCCAGGGCACGCTGCCGATCGCCACCAGGCAGGGCCTCGAGGCGGGCGATCATCACCTGCGCGGCGGCGAGCGTGTCGTCTCGCTGCGCCACCTCGCCGAGATCACGCAGCGCGTACGCCCGCATCCGCTCCCACTGCTGCTGCGCTCCCGGCGCCCCGCCGAACAACGCCTCGGTGAGCATCGATGCCCGGTCGACGAGCGTGCCGGTGTAGAGGTCGTTGGCGAAGCCCCGCGATGACTCGTCGAGTCCCTTGCGAAGCGCGGAGCGGACGAGCCCGAGTACCTTCTCGAAATCATCGAGCGAGCGGGCGGCCAGTTTGGCGTCGACGGCCGCGTCGAGATCCTCCTGTCCCGGCGTCTCGGCCGGGGTGCTCTCCACGGCCGGTTCCTGGGCCAGCAGCGGGAGGGATGCGGCCGGGGAAAGGGCCATCGAGGCCCCGGCCAAAAGACTCATCCCCCGGAGGCGGAGATCCGAGTGCCGCGGTGAGGCGTGCAGGCGCTGGCGGGAACGCAGGGACAGGTTCATCGAGTCGCATCCTCGAGGGGCCAACGGGGGCCGGTCAAATCGGCATCCCCACCCGTCCAGTATGCGACGGGCGCGGTCTCCGAGGCCAGACGGATCGTGGGAGGGGGGAAACGGCTCGCCGACACGCCCCTCCGGGGCTCTTCAGAGCGGGGCCGGAAGGTCGCGACGACAGAAGATCACGCCGCCGATGACGTAGGCGATGAAGCCGAGTCCGAGGAGAATCCCGTCATAGGCCAGCAGATTCCCCCAACTCACCCCCGGATCCCCGACGAGACGCTGCGGCTCGTAGGCGTTGAGGAACGAGAGATAGCCCACCCAGCCGAATGTGCCGCTCATCCGACCGACGAGCTTCGCCAGCAGCGAGAAGACGTAAAAGCCGCACATCGAGCCGATCGTCCGCCACCGGTAGGTGTCGGCCGCCGACAGGCAGGCCGAGATCCCGGCGAGGCACACCATCAGGCCGAAGACGTTGGCCACCGGGAGCAGAAA
>CAMARC010000159.1 GCA_945860405.1 Candidatus Kuenenia stuttgartensis | reverse complement strand
CGGCGGCGGGAAGGGACATGCGGGCGGTCCTCCGGGAGGAACAAGCCGACGGCGGCAGCAGTCCGCCGCCACACCATTCAACGGTCTGGCGCGGGATCGGTCCGGGGGCTGTCCATCTCGCGCACGACAGCAGTTAGCAGGCGATCGAGGCCCTCTCCGGTGACGGCACTGACGGCGATCACGGGCCGGCCAGTGGCCGCCTGAAGGGCAGCGAGAGTCTCAGGCGCGGCGGGGAGTTCGGACTTGCTGACGACGAGAATCTCCGGTCGCTCCCCGAGGCGAGGATCGTGGAGCACAAGCTCCTCGCGGATCGCCCGGTAGTTGGTGAGCGGATCACTGCCATCCATCGGCTGGGGTTCGACGACGTGAACAATGATCCCGGCCCGCTCGACATGCCTGAGAAACTCGTGGCCGAGGCCGTGGCCGGCATGCGCCCCCTCGATGAGGCCGGGGAGATCTGCGAGCACGAAGCTGCGGTCGCGCGAGATCGACACGATCCCCAACATCGGCGTCTTGGTCGTGAAGGCGTAATCCGCGATCTCGGGGCGGGCCCGAGAGAGCCGGGAAAGAAGCGTGCTCTTTCCGGCATTCGGCTTGCCGACGAGGCCGACGTCGGCGATCACCTTGAGTTCGAGGAGAATCCGCCGAACCTCACCTTTTCCGCCGGGCGTCGTCTCGCGCGGGGCCCGATTCGTCGACGTCTTGAAATGAATGTTGCCGAAACCACCGGCGCCACCCTTGGCGGCGACGAGTTCATCTCCAGCCGCAGCAAGATCCCGGAGCACAAGACCCGAGGCTTCGTCGATGACGATCGTCCCCGGGGGAACCGGGAGGAGGAGATCGGCAGCCGACCGCCCCTTGCAATTTTGCGGGCCACCAGACTGGCCCGATTCAGCCCGCCACTGCGTCCTGTGGGCCAAGGCAGCCAGCGAATCGACCCCGGGCTGGGCGCGGAGAATCACGCTGCCGCCACTCCCACCATCCCCACCGTCAGGACCGCCGCGGGGAATATATTTCTCCCGACGGAAGCTCGAGCTGCCACGCCCGCCGTCGCCGGCCGCAATCTCAAGATGGACGCGGTCAACGAACACGGGCTTGCCTGCCCCTCACGGGCTTGGGGGGAAGGAAAGGATCGATCAAGCCTGAACGTTGACCCGACGCCCCTCGCGGTCGAAGGCGACCACGCCGTCGACGAGGGCGAAGAGGGTGTAGTCAGTCCCCATCCCCACGTTGTTGCCGGGATGGAACTTCGTTCCCACCTGACGGACGAGAATGTTGCCGGCCCGAACTTGCTGACCGGCGAACTTCTTCACGCCGCGCATCTGGGCGTTGGAGTCACGGCCGTTACGACTTGAACCCTGACCTTTTTTATGTGCCATGGCAATCGACCTCGGAGCGGGTGCTACGGAAGGGAATCGGAGGGGAACCGGATCGGGCAGGAAGAGCCCAACCAACACCGGGGCTACCCCTTCAAGACAAGGAGCATAACCCGGACAGCCTTCGGTTCCAGATCACTGTTCGTACCGGAAAACCCAGGCGTGGTCAACGCCCTCGCGGACGGCCGTGGCGGCGGCGAGGAGTGCGGGGCCCTCGGCCCCCAAAAGCCCGGTTACGATCCGGGCCCGCTTTCCGGCGTCAGCCTCGGCCCCGAAGACCGTCAGCATCGTGTCGTAGGCGGTCAGTGCCCCCCCTGTCAGGACGGGGCGGCGGTCAAAGTCCATGTCGTCGAGCACCGCTCTGGCCCGGGCCAGATCGAGCTCGCGGACGAGGGCATCCAAACGTGGAGCCGCGGTGCCGAACAACGCCACCGAGGCCGACCGGCGCGTCGCGGCGGGGGTCGTTGCCTCGAGGGCAGCAAGCACCTTCACGAGCGATTCCAGCGGACTGACAGCGACATCCTCCTCCGAAAGTCCGCAGCGATCGAGCATGCCGCGGCGGAGGGCGGCCCGCTCGTCGTCGAGCGGCGCTGACAACCCGCGAACGAGATCCTCAAACCATTCCTGCCCCACCTGGCCGAACAGGGCTCCGATCGCCGCCGGACGGGCTGCGGGGGGCTGAAGGCGGGCCAGGGCACTGACGACCTTCGCGAGCGGCACGAGGCTCGGCGGAGCCTCGCGATCGACCGCACCGGCAGCCTTCAAAGCAGCCGGTGGATCGAGGATTTCCTCCCACGTGAGCCCCAGTTGCTCGAGCCCCTCGCGGGGAGCCGACGCGGTCAGTCGCCCGCGTCCCAGAGCTTCGAGCACCCGGTTGCCGATTGTCCGGCGCTCGTACATGCCGGCATGCCCGACACTCATCTCCTCACTCAGGCTGGTGGAATCGTCGCCGGGCCTCCAGAAGTCGAGCCGCAGACTCTCCAGCGCGTGCTCCTCGCCGGACACCGGCACCGAGTCGGCCGCGAACGTGGCATCGGCCCGAGTCCGCCAGCGAATGGCGTTGGTGAGACCACGAACGTAGATCGAAAAGTAATCGATTCGCGGATCGACATCTTCCCACACGGCCACCCCCCAACGCTCCTCGCCGGGGGCGAGGTCGCGTTCCGTCATCCGGGCGCTGTCGTGAAGATCGATGCGAGTGTCCTCACGTTCGCGGATCGCGGCCACCGCGGCCGGCACGACTCGATCGAGATAAGCGCGGTAGGCCAGGGCCCCCTCCTGCTTGGAGAGCCCCTCGACACTTTCGAGAACGAAGTGGGGGAGGAACCTCACCGGCTTTTTCACCGTCTCGCTGCGGAGCCGGGTTGCATCCCCTTCTGCCATGACGATCCGACGGGCGCCGGTGTTCTTCACCCGATACAGGAGATACCAGACGCGTTTCCGCTGCATGCGGAACTCGCGGCTCGGGACATCGACGTCGATCTGCCGCGGAGGCTTGAAGGAGAACTCCAGAGACCAGATGTCGCGGGGGAAGTCGCGGTTGCGCCCCTGCTCGACAAGGGTGGCCCCGAGCGGCGACTGCTTCGGCTCCCAGGCAAGGTCGATGAGCCCCTCGGTGATCTCGGGGAGATCGGCGCGGAGGAGGGCATCGTCGCCAGACCGGTCGGCCGGGATGACGGTGAGCACTCCGGGCGCCAGTCGCCGGAAACCGGTCGGCTCCACCGCGGAGGCCGGCAGGCTCGCGGCGACGGCCGAGGCGACCGCGACGAGGGCCGCGATGCCGATTCGGCGCGAGGCCCCTCGGCGCTCCTTGGCCACCACGCTGGTGGTGGGGCAGCGCCTCACGGCGCGCGGGGCGCCTGAGGTGATCGTTGTGAGCGTGTCATCCGCTGCCGGCGGCAGGCTAGCCATGTGTCGAGTTCCCCTGTTCCTTGATTATCCCCCAGAAGATACGGAAACCCTGACTTTTCCGGCGAAAACACGGACAACCGGCCCAGCCGACACATCCTTCCTTGCTTTCCCATTCGACCCAGATCATCATGCCGGAGATTCGGGTCGGCTGTCCAGAAACTGGCCTCCCCCGCAATCACCTGCCGAATGACACTGCGGATGCGACGCTGCCGGCCCCTTGGCGGAACGATTGCAGCGCACGATGCCTGAGGGCTGTTGCACAATGCCGGTTACCGACCCCCTCGCTCCAGCCACCACGACCGAAGGCGTCGATGCCCTCGGCCCGATGTTCCTTTCGGCCGAAGATTTCGACGCCACCGGGATTCTTGCTGGGGTCGAGCCGTGTGCCTCGAATTACTGGTGGATCCCCGAACTCCACCGGGGCGCCCCCGACCTGTCGACGGTGGACGTCGAACTGACCGGGCCGCGTTTCGAGAATGGACCGGGCCAGCGAGTGGTCACTGACCCGACGCCCGTCCCCGCCCGCCATCACGCGGCGCGGCGGACTTCCCGGCGGTCGACGGCGGCCTGAATCACTTCGCCGGCCAGCGCTGCGTAATCTTCGGCGCCGTGCGAATCAGGGGCGTAGTCGAAGATCGACTGACCAAAACTCGGCGCCTCGGCCAGCCGGATGTTGCGGCGGATTCTCGTGCGGAACACCCGTGCATTGGCCCACGCCGGGTGCCGATCGCGCCCCGATTCGAAAAATCCCTCGACATCACGGGCCACCTCGTTGGCAAGCCTGGTGGCCGATTCGTACATGCAGAGGACGACTCCCAGGAGCCGAAGCCGTGGGTTGACCCGATCAGCCACGAGTTCCATCGTTTCCAGGAGCTTCGAGAGCCCGTGGAGGGCGAGGAAGTGTGGCTGGAGCGGGAGCAGGACCTCATCGACGCTCGCCATCGCATTGAGCGACAGGAGGCCGAGTGATGGCGGGCAGTCGATGATCATCGCGTCGTGGCGAACCCCGTCCCCCTTCCCCTGACAAGCGTCGTCAGCCTCGATCCGCTGCCGGAGGATCCCCTCGCGGCCAGGGCGGTTGGCCAAGGCCATCTCAACGGCGGAAAGATCGATGTGGGAGGGAATGACATGGATGCGTTCCGCCGCCGTGACTCGAGCTTCGGCAAGCGTTGCGCCGCCGACGAGCACGTCGTAGGCGGAGAGCGGATGGAGCCCGGGTTGCACCCCTGCATGGAGCGTGGCGTGGGCCTGTGGGTCGAGATCGACCAGACAGACGTCCTGCCCCGCCCGGGCCAGCGCCACCGCGAGGTTCACCGATGTGGTCGTCTTGCCGACCCCACCCTTCTGATTGGCCACGGCGATCGAGCGCATGGGAGATAGCCTCTGGAGAGCCCAGTCCGTAAAGGGGATCGCGAAGCGTCCCCCGCCTGGCCAACCGGCCGTCCGGAAAGCGCAGCGGGAATCGACATCCATTCCACCGAATCGGCGGGAGGATAGGCTCCCGGAGGCGTGGTCAAAAGCCCGGTTTGCCCCGCCAGCAGGCCACTTTCACGGTTGGCGGTTCAACCAGGTCGCCAATCCTGCGGCGATCCGGCCCAGGCCGATCCTGCCCGGGCGCCCCACCATGGCCAGACTGCCGGCGGCTCCCTTTCCCTCCCCTGCCCCTCCCGGCACCTCGGCGAGGTCGATGACGAGCACCACCGGTGGCCGGCCCGTGGTGGGATCGGCAAACACGAGGGCCCGATCCCACGACTCCGCGGGGAGCCGGCCACTTTCGGCCGATGGCCCGGCCTGCCAGCGGAAATTATTGTCTTCAACGAGCCCCCGGCGGAGGTGGACCAGCCCCGGAGCACCCGAGACGTCGGCACGCTCGATCGCCACAAGCACGCCCGGCTCAGTCCCTGGGCCCAAAGTCCAGAGCTCGACGACCGGCGCCGCCGTCACCATCCGCGCGGCACCAGGGCCGTAGAACGCAAGGCACCGCCGCGTCTGCCCCCGCTGGTACCAGATGCCGACCAGGCCAGCGGTCACCCCCAGAACGAGCAACCCGATGACAAGACGGGCCCCGGAACCGACAGCCGCCGGGGGCGTGATGGACGGGCGCCCGGGAGCGGCAGGCGAACCGGTGGGGGGCATGAAGAGGTCTCCGACGAGGAACATGTCAGACATCAATGTATACTTCAGCACCGAGAGTCGATCCGTCCAAACGCAGGACCAAGTCCAGGAGCCTCGCTCGATGCCCAACGCCTTCGATCCGTACCGCGAAGCGCTCGTCGTGGAACAGCACACGGAATGGCCCGAGGAGTACGAGGACTGGTCGGCGGCCGACAAGGCCAAGGCCGCGTCGCTGCTCCACGCCAGCCCCACCGAGGCGGCCGATCTGGACTATCTCCGTCAGCACTCTGGGTTCGCCCGCGTGATCCGCGTCACGGCGGATGACATCGAACGAGTGAGCGTCGCCTGACGTGGCCCTCACCGTCGTCCCCGTCGAACTCGCCGAACGCTCCTACGAGATCACCATCGGCCCCGGCGTGCTCGCTTCGTCGGGGTCTGCACTCAAGGCGGCAGGGGCCCGCCGGGCCGTGATCATCGCCGACAGCGGCGTTCTCGTGACGCACGCCGCCGCCATCGACGGATCGCTGCGGCACGCCGGGATCAGCACCCTCACGATCCCCGTCCAGCGGGGCGAGGCGTCGAAGTCGGTAACCGAGGCGGCGCGTCTGTGGGAGGCCCTTGCGGCGGCGAATGTCGACCGCGGCACCCATATCGTCGCCGTCGGGGGCGGGGTTGTGGGCGATCTGGCCGGCTTCGTCGCCGCCAGCTTCGCCCGCGGCTTGCCGGTCTGGCAGGTGCCGACCACGCTGGTGGCTCAGGTCGACTCGGCGATCGGCGGCAAGACCGGGATCAACCTCCACGGTGGCAAAAACCTCGTCGGCGCGTTCTGGCAACCGCGGGGAGTTCTGGCCGACACCGAAACCCTCGCCTCGCTTCCGCCCCGTGAGTACATCAGCGGGCTGGCGGAAGTAGTGAAGTACGGCATGATCCTCGACCGCCACCTCCTGGAAAGACTCGAGAGCCGCGCTGGGGCGATCCTCGCCCGCGAGCCAGCCGACGTCGAGGCCATTGTCGTCCGATCGGCATCGCTCAAGGCGTCGGTCGTCTCCCGCGATGAGCACGAACAGACCGGGCTCCGGGCGATCCTCAATTACGGCCACACCTTCGCCCACGCCTACGAAAACGCCCTCGGCTATGGCACGCTTCTTCACGGCGAGGCTGTCGCGATCGGCATGGCCGATGCCGCGGAACTCGCCGTCCGGCTCGGCCGGATCCCCGCCGAACTCGCCCGACGTCAGGACGCCCTCCTCACCGCCCTCCACCTGCCGGCGCGACTCCCTTCGGGCCCCAAGCCTTCGCCCGAGGAACTGGTGGCCCTGATGGCCCGCGACAAGAAGACCCTCCACGGCAAACTCCGGTTCATCCTCTCCAAGCAACTCGGCGAAGTCGAACTCGTCGAAGGGATCGATCCCTCCGTCGTGCTCGACGTCCTCGCTCGGATGCCGTGAGCTTCGTTTTCCGAAGCGCCGCCGCGCCAATGACGGCGCCTGCTCCGCGGCCATCAACGACCGCGGGGGTGATGCAGGACCGCAAGGCCCCGCACCACCCCCGTCGGGTGTTGTCATTCGCAGGAGGGATGGCGATCAGCGCCAATCCTTCCCCGGCAGCTTTGTCGGCCACTCGTCGTCGGTCAGCCACACGAGCGATGTCGACGTCGAAGCCAGGCCGGCAGCCTGCTTCGGCTGAGCGGCGGTGATCGCCGCCGAGCCCTCGGCATCAACACTCACACGGACCTGCTCGAAGTCGACGTCCGACGTGCACAGGCTCTGGTGACGAGCCGGCCGAAAGCCGACCGGCACCTTCCCGAGCACCGCATCGATCCGCTTCTTGCTCCGCAGCCCGGCCAGCGAGAGCTCAACCGTGTCACCGACACGACGGAGCACCGCGTTGTCCAGACGGGCGACATCGGGCAACTTCAGAAGCGCTGTGATGTCACGGGCGCCAGTGCGGAGATCGCTCCCCGCAGGCCCCCGATCACCCTTCGCGCCAGCCGGGCCGGCCACGCCGGGCTTCCCGTCGAGGCCGTTCTTTCCGTCTTTCCCGGGCGCACCAGCCAGGCCGGCCTTGCCATCGAGGCCGTGCTTTCCGTCCTTACCGGGCGCACCAGCCACGCCGGGCTTCCCGTCGAGGCCGTTCTTGCCGTCCTTCCCGGCAGGGCCAGCCACGCCAGCCTTGCCATCGAGGCCGTTCTTCCCATCCTTGCCGGGCGCACCAGCCGGGCCGGCCTTCCCGTCGACGCCGTTCTTGCCGTCCTTCCCGGCAGGGCCAGCCACGCCGGGCTTCCCATCAACGCCAGCCTTGCCATCGACGCCGTTCTTCCCATCCTTGCCAGCCGCACCAGCCGGGCCGGCCTTCCCGTCGACGCCGTTCTTGCCGTCCTTCCCGGCAGGGCCAGCCACACCGGGCTTCCCATCAACGCCAGCCTTGCCGTCGAGGCCGTTCTTCCCGTCCTTGCCAGCCGCACCGGCCAGGCCAGGCTTCCCGTCGAGGCCGTTCTTGCCGTCCTTCCCGGCAGGGCCAGCCACGCCGGGCTTCCCGTCAACGCCAGCCTTGCCTTCGAGGCCGTTCTTCCCGTCCTTGCCAGCAGGGCCAGCCACGCCGGCCTTCCCGTCAGCGCCAGCCTTGCCGTCGAGGCCGTTCTTCCCGTCCTTGCCGGGCGTGCCGGCCGGACCGGCCACACCAGGCTTCCCGTCGGCGCCAGCCTTCCCGTCGACGCCGTTCTTCCCATCCTTGCCGGGCGCGCCGTCCTTCCC
>CAMARC010000158.1 GCA_945860405.1 Candidatus Kuenenia stuttgartensis | reverse complement strand
GGCAGCGCCTGCTTCGCGATCACCCGCACCGAAAGCGAAGCCCGGGCCATTGCCGCCAGGCTCGATGCGGCCGGGTGGCCCGGGGTGTTTCCGGTGCGCGTCGGCGGCTCGGCGACAGCCTGACAGGCGACGATGGTCTGACTGGTTGGATGACGGTGGATGACGGTGGATGACGGTGGATGACGGTGGATGACGGTGTCGAGAGGGGGATCGATGGGGGCTGTCCGGGGGGACGGCGGCAAGGGGGATGGTGCATGGACATCACCGAGGTTCGGATCAAGCTCATCGACGATCCGTCCGAGCGGTTGCTGGCGTTCTGCTCGATCACGCTCGCCGGGGCGTTTGTGGTCCGTGACCTGAAGGTCATCGTCGGCCCGTCGGGGCCGTTCCTGGCGATGCCCAGTCGCAAGCTTACGAGCCATTGTCCGGGGTGCGGGTTCAAGAACGCGCTGCGGGCCATGTACTGCAATCAGTGTGGACGGAAACAGCCCGAGATGCCGGTCCCACGCGACGGCGACGGTCGACCGCGGCTCTACGCCGACATCGCCCACCCCATCAATGCGGCGGCCCGGGAGTCGATCCAGAAGCGCGTGGTCAGCGAGTACGAAGCGGAGCTCATCCGCGCCAAGCAGCCGGGCTACGTCTCCCGCTACGATGAGATCGGCGACGAGGATCACCGGCCGCCGCGGGCCTGAGCGACGCCCCGTGAACTCCCCTCCAGGTGGGGCCTCCGCGGAAGATCGCCGGCAGGGGATTTGAGCCTTCGCAGCACCGTGCGACAATTCTGTGTCCCTTCCCCGCACGGAGCCCTCGCATGCCCCGCTTCCCGACCTCCGCCCAGCTGTTCCTCCTCGTCGCCGTTGCAACGACCGGATCCCCTGTCCAGGCGCAGCAGGCAGCCCCGCCGGCCCCGATCCGCCCCACGGAAAATCTCATCGTCGAAGGGATCCCGGAGATCCCGGCGGGCTTGGCCGACGAGGTGCGCCGCTACACCGAGGCGCGGAGCGCGGCCTTCGTCGGCTGGCATCCGACGCGCGTCGAGATGCTCATCGGCACCCGCTTCGGGAATACGGCGCAGATCCACGAGGTGCGGATGCCCGGCGGGGCCCGCCGCCAACTCACCTTCTTCGCCGAGCCGATCGGGGCTGCCGACTGGGATCCTAAGGAAGGAAAGTTCTTCCTCTTCACCCGTGATACCGGCGGGAATGAGTTCGGCCAGATGTACCGGCTCGATGTCGCCACCGGCGACGTCACGCTCCTCTCCGACGGTGGCCGCTCGCAGAACGGCGGCTGGGTGTGGGACCGGGCCGGCGACCGGATCGCCTACACGTCGACGCGCCGCAACGGCGCCGACCGCGATCTCTGGGTGGTCGACCCCCGCGATCCCGCTACCGATCGGCTCGTCGTCGAGAATGCCGGCGGCGGTTGGAGCGTCCTCGATTGGTCGCCCGACGGCACGAAGCTCCTCGTCGGCGAATCGCTCTCCGTCAACAAGAGCCGACGCTGGCTCGTCGACGTCGCCACCGGCGCGAAGACGCGGCTCGACGAGGACGGGCCCGAGGACGTTGCCTGGGGAGGGGGCTCGTTCACGCCGGACGGCAGGTCGATCTGGACGACGACCGACAAGGATTCGGAGTTCGCCCGGCTCGTGAAGTGGACGCCCGCCAGCGGCGCCATGGAGGTGATGGCGGCCGACATCCCTTGGGAGGTCGAGGGCTTCGACGTCTCGGAGGATGGGAAGTCGGTTTGCTTCATCACCAATGAAGCCGGGGTGTCGCGGGCCCGCTTCCTCGATACCGCCACCGGGAAGCATCGCCCGGTCGCCGGCCTTCCGGAGGGGGTGATCGCGGGGGGGGAATGGCATGCCGACGGCCGCCATCTGGCGTTCTCGGTCGGGTCGGCCCGCTCCACCTCTGATGTCTACGTGTGGGATGCGGTCGAAGGGGGCCCGGCCATCCGTTGGACGGAGAGCGAGCTTGGCGGGCTCGTGGCCGACACGCTTGTCGAGCCGCGGGCGATCGATTGGCAGAGCTTCGACGGCCTGAAGATCCGCGGCTTCCTCTACCCCGCCGCCCCCCGGTTCACCGGCCGGCGACCGGTGATCATCAACATCCACGGCGGCCCCGAGGGGCAGTCGCGGCCGATCTTCCAGGGTCGCAACAACTTCTTCATGAGCGAGCTCGGCGTGGCGCTTGTGTATCCGAACGTCCGTGGATCGACCGGCTATGGGAAGACGTTCGTGAAGCTCGACAACGCGCTGAAGCGCGAGGATTCAGTCCGCGATATCGGAGCCCTCCTCGACTGGATCGCCACTCAGCCCGATCTCGACCCCGACCGCGTCATGATCACCGGCGGGAGCTACGGCGGCTTCATGACGCTCGCCTGCGCCACGACCTACGACGATCGGATCCGCTGTGCCCTTGATGTCGTCGGGATTTCCCACTTCACGACGTTCCTGAAGAACACCGAGAGCTATCGGCGCGACCTCCGCCGCGTGGAGTATGGCGACGAGCGCGTGCCGGAGGTGGCCGAGTTCTTCGAGCGGATCGCCCCCCTCAACAACGCCGAGCGGATCACGAAGCCGCTGTTCGTCGTCCAAGGGGCCAACGACCCGCGCGTCCCCGCCAGCGAGGCGGAGCAGATGGTGGCGAAGGTTCGCGGAAACGGCGGCCCGGTCTGGTTTCTCAACGCCAAGGACGAGGGGCACGGCTTCCGCAAGAAGCCGAACATGGACTTCCAGTTCTACGCCACGGTGATGTTCGTTCGGCAGCATCTCCTCGGCAGCGGATCGGCCGCTGACGCACGCTGACGAGCCACCGCCGCAGCGACAGTGTTCACGCTCGGGCGATCAGCCGCCGCGGACGTGCGCGTGGAAATCGGCGGCCAGACGCGTCGTGATCGGGCCGGGAACACCGGAGCCGATCTTCCGGCCGTCGATCTCGACCACCGCTACCACCTCGGCGGCCGTGCCGGTGATGAACACCTCCTCGGCGGTGTAGAGATCGTGCCGGGTGAGCGTCGCCTCGCGGCAGGGGATGGAGGCGCTGTGGGCCAGATCCATGACAGCTCCGCGCGTGATCCCCTCGAGGATCCCGGCATCGGGGGGAGGGGTGAGCACGACACCCTTGCGCACGGCGAAGACATTGTCGGCCGTGCATTCGGCGACCTCGCCTTTGTGATTGAGCATCAAGGCCTCGACACACCCGGCCTGGAGCCCCTCGAGCTTGGCCATGATGTTGTTGAGGTAGTTGAGCGACTTGATCCGTGGCGAGAGCGTGGCCGGATGAGATCGCTGCGTGGCCGCGGTCACGATCCTCAGGCCCCGCTCGTAGAGCTCGCGGGGATAGAGGCTGATCGTGTCGGCGATCACGATCACCTGCGGATGCGAGGTGCGGTTGGGGTCGAGGCCGAGCGTCCCGGCGCCGCGCGTGACGATGAGGCGGACATAGCCATCGGGAAGTTTGTTGGCGGCGAGCGTGTCGTTGACGGCCTTGGCCACCGCCTCCTTCGTCATCGGGATTTCCAGCGCGATCGCCTGGGCGCTGTCCCAGAGGCGGTCGAGGTGGGCTTCCATCCGAAACACCCTGCCAGAGTAGCTCCGCATCCCCTCGAAGACGCCGTCGCCGTAGAGGAGCCCATGATCGAAGACACTGACCCGGGCCTCGTCTTCGGGGACGAGACGATCGTTCATGAACACGATGCGAGGCATGGCTGTCACCTTCGGGAATGACGCCGGCGCGACGAGGGGCGTCCGGGGGAGTTTTGGTGGGTGGCGGCGGCGACTGTCAGACGGTGGGACGGTCAGGCATTCTCCACCCGTCCGGCGACCAGTCGTACGATCCGGTCGGCCCGCCTCGCGATCGACTGATCATGCGTGACGAGCACTATAGAAAGGCCGTCGGTGTGGTTCAACTCGCAGAGCGTGTCGAGGATTCCAGCCCCACTCGCCTCGTCGAGGTTGCCGGTTGGCTCGTCGGCGAGGAGCAGGCGCGGCTGGCCGACGAGCGCCCGGGCGATCGCCACCCGCTGCATCTCTCCCCCCGACAGCTGCCTGGGCTTATGGTGGAGGCGCCCGCTGAGGCCGAAGCGGTCGAGGAGAGCCTCCGCCTGCCGGCGCGCCTCACCCTTGTGGCGAAACCACTCGGCGATCGAGAAGCGGACGAGGAGGGGCGCAAGCACGTTCTCGAGCGCCGACAGCTCCGGGAGGAGGTGGTAGGCCTGGAAGACCATGCCGATGTCGGTGTTGCGGAGGCGGTCGCGGCGGGAGCTGGGGAGGTTGTCGATCCGGTTGCCGGCGAGATGCACTTCCCCGGAGTCGGGGGCATCGAGGAGCCCCATGAGGTGGAGGAGCGTGCTCTTGCCCGATCCGCTCTGGCCGATCACCGAGACAAATCCCGCCGGCTCGACCTCGAAGTCGACGCCGCGCAGCACCTCGAGCATCCCGCCGCCGGAGCGGTAGGCCTTGCGGACGCCGCGCACTTGGAGGAGCGGGGCCCCCGACCGATCGCCGTCACGGTTGGTGTCAATCATGACGCAGCGCCTCCACGGGATGGAGCCGTGCGGCCCGCAGGGCCGGCAGCACGCTGGCCGCCACCGCGATCCCCACCGCACCGGCGATGATCCAGGCCACCGTCCACGCGTCGACGATCGTGGGGATGCGGAAGAAGTAGTAAATCGAGGGATCGAAGACCCGCTCCCCCGTGCACCATTCGACGAGCACGCGAATGCGGTTGATGTTCCAGGTGATCCCGAGGCCGAGAGCGAGCCCGGCGCCGGCTCCGACCAGCCCGAGGAACAGGCCGTAGCCGAGGAAGATCCCCGCCACGCCTGTGGAGCTAGCGCCGAGCGATTTGAGGATCCCGATGTCGCGGGTCTTCTCGACGACGATCATGAAGAAGATCGCGAGGATCCCGAAGCCGGCCACGGCGACGATCATGAACAGGAGAATGTTGAGAACGGCCATTTCCATGTCGACGGCAGAGAGGAGCGGGCCCTGCTTGTCCTTCCAGCTCGACACGGCATACATGTCGGCGGGGAAGGCTTGCCTGAGGCGATCGCGGACGGTCTCGAGGTTGGCGCCGGGGCGGAGCTTGATCTGGATCGAGTTGACGCTCGGCAGGCCCGTCTGTGGGTCGATCATCCCGCGCGCCTTCTCGATTTGCTCGATCGGCACGAAGACGAAGTTCGAGTCGTACTCGCTCATCTTGCTCTCGTAGAAATCGACGATCGTGTAGGTGTCGGTGACGGCCTTCGGGGGCGTGCCGGCGGTCGGGAAGGTGATCTTCACGTCGTCGCCCGGGAGGACGAGGAAGCGGTCGATGCCGGCGGAGTCGCGGAAGCTCGCCAGCCCGATGCCGGGAACAATGCCGGTGAACTGCTCCCGGGAGGGATCGAACACGCGCCCCTGCTCTTCCGGCTTGGCGGCTCGGAAGGGATCGAGCGGGGCGTTGGGAGGATGGGCCTCGGCGGTCGGCGGGAGCTCGCCAGGGGGGGCCGCGGCCGTGGCAACCGCCGGCGACGTCTCGGCAAGGACCGCATCGACCTGATGATCGACCGGGCGCACCGGGCCGGCGGAGGGGCCGCCGGCCTGCTCGCTCGCCTGGAGCTCCGCCTGCCGCTGCCGCCAGGCCCGTTCCCGTTCGACGCGCATCCGCCGGTGGGGCCAGCCGGCCCCCTCGAGCGCCGGCCGCGTCGCAAGCTGCTGGTCTTCGGTCTGGCTGTCGATCGTGTCGTAGCCGCCGTCACGGAGGCCGAACGACAACTGCCGACGGTTCTCAGGATGCTGGAGATAGCGGCCGAAATCGCTCACCTGCGCGTGGGTCGTCTCGTCGATCCCGATGAGCATGATCTGCCGCGTCACCCACTGCCCGCGAACCTGGAAGTTGAGCATCGCCGGCACGGCCACCGTCGGCGTCATCCCCTCGATGTCGTCGCCGCCGGCGCGGAGGATCTCCTCCATGTGCCACTGCGGGTCTTGGAAGCCGGAGAGGGAATGGCTCTCGAAGACGATGTCGGAGAGGATCCCGTGGATCCGCGACTGCATCTCGTGGGCGAAGCCTGCCATCACGGCGTTGACGACGATCATCGTCGCCACGCCGAGGGTCACGCTGATGACGCTTGCCAGGGCGATCCAGCGGGTGCGGAGGTAGCGCCAGCAGAGGAGGAGGGTGTACAAGGGGGTCAGTCCTCGGTCTGCGGGCGGTGGATGGGAAAGAGGATCACGTCGCGGATCGAGGCCGACTGCGTGAGGAGCATCACGAGCCTGTCGATGCCGATCCCGAGGCCTCCCGCCGGCGGCATGCCGTGACGGAGGGCGCGAATAAAGTCGGTGTCCATCCGGGCCATCGATTCGTCGGCAGCCAGCCCCGCCAATTGCGTGCGGAACAGCTCCTCCTGGAGATCGGGATCGTTGAGCTCGGTGTAGGCGTTGGCCAGCTCCATCCCGGCGACGTAGAGCTCGAATCGCTCAGCGATCTCCGGCTGCCCCGCCTTCCGTTTGGTGAGCGGGCAGATCGCGGCGGGATAGTCGATCACGAACGTCGGGGCCGAGAGGGTCGACTCGCAGGTCGCCTCGAAGAGCTCGCTCTTGATGACGTCGGGGTGGCGGCCGGCGGTGTCGATGCCGCGGCTAGAGGCAGCGGCAGTGATGCTCGCCGGATCGGTCGGATCGCAGCCGACCACCTCGCGGAGGAGATCGTCGTACTTCACCCGCCGGAACGGCTTGGAGAGATCGATCTCGTGCCCCATCCACTGCACCGTCGCCGGCGTCCCGGCGACCTTCGCCGCATCACGGATGATCGCTTCGGTGAGATCCATCATCGAGACATAATCACCGTAGGCCTCATAGGCCTCGAGCATCGTGAACTCGGGGTTGTGCCGTGGGCTCACCCCCTCGTTGCGGTAGACGCGCCCCAGCTCGAAGACGCGCTCCATGCCGCCGACGAGGAGCCGCTTGAGATGAAGCTCGAGCGCGATCCGCAGGACAAGCCCCATGTCGAGGGCGTTGTGGTGAGTCTTGAAGGGGCGGGCGGCCGCACCACCGGCCGAGTCTTGGAGCGTTGGCCCCTCGATCTCGAGGTAACCGCGGTCGAAGAGCGTCTGCCGCACCGAGGCGACGATCCGGCTGCGGGCGATGAAGCGCTCGCGCACCCCCTCGCCGTGGATCAGGTCGACGTAGCGCATCCGCTGCTTGAGCTCGGTGTCGACAAGGCCGTGGAACTTGTCCGGTGGCGTCTCGATCGACTTCGTGAGGAACGTCAGCGCCGAGGCAAACACGGTCAGCTCGCCGGTCTTGGAATAGCCAAGCCGGCCATCGACGCCGATCAGATCGCCCAAGTCGAGGCAGTCGACCACCTTCCAATTCTCGGGGCCGACCTGCTTCTTCCCGAGCATGATCTGGATTCGACCGGAGCGGTCGGCAAGCGAGATGAAGACGAGGCTGCCGGCGCTCCGCTGAAGCATGATCCGCCCGGCGACGCGGACGGTGGGGCCATCGTCCGCCGGCGGCTCCCCTTCGGGCCGCTTGAGGGGCTCCCCCTGCTCGCGCACCGCGGCGATCGACGCGGCCCCGTCGAACCGGCTTCCCCACGGGTCGAGCCCCAGCTCGGTGAGCTTGCGGAGCTTGTCGCGCCGGGCTTTTTCCAGGCCGGCAGCGATGCCGCTGGTCTGGAGAGGGCCGGTGGAGGGATCATCGGAGGGGGCGGGGGGGACTGGCGGCATGCTCGACCGGGAGAAAGAGAAGGGAGTGACGAAGGGAAGCGGGAATTGTCCGGTGTGGCCGGGAAATCGAGAAGAGCAGTCGCACGGGGCTGTTTCAGGGCTTTTTCCCGGCGATCGCGGTTTCTGCCGCAAGCGCGCTGTTCCGGCTGCTGTTTCGCCGGGTACAACCCGCGGGTCGAATCGAGCCCTCCGGCCCCTCGAGGCATGCCAGCACCCGTGCGCCCCCATGGTCCCCCGGAGTTGTTCTCGATCGAACTGCGCACGGCGCGGTGGGGAGAGCTCGTCGAGTGGTATCGGAATGTGATCGGCCTGCTGGTGCTGATCCGCGCCCTCGACGACGGCTACGCCCTCCTCCAGGCAGGCACGGCCAGGCTTGCGATCCTCGAGCGACCGGAGGCGCCCCCGGCGAGCCCCCGCTGGAGCCTCGGCTTCGAGGTGGCCGACTTGGCCGCCTGCCGCGACC
>CAMARC010000157.1 GCA_945860405.1 Candidatus Kuenenia stuttgartensis | reverse complement strand
CTGGATGCGAGCCGGCCGACGTTCGCGATAACTGACCAACCACTTCTGTGCCAATGAATCGAGGGAATGGCAGCGGTGCCGAATGACCCAGGCTCGCTGGTTTCGGCGGCTTGGACACTTCTCTTGTGCCGCGTTCGCGTTCAGCGGCTCAAGGTATGCTAGAGGCACTTCTCCGGTACCGTCGACCGACTGGACTGTCCTTTCCATGCCGCCTCCTCGCTACCTCCAGCAAATCTCGCTGAAGGGCTACAAGTCGATCGATTCGCTGGAGAGCCTACCTCTCAACGCGGGGCTCAACGTTCTCATCGGGGCCAATGGTTCAGGCAAGTCGAACTTCATTCGTTTTTTCGACCTGTTGCGGAACATCGCCGATCCGACGAAGGGGTTGCAGAACTACGTCGCCCAGCATGGCGGCGCTGACGCCTTTCTGTTTCGTGGCATGAAGATCACGCCCGAGTTTCAGGCGAAGCTCGCGTTCGGATCCAACCGATATGAGTTCACGCTCAAAGCCGCCGACGATCGCTCTCTCTTCTTTGCCAGCGAACAAGCACCTTTCCAAGGAAACTACGGCCCAACTTGGAACGACTTGGGGGGAGGGCACCGGGAGTCACTGATCCTGCGGGACACGTCACCTGCCCGAACGAACAGCATCAAGTGGGCACGTGAAACGATCGCTTCCTGGCGCTCCTACCACTTCCACGATACCTCCGCGAACGCGCCCATGATGGGGCGCTGCAACGTGTACGACCATGAGACGTTGCACGGGGATGCCTCGAACATCGCCGCGGTCCTCAAGTCGATGGAGACAAACGCGCCGGAACGGCTCGATCGGATCGTCGAGGCCATTCGGCTGATCGCACCCTTTTTTGGTGGATTCGTCTTGAAGGAAATCGCCGCCGATCAGACGCGATTGTTTTGGAAGGATCGTTATTGTGATCTCCTCTACGACCCAACCCAGTTTTCGGATGGCACCGCCCGCTTCGCATGCTTGGCGACCCTCCTCCTCGGAGACCCGCAGGCGGCGACGATCGTCATTGACGAGCCCGAACTCGGCCTTCATCCCTACGCGATCAAGCTGCTGGCGAGCATGCTGAAGGAAGCGGCCGACTCGGTGCAGATCATCCTCTCCACCCAATCAACGCTTCTCTTGGATGAAATGGATCCCGAGAACGTCATCGTTGTCGATCAGATTGAAGGCAAATCCTTGCTGCGGCGATTGGATGGTAACGGCCTTGATGCTTGGCTCGAGGAGTACACGCTCGGCCAACTGTGGGAAAAGAACGACCTCGGAGGCGTTCCACGGTGACGGACCGCCTCCGGCTCATCATCTCGGTCGAGGGGCCCACCGAGCAGTCATTCGCCAGCCAAGTGCTCTCGCCTCACCTCGCAGGCTTTGGCGTGGACGCGACAGCCCGATTGCTTTTCACCAACCGCAAACTCCGCAAGCGGGGCGGCGTTCGGAACTACGCCAAAGTCAGCGATGACATCCGATGCTTGATGCAGGAGCAGAAAGACACAGCCGTTCGATTCACGACGATGCTCGATCTTTACGCACTGCCCAGTGATTTTCCGGGCTTCGCTGCTGCCGCATCCCTTCATCAGGCCATCGCGCGCGTCGCGGCACTCGAGCAGGCCCTAGCAGCGGATTTGGGTGACCGCCGTTTCGTCCCATACATCCAGCTTCATGAGTTCGAGGCACTTCTTTTTTGCGATCTCGACCAACTCGTTCCGCGGATTGTAGGGTGTGGGCGGGGCGTTCAAAATCTCAAGGACGAAGTGGGCGACACCCCGCCGGAAGACATCAACGACGGGCCCCTGACGGCACCCAGCAAACGCATCATCCAGCATGTGCCGAGGTACGAGACGGTCAAGGTGAGAGTAGGCGCGACCGCTGCCGGCGCCATCGGGTTAGCGAGCCTGCGCGAGAATTGCCCACACTTCGACGCGTGGGTCTCCAACCTGGAGCGGCTTTCGTTCGACCTTTGACGATTCGGGGGCCGTTTTTTGGATCGTTCTTCAGCATTCAGCTCGGAGTGATATTGTCGCTGATGGACGATCGTAGTGCTGACGAAGCAGGGCAACGCCTTCTGGGACTGAAAAAAGGTGCCTGCCACCGAATCCAGGGGATCCGACCGCGCACAATCACCCAGCTTCCCTGGATTTCGCGGCTGGCACCTTTTTTGTCTCAACGCCTACTTCAAGACGCTGGGAAGAATCGGCTACACGACAGCGCCCGACAACACCATCCCCCGCACGCTGACGACGACCGTTTCCGACGGCGCGTTGTCGGCGTCTGCGACGACGACCATCGCCATCACGCCCGTCAACGACGCGCCGAAAATCAATCTGGCGGCGGCCCTCGGTGGCGGCAAGATCGGCACCCCGTACGAAATAACGTATGAGACGCTGCGGACCGCGCTCAATGCGGCAGATGCCGAGACGGCCGCGCCGACGCTCGTGATCCAGGCGATCAAGTCAGGATCGCTGCAGAAGTGGAGCGGGACTGCGTGGGTGAACGTGTCGGCTGCCGGCCCCTTGCCACAGCGATCCTTGTCCGAAGGCCAGAGGATCCGCTGGCTGCCCCCTGCCGGAGTCTCCGGCGACCAACCTGCATTGAACGTGAAGGCCCGGGATGGATTGCTGTACTCCACCACGACGGCGAAAGTCACCGTCTCTCTGGCCCGGGCGTGAGGACGCAATAAGGGGCGGAACGAGGCACGCAACAAGGTGCCATCCACCAACTCTGGACAGTCGTCGCTGACTTCATTGTGCTGCCGGGGCAGGATGTGTTGGCTGGCACGCTCGAGATGCCGGATCAGGCGCGCCTTTCACCGCCCGCGCAGGCGCTAACGAAAAACTCGCCTGCCGCCTCATCGACAGCGGCCCGGCCATGCCGAATCACACAGCTTCTCTGGATTTGGTGGCTGGCACCTTTTTTCCGCACCCCCCGCTCACCGGCCGCGGAGGCTCGACATCGGCACGCGGGCCTTCGGGTCTTGCTGCCAGCTCACGGCGAGAAGGTCGTAGAGCTCGGCGTCGCCGCGAATGAGGCGGTGTGGATCTTGGAAGAAGCATTCGCTCGCCACGGCGAAAAACTCCACCGGGCTCTCCGCCGCATAGTCGTCGAGCGCCACACTCCGCCCCTCGTCGAGGGCTTCTTCGTAGCGCGCCCGGCAGGCCGCCAGCCGCGCCGCCCAGTCACGGCCGTCGACGCCGCGCGGCAGCGGCGGGAGGCCGTCAAACGGGCCGTTCATGGCGTCGACGAGATGGGCAAACTCGTGGATCACCACCGAACGCGGGCCGTCCTGAAGGAGCCCGCCACGGCGCACCGCCGGCCAGGCAAGGACGACGCTGCCGCCATTCCAGGCCTCACCCAAGCGGCGTTCCCGCCACTCCAGATGCACGCCCCCCTCGAGCGACGTCGCCTTCTTTCCCACCCAGTCGCCCGGATAGACGAGGATCGACTTCAGCCGGTCGAAGAGCTCGTCGGGGAAGCCGAGCGCGACCAGGCCCGCCTGGCCGGCGATCGCAAGGCGGACGTCGTCGTCAATTCGTTGCCCGCCACATCCCTCAAACCGCTTCTCGGCGAGGAACAGGGCAATCCACTGGCGCCACCGCCGAGCGTCGCCCTCATCAAGCCAGGCCGCCTGCCGGCAGACTCTTGAAAGCGTTTCGTCCCAGCGAGCCGGAAAGGGACGCTCGCGGATCGCCCGGCGCCGGCGGGATCGCAGCCAGGAGAAGATCATGAATCACCGGTCTCGATCACCGAACCGGATCACCGGAAACATCAGCGGGAAGATCAGCATCCGGCCGGACGACGCCAGGCACCGCGGCCAGCGCGACTCGCGACCGCTTCACCAAGCGAACGTTACGGACGACCGACATCGGGCATGATCTTGAAGCCGTACTGATTCAGATCGAGCGCCAGGAAGATGCAGCCGATCGCCAAGGCGATGAACGCGAGCACGAGCATCGCCGTGTAGACATTCATCGGCGGGCGGGAATCGTTGGCCATGCTGCGAGACTCCTGACTGCCGCTCTCCGCGGCCGATCCATTCGTGACTCACGCCCCCGGGTGGGGCGACTCCCGGGCGAGGCGGGGACTATCCTCCGATCGATCAGGCCCGCAACCGCGTGGCGACCTTGTCGCCGCGCTGGATGACGCCGCGGACAAACTCGCGGATCACCACGGCCACCGCCTTGTCGGGCTTGATGCTCACGACGCGGACGCGGCCGAGGTACTGATCATTGCGATAAACGTCGAGCTCATGCCCCATCTGCAGGCCGTCGTCGCCCCCGAGCGAGAGCTCGATCGAGTCGTCGATGACGTTCGTGACCACGCCGTCGATCTTCGGCACCGCGTCGCGGGGGAGGTTGTCGATCGAGAGGCCACTCTGTTGGAGAAGGAGACGGGCGTTGGCCACCTGCTTCTCGAGCTGGGCCTTCCGCTCGCTGGCGATCTCGAGAAACGATTCCTTCTCGTGGAGCTCGGAGGCGATCTTGGCAGCCCGATCGACCTGCTCGTCGACCTTGTCTTGCTGGGTGCGGACTTCAGAGCGGAGGTCGGCGACCACCTTCGAGGCCGCCTCGAGCTCGAGGCGGGCGGCGGCCAATTCAGCCTGCGCCTTCTCGCGCTCCAGCTCGCGGGCTTCCTTCTCCTTGCGGAGGACTTCGAGATCCTTGTTCTTCTCCTCGAGCGCGGTCTGGATCTTTGCCACCACCTGATCGCGGGCCGCCTCGGAGGCAGCCACTTCGGCCTGGAGCTTGGTGATCTCGGCGGAGAGGTTGTTGCGATCGGTCTTGGCCTGATCGAGCTGGGCCTTGTAGCCGAGTTGCTGACCGGCCTTGATCTGCTCGCGGGTCCGCATGATCTCGTCGCGCCAGTTGGTGTGCGTCGAGTAGAGCGCCACTGCGAAGCTCATGAACACGAGGCTCATGATGAACAACGCGAACACGAAGATCTTGCCGATGGTGTTCATGGCTTGCCTGCGGGCCCTTCCTGGGCGTGGGACCGGGGGCTCTTCAGCGCGGAATCCCCGCGCAGAAACCGACCGGCATTTTTTCAGGATAGTGGTGGATCGGCAGGGGGGTCAACGATCCTGCACCCCGTCGCTTTCGCCATCCCCAACCGGCACAGTCGCGGTAGCCGGCAGAGTCGACCGATCGCGCTTCAATCGAGCAAAAACAGCCCTTTCGACGAGAAGGAGGAGGAGCAGGCCGGCCGCGGTGGCCGTCGGCACCGGCCCGGCGAGGAGCCAGAGGCTCGTCCGCCCGTCGGGGTGGACGGCGGCCCGGATCGTTCCCGTCGCCCGCCGCGGCCCCCGCTCGAGCAGTCGGCCACAGCCATCGATGACCGCCGAAAACCCGGTGTTGGCGGCGATCGCCAGGGGCGTGCGCACCTCCACGGCCCGGAAGATGCCACTGGCCAGATGCATGTCGAGCTCGCTCGATCCCCAGAACCAGCCGTCGTTGGTGAGGTTGACGAGGATGTCGGGGCGGGCCCCCGCCGCCGCCGAGCGATTGACCACGCCGCGGATCGCCCCCGGCAGGGCCGTCTCGTAGCAGATCGTCGGCGCCACCCGCAGCCCGGCGACCGTCACCACCACCGGCTCGAGGCCTGCTGTGAGCCCGGCAGGAAGCGGCGTCAGCCGGTAGAGGATCGGGAACCGATCGGCCAGCGGCACCGTCTCGCCGAAGGCCACCGGGAACATCTTGTCGTAGCGCCCCATGGGCACGCCGCCGGCATCGAGGAACAGCGCCGAGTTGAAATGGAAGACGCCGCTGGACGATCGATCGGAGACGAGCTGGCGATCGACGCCAACGAGCCACGTGGTGGCGTAGCGCCGGGCATGGGCGGCGAGTGGATCGATCCGATCCTGCTCGAGGATCGCCCGGCAGCGGGCCTGACGGATGGCCGCCGATTCGATGCCGGTGTCATGCTCAGGGTGGCCGTCGCCGCGGTGGCTCTCATCGGCGTCGTCGCGGCGCCCCGCCGCGGGGATCGCCGGCCCGAGGATCCGCTCGACGACATCGGCCGGCAGTTCGTGATCGGGCTCGATCTCGAGGATCGGCCAGCGCCACATCGTCTCCGGCCAGACGATCAGATCGGGACGCGGCCCGGCGCCGAGCGCCGTGCGGGTCAGCCCGTCATATTCGGCAAGCACCTCTCCGGCGGCATCGGGATCGTGCTTGAGCTCGGTGTCGATCGAGCCCTGCACGAGAAGGACGTCGAGGGAACGCGGATCGAGAGGCGCTGTCTTAATCCGCCACACCCCGTACGCCAGCGCCGAGGCCAGCGCCACGCCAGCCGTCGCCAGCGCCAGGGCCGCCGGCCGCCATCCCGGCCGGACGCCTCCGACGCCCTTGCCCTGCCGCCCCGTGCCGGCCGCGCTTGTGAGCGCCGCCGCGACGAGGATCACAAGCCCCCCGACGCCACCGGCGCCGGCCCAATCGGCCAGCTGGATGAGCGTCGTCCAGCGCCACTGCGTGTGCCCGAGCGAGCCGAGGGTGAAGCCGCCGAGAATCGAGCCACGCAACTGCTCGCAGCCCATCCACACCACCGGCGCCGCGGCCAAAAACGGCCAGTGAAAGTGCGTCATCAGCCGCCGCGTTCCCCAGATGAACAGCGGCAGATAGACCGCCAGATACGCCGACAGCGCCAGCCATCCCAGCGACGTCGCCGGATGGGGCAGCCTGAGCCAGTGGATCGTCAGCAGCCAATGGAGGAGTCCGGCGAGCCACAGCCTCCGCCAGGGATGACGCGCCGCGCCGACACCATCCCGCGCGAGGATCAACCACGGACTCGGCGCCAGCCACGCGAGCATCCACAGATCGGCGGGGGGATGGACGAGGAACATCGTCACCGCACCGACGAGCCCGAGGCGGAGCACCCGGCGATCGGCGTCCCTGGCGGGGAACGCTCCTCTCTCTCCGAACTGCGTCGCCCCAGTCATCGATCGATCCTCGTTCGTCGGGCCAGGCCCGCCTGCGTCAGTCGTGATCCGGGGAGGGAACGAACTCGGCAAGCACCGTGCCGGGGGCAATGGCGTCATCCTCGTCGACGAGGACACGCACGAGCCTCCCGGTGACCGGGGCCTCGAGATCGATCGTCACGCCACCGCCGAGGAGCTCGACCACCCTGTCCCCTTCGAGCACGTCGGTTCCCTCAGGCACCAGCCACAGCGACAGCACGAGCGCCACGCCGACGATCCCCACGTCCGGGACGACAAGGGAACGCGGCAGGGATTCCCCCGACGCCGTCGGCCCGCCGCCGGTCACCGCTGTTCTCGAAGCCACTGGAGGACGACGCTGCCGACCGCCTCCAGCGATTCGCCCGAGCAGGCGGCGGCGGTGTCACGCGTGGTGTGCCACGCCGGGTAGTTGAAATCGATGATGTCGGCGGTGGGAATCTTGCCGAGATTGCGCAGCGGCACGTGGTCGTCCTCCACCTCATACCCGGGGCGAGGGATGAACTGCCTCACCCCCATCCGCCGGGCCACGTCCCAGACCTCGTCGACCACCGGCCGGGTTTCAGGCCAACTGACGCTCTTCGACTCCTGGAAGATGGTCAGATCGGCGTCGGCCACCATGTCGAGCACGAGCCCGGCCCGGTAGCTCCAAGCCGTCTCGCCCGCCTTCCTCCCCGCGGCGTATTGCCGCGCGAAGTGGGTCGACCCGAGGAAATAGGGATCGCGCGGGCCGAAGACATATTCCTCGCCGTCGAAGAGCACGAAGTCGACCCCCACCGGCCCCTCGAGGCCGGGCATCGACCCGGCGAGTTCCATGAGGAGGGCCACGCCACTGGCGCCGTCGTTAGCGCCGACGAACACGCCGCGCGGATCGTCCGGATCGCGATCGGGAAACGGGCGTGTGTCGTAGTGAGCCCCGAGGAGGATCCGCTCCTGGCGGTCGGGATGCCAGCCGATGACGATATTCTCCATCGCCACCCCCTTGCCCGATTTCCGATCGCGGATCTGGAAGCGTTGGGGGGTGACCGTCGCCCCGGCGGCGCGGAAGTGGTCGACGACCATCTCCCGCTGCTTACGCATCCCTTCCGAACCACTCACCCGCGGCCCGATGGCGACGATCGCCTCGAGGTGAGCCATCGCAAGGGCGCCCGAGAACGAGGCGGCCGCGGCGACCGGCGCGGCCGGCTCCTCGGCCATGACGCCACTCGCGCCGAGCGCGGTGAGAACGACGGCGACGGCGATGGGACGAGCGAAGCGGGAAGCCATGG
>CAMARC010000156.1 GCA_945860405.1 Candidatus Kuenenia stuttgartensis | reverse complement strand
AACATCCGGTAGGTGGTGAGGAAGTTCACCAGCGACGTGGCAAACGCCTCACGCCCCGCCGGGGTCGAGCAGACGGCGCTGAAGTTGTCTGACAGCGTCCACCCCCCCACGGCGATGCTCACCTTCATGTGGGGATACTTCTCCTTCAGCTCGGCGAGCTGGTTGAAATTGCCCCACACCGTCTGCTGAGAACGCGGGTCGTTGGCCGGGTAAGACCACAGATCGGCCTCCCCCGACACCGAGTCCGCAGCACTGAACCGCTTTTCGAGCGCCGCGTAGCTGTCCATGATCGCCACCTGGCCGTTGCTCTTCAGATCGAGGAACGAGTAGATGAGGTGGTTGAGCTTGTCGGCGGGAACATCGGCCACCTGGAAATTGCGGCCGTAGATGCCCCACTCGGGGAAATACGCCGTCAGCACCTTGTCGGTCTTCGTGATGTCGCCACCGACCGAGCTCGGCGCCGTGTCGTCGTTGACGATCGCCACGGCAGCTGTCGCCAGGGCGAGCGTCGCTCCCTGCGGCGCGGAGAGCGTGAGGGAGAAGGTCTCGTCGGTTTCGACCGTCGCGTCACCGATCACCGCCACGCTCACCTGCTGCGACGTCACTCCGGCCGGGAAGGTGATGGTGCCGGTGGTCGCCGCGTAGTCGCTGCCGGCCTTCGCCGTGCCGTCGGTCGTTCTGTAGGCGACCATCACCGGAGTGGCTGACGCCGCGGAGAGCGACAGCGTGAACACCGACTTCGCCGTCGTTCCAGCCGCCCCCTCCTTCACGGCAGCCCCCGCGACACTGATCGTCGGGAGCGGAGGAACCACCACCCCGCCGCCACTGCCACCGCTTCCTCCGCTTCCACCACCGCCTCCGCTGCCACCACCGAGCGGCACGCCGTTGAGCGTCCAGTCGGTCGGGGAGGCAATCGTGCCGGAACCAGCGCCGACGAAGCCGATCGTCACGCTCCCTCCGACCGGCACGGTGCCGTTCCAGCCGGCGTCAGCGACGGTGAAGCGAGTCCCGCCGGCAATGGCCGACGTGCCGACAAGCGTCGCATTCCAGGCCGAAGCGATCGTCCAGGGTGCGGTGAAGCCGAGCTTCCAGCCGGGGATCGGCGTTGTGCCGCCGTTGGTGAGCTTGATCTCCCCACCGAAGCCGTTGCTCCATTGCCCCGTGACGCTGAAGGCCACGCTCACCCCCTGGCTCGCCGGGGCGATGTCGTCGTCGAGGATCGTTCCCACGGCAGTCGCCTGGGCGAGCGTGGCCCCTTGCGGCGCGGAGAGCACGAGCGAGAAAGTTTCGCTCGACTCGGTCTTAGCATCACCGATCACCGCTACGCTCACCTCCGCCTTCGTCGCCCCGGGGGCAAAAGTCACCGTGCCGCTCGTGGCGGTGAAGTCGCTCCCTGCCACGGCCGTGCCGTCGGCCGTGGAATAGGCGACCGTCACCGGTACCGCGGAGGGAGCGGAGAGCGACAGCGCGAAGACCGCCTTCGCACCGCCCCCCACGGCCCCCTCCTTGACCGACGCGGCGGCGAGCGAGATCTGCGGGAGCGGCGGCGTCTGCGGCGTGCTGCCATTGCCGATCGGCTCGCCATTGAGGAGCCAGCGCGACGGGGCGGCCGCGGCACCGCCGGCACCGATGAACCCGAAGGCGACGCTCTTGCCCGCGTCGAGCGTGCCGTTCCAGCCGGTGTTGGCGATCGTGTAGGTCGAACCGACACGCGACACGATCCGCGCGTCCCAGATCGAATTGATCTGGGCGGCATAGTCGAAGCTCACCTTCCAGTCGGTGACCGGCGTAGTGCCCCTGTTGTCGAGCGTGATTCCGGCCTGGAAGCCGGAGCCCCAGTCCTGCACGACTTTGTAATCGGGCACGGTGGCCGACATCATCGCCCGCCCTTCGAGCGGCTCGCTCCCGAGGCGCGTCATGCCGCGCCGCGCCGTCCGAGCCAGGCTGCGGACATACCCCCGCCGCAGTTGACGCGAGGGAAACTCCCGGAACATCGAGCAGAATTGCCGGATGGGATTCATGATCAACCTCGAGGGTGAACGACCGGGTGAGCGACGGCTGCAACGCCGTCTCGGTCCGGCACGCGCCGGAATCCATGCTTCCCATACGCCGCGCCGGCAGTCGCAGGTCGGCGGCCAGACCGCACTTCATGTGGATTTCATGGCGCGTTCATGGGCCGTTCATGGGCCGTTCACGATCCCGTCACGCGGCCTTCACGAAGGCTCGGGGATCGCGGGAATGTCGAGGACAAACGTCGCTCCGCCGCCGGGCGTGGCCTCGTGGACGAGATCGCCCCCATGGCTGCGGGCGATGCGGCGAGAGAGCGCCAGCCCGATGCCGTGGCCCCCGGACGCCTTGCCGCTCTGGAAGCGATCGAAGAGCTTCGAAACCGCGGGCAACGGGACGCCGGGGCCGTGGTCGATCACCGCCATCCGACAACGGGAGGCTGCCGTCGTGAGCGTTATCTCGATCCGATCCCCGCTGGCACCGTGGTCGACGGCATTGGTGAGGAGGTTGACGATCACCTCCTCGAGAAGTTCGGAATCGCCCCGAACCACCGCGCCGCTCGATGGCGGCACGATCCTGATGCCACGTTCGTCGGCGCGTCGCTCGACGCGTTCGATCGCCGCCGCCACGATCGGCTCGAGGTCGATCGGCCGCAGGCGTGCGGGATCGAGGGCCGCAGAGCGCGAATAGCAGAGGAGGCCTTCACACACCCCCTCGATGCGTCGCGCCAGGCCATCGATTCTTCCCAAGGCCTCGGCGAGGTCGCTCGCGGCCTGGGCCCCGCGCCCCTCGGCATCACACTCGAGAAGGATGGCATGGACGGGATTGACGAGTTGGTGGGCGACGTCGGCGTTGAAGCGTGACTGGGCCTCCCGGATGTCGTCGAGCTTGTCGAGCATGGCGTTGATCGTCCGAGCAACCTCCGCCACCTCGGCGTCGGCATGGGTGACATCGATCCGCTGTCCGAAGCTTCCCGAGCGGATGCGGCGGGCGGTGGCCGCGATCGTGGCCAGAGGGGAGAGAACGCGGGCCAGCGTCAGCCAGGAGACTCCGAGCACGAAGGGGACCCAGAGGACGAACGTCGCCACCTGATAGAGGGCCTGACTTCTCGCCGCCGCCCTCAAGCCCGCCGTCGACGTGCCGGCGATGAGCACCGTGCCATCGGCACCGCCAATCGCCGCCAGCCGCCACAAGCCGTCGGCGGTCGTCCAGGCGGCGCCGAGGCGCGACGCCCACGCCGGATCCCAGGCCAGGCCCGCGGGAAGATCGACGGCGTGCACCGTGGTGCCATCGGGCTTCCAGCCCCCGGCAAACCACCCGAAGCCGGAGAGATCGATCGGCCGGGCCCCGACATTGAGAATCCTGGCGATGCCATGGGGCACTCCCGCCTCCATCGGCTGAATCGTGGGAAGCAGAAATCCATCATCGCGCTGTCGTGTTCCGGCCGGGAGGAGAGGGGCAAGCCGGTCGTGAACCTCAAACGCGAACAGGTGCGAGCGGAGTTCGAGATCGACATCGTGGGCCATGGCCGTCACGGTCGTCGAATAGTGAATGAGGCGGAGCACCACGGCCCCGACGACAAACAGCACGCCGAAGGTGAGCATGAAGCGGCGCCGCAGCGAGGGCCTGTCCTCCTGCCGCGCGGCGGGATCATCGGGAAGACCGGTCATCTCGCGACACCGTCGATGATGAAGCCCTGGCCGCGGCGGGTCGTGATCAGGTCGCGTCCCAGCTTCCGCCGCAGCCGGAGGACGAGCACGTCGACGACGTTGCTCACGGCATCCTCCGGTAGCGATTCCCCTGGATGGATCGCTGCCTCGAGCATCGCCCGACTGACGATCCGACCGCGCTGGCGCACGAGGCACGACAGCAACGCGAACTCCTGGGCCGTCAGCGCCACCGGTTCGCCAGCGCGCGTCGCCGTTCGGGGTAGGAAGTCGATCGTCACGTCGCCGATCGCGATTGCCGCGGCTCCGTCCCCCTCGCTCCGCCGCAGCACCGCACGGATCCGGGCCTCGAGCTCGCGGACCGTGAACGGCTTAACGAGATAGTCGTCGGCCCCGAGATCGAGCACACCGACACGGTCGTCCTCGTGGCGCTTCGACGAGACGACGATCACCGGCACCGCGCTCGAGCACCGAAGCGTCGCGAGCACCGTCTCCCCGTCCATCCCCGGCAGACGGAGATCGAGCACGACCAAGTCGACACCGCCGCCGAGGGCCATGGCCAGCCCAGCTTCCCCGTCGGCGGCCTCGAGTACTTCGGCCCCGGCCACCCGGAGGCCCTGAACGACCGCGCGGCGGGCGGAGTCTTCGTCGTCGATGACGAGCACGCGCACGGGATCACCTCCGAGAGGGAATAGGCCTTCAAGACGGACGCTTTTCTACCATGCCCCGCGGACGCGATCATGCCGCCCGCGCCGGCCTGCGTCTCCGGCAGGATCGTTTTTTCGGTAGGCTATTCCGTATGGCTGAACAATTCTTCCGGATCACGAACACCGTTGCCCTGCTCGGATGGATCGTGCTGTTGGCGCTGCCCGGCAGCAAACGCGTCTCGGGGATGCTCTGCGCCGTGCTCCTTCCCGGCGCCCTTGCGGCCGCCTACGCGGCCGTGATCGTCTGGAAGCTGGCCGCAGGAGGGCCGTCGCCTGACGAACTCGGCTCGATCGCCGGGCTGCGGAAAGCCTTCGGCGACGACTGGGTGTTTGCCGCGGCGTGGACCCACTACCTCGTCTTCGACATGGTAGTGGGGGCGTGGATCGCCCGCGACGCGGTGCGGCTACGGATGCCGTGGCCGGTGCGGAGTGCCTGCCTCGTTCTCACTTTCCTCCTCGGGCCGATCGGCTTTCTCCTCCACCTCGTCGCCCGGGCGATCAAGGCACGGCAGGTGACGGTCGATGGCTGACGGCAACGGCCGCGAGCACCCCGACTACCTCTCGAAGCAACTGATCACCTGCCTCGGGAACAAGCGGGCGCTGCTGGCGCCGATCGAAGCTGCCGTCGAGAAGGTCAAGCGCCGGCTCGGCCGGGAACGGATCTCGTTCTTCGATCTCTTCAGCGGATCGGGGGTCGTTTCCCGCCTCATGAAGGCGCATGCGTCCCACGTCATTGCCAACGATCTCGAGGCGTACGCCGCCGTCGCCAGCCGCTGCTTCCTCGCCAACCGCAGCGATGTCGATCTGCCTGCGCTCGCCGACGTCGTCGCCGACCTCAACAACCGTGCTGCCCGGCCCGACGCCCCCAGCGGATTCATCGCGGAGATGTATGCCCCGCGCGACGACGACAACATCGCGGCCAACGACCGGGTCTTCTACACGCGCGCCAACGCCTGTCGGCTCGATGCCTATCGTCAGCTGTTCGACACGGTGCCGGCCCACTTCCGCGATCTTCTCCTCGCCCCCCTGATCAGCGAAGCCTCGATCCACGCCAACACCGCCGGCGTCTTCAAGGGCTTCTACAAGAACAAGCAGACGGGGATCGGCCAGTTCGGCGGCACCGGCTCCGATGCGCTCCAGCGGATCCGTGGTGAGATCCGCCTCGAGACTCCGATCTTGAGCCACTTCGAATGTCCGTTCGAGGTCTTCCAGGCCGACGCTCACGCCGCCGCGATCCAGGCCCGCCCGGTCGATCTGGCCTACCTCGACCCCCCCTACAACCAGCATCCCTACGGCTCGAACTACTTTCTCCTCAACCTCCTCGTGCGCTACGAGCGCCCGGACCGCGTCAGCCGCGTGTCGGGGATCCCGGAGGATTGGAACCGCTCCGCGTTCAACGTCAGGGCGGAGGCGCTGCCGAAGCTCGAAGCCCTCGCCAGGGATCTCCGGGCGACATTCCTCCTCGTGTCGTTCAACAACGAGGGCTTCATTCCGCCGACCGCCATGCGAAGCATGCTCGCAGGCCTGGGGCATGTCGAGGAGATCGAGATCCCCTACACCGCCTTCCGCGGCAGCCGGAGCTTCGCCAACCGCCCCACCCGAGTCACCGAGCACCTGTTCCTCGTCGAGCGGCGATGAGCGGAGACAACTGGTGGCGTTCGGCTGACGGCGGCAAACCGCTCACGTGTCAGCTTCCCCAGGAACGATCAGCCTGCTCGTTCCAGGCCTTCATCCATACTCCATGAAGGCGGCGTTCGGTGGCGCTTCCATCGACAAGATAGTCCTCGAGCAATCGTGCGACGG
This sequence comes from Candidatus Kuenenia stuttgartensis, assembly GCA_945860405.1. Lineage (GTDB taxonomy): Bacteria > Planctomycetota > Planctomycetia > Pirellulales > UBA1268 > QWOP01. The sequence continues at coordinate 2,111 of CAMARC010000156.1, read as the reverse complement.
CCGACTCGCAGGCCGCGCGATCAGCCGCAGCGGCGGTGCGGATCGCCTTGACCGTGAGGTTGTCCAAGGGGCCCCAGGAAGTTCGTTTCACCTCGACGGCGCCGAATCCCGTTCCTGCGAGGAGTTGCCGCAGCGCTGACGGGGTCCAGCCCTCCCAATGGACCGCCCACGAGGCCTCGTGCGAGCCATGCAGATGGCGCAGCGCCGTTCGTCGCTCGCGCCGTCCCTTCCACCACGAAAGCGCCCGCCTGGCGGCCCGTTCGAAATCGGGCACCTCGATCCAGAGTAAGCCCCCGGGCGCGAGCCACGACGCCCAGGCTGCCACCAAGGCCATCGCCTGCGGGCGGGGGAAATGCTCGAAGACGTGGTGCAATCGCACTTCCTCCACTGAGGCAAGCGGATAGCGCAACGCCGTGATATCGGCATAGAGATCGGCCACGCGCTCGGTCTGCACCGTGTGCTCGCTGGCCGGAAAATCGACGTTCAGATAGCCGTCAAACCGGTACTGCCCACAACCCAGGTGAAGCTTCATTGCCAACCTCCGAGCCATTCGGGGAACCGCGATCTCACTGCCTGCACGAGCGTGCGCGGAAAGCGTGGCCGGGCAGGGAGGGTTTCGTCAGAGCGATGCCGCCGGCGTCACGGCGCCAGGGCCAACCTTCAACCCGTTGTCCCAATACTCGCACAGCGGCGTGCAGCCGCAGACCACAAAAGCGCAGACGACGACCAACCAGCCGACCCGGCCGACGAGCAGGAGACGCTGATAAGGTAGCCAGTCCATGAAGGCCAGGAAGGATGGCGAGGCGGCGCAAAACAGGAAGACCTCTCTCGCCGGGCAGGATTGACGCCCGCGCGATCACACTCCCTCCGAATCGTGTCGAGCCGGCCCCTTCCGTGAAGGAACCCTCGCACCGAAGAGGCACAATTCAGATGGCGGGAAACAGGGCAAGGCGGAAGCTTTCCCCCGTTTCCCATCCCTCCTCGCCGCCACCATGCAGCGCGGATCGAACGCCGATTCCCCCGGCTCCCGTTCCCTCCGCAGCGGCCCCACGACTCCCTCACCACATTGGAGGGCACCTCAAGGGGGTGAAACGGCCCTCACCAGCTTGGTGAAACAGCGGTTTTCATCGGGAAAAACGCTTCGCCACCCTGTCTCCCCGCTGGCCTCGCCGGCGTGCCCCACTGATTTGGTGAATCAGCGTCACGGCTTCAGCGGTCGACCGGCGCGGTCACGCGCGTCGAAAAACAACTGTTTTCATCGGTAAAAAAGCCTTCCTCGGAATTTCCGCTGCTCCCCGTCGCGATTTGGCACGGCGAGTGCATTCCTTCCTTTCAGCCCCAAAGGAGCCCCGGTGATCAACCGGCTCCGAAACGAGGGGCTGGAGGGTTTCGAGATGGCCGTTGCCTTGGACTTCGACGCGGTGCTGGTGCCAGTCGCACGCCGCGGTTGTGATGTCGCGGCCACCATCAACCTTCGCCCGGCTGGTCGCTCGCTCAGCCCGGTGTCGTCGCTGAGCTGCCTTGTGGTGACGGGCGACGCCTTGCTCCGTCGCCGCCTCGACGCGGCCGCTGACCTCGGTGGCTGGTCGACGATCGCAGCCCCCGCCGGTCTTTCTGGCCTCTCGTCCGCCCGCCGCCACGACCACCAACTGGTGGTTGTCGATCTGGTCTCGCCGCTCGGTGGCGACCGCACCGCGGTGGAGTCGCTCGCCCGCGAGTTCGCCAGCCGCCCCGACACGCTGCTGGTCATCTGCGGCGGCGAGGAGAGCGGCTCGGACGAGGCTTGGTCGCGTGCCCAAGGCGCTTTTGTCCATATCCCCGGCGTCTCGTCGGGGGATTCGCTCGTGTCGCTGTTTCTTGAGGCCCGCGTGGTGGCGGAGCGTCGCTCTGCCGCCGAGTCGCTGGGGCAGGTCGGTTCGACGCACACCGTCGGTGCCCGTGGTTGATCACTCCTTCATCTCGTCTGCTAGGCCCCGCAACCGGGGCCGCCTCACAAAGGAACCGCTCGTGAACGCAAACACCGTGATCTGCTCCTCCGACGAGATGGACACCGAGATGGGGAAGACCTACGAGCCGATGCAGCGCAAGCAGCGTCGTCCTGAGCCGCGCCG
>CAMARC010000155.1 GCA_945860405.1 Candidatus Kuenenia stuttgartensis | reverse complement strand
TCATCGACCGTGTCGACGAGCCACTGGCTGTGGGCGCGGGCGCCGCGTTTGCGCTCTCCTCCCCCAACTGCTCACCTGCTTGCTCGCCGCGATGGCCGCCGGCGCGGCCCCCGAGGCGGAGCCGGCCGTGGAAAACACCGAGCGGGCCGGCGAGCCGCTTCCGCCTGAGGCGGCGCTTGCGGCAATCGAAGCGCGGCTTTCCCCCCGGATCGATCTTTTTGCCGCTGAACCGGTGATCCGCAATCCGGTCGCTGCCTGCGTCGATGCAGCCGGCAGGATGCTCGTCGCCGAAAACCTCACCTACGCCGAGAAGCCGCTCAAGACCGACCCGCGCTTCCGCGACCGGGTGACGATGCTCGAAGATGCCGACGGCGACGGCACCGCCGAGCGTCACGCCACGCTCGTCGACGGGCTCGAGGGGCTCGCGAGCGTGGCGGTGGGCCGCGGTGGTCTGTGGCTCCTCTGCCCGCCCCGCCTCCTCTTCATCCCTGACGGCCATCGTCCTCCGCCGGGATGGCCCGCCACCCCAGATACCGACGAGCCGGCCCGCCGTCTCGCCGCCGCGGTGCCGATCCTCGACGGCTTTACCGTCTCGCCCAACAGCCACCACACCTTTGCCAACGGCCTGGCGTGGGGCCCCGACGGCTGGCTCTATGGCCGCTGTGGCGCCAGCTCCCCGGGCGAGATCGGCGCCCCCGGCAGCGCGCCTGCCGAGCGTGTGCCGCTCCGCGGAGGCATCTGGCGCTATCACCCCGAGCGGAAGGTTTTCGAAGCGATCTGTCATGGCACGACGAATCCCTGGGGCCTCGACTGGGACGACCTCGGCAACGGGTTCTTCACCAACACCGTCAATGGTCACCTGTGGCGCGTGCTTCCCGCAGCCCATTACGCTCGCTCCCACACCGTCGAGCCCCATCCCTGGATCGTCGAGCCGCTCGGGCCCCACGCCGACCACGACCACTTCGATTCGGGGCGGCACTGGACCGAGTCGCGCGACGGCCGGGCCGATGCCCATGGCGGCGGCCATGCCCACACCGGGTGCGTGATCGTGCCCGAAGAGCCGGGCTGGCCGGAGGCCCTCCTTGGCCGGCTGCTGACGCTCAATCTCCATGGCCGGCGGATCAACGTCGACCGACTCGACGCCGAGCCCACCGGGATCGTCGGGCGACACGAGGCCGACCTGGCCCGGTTTGGCGATCCCTTCTTCCGCGGCACCGATCTCCTCGAGCTTCCGGGGCAGGCCTTGGCGGTCCTCGACTGGAGCGACACCGGCGAATGCCACGAGGGGACGGGGGTCCATCGGACGAGCGGCCGGATCTACCGCCTCGCCTTTGACGCGGGCGACGCTCCGGCCCCCCCGGTCGCGGCAGGCACCGATCTCGAGTCCCTCCCCGCGGCGGATCTCGTCCGACTCTTGGCCGCCGACCGCTGGCACGCCCGGATGGCAACCCACCTCCTCGCCGACCGGCACGCCGCCGGGGATGCCCAGGGCGAGCTCGACCAAATCGTGCCAGGGCTCGAAGACCTCGTCGCGCGCAGCGACACCCCCACCCTTCGGCTCCGCGCCCTGTGGGCCCTGTGGGGGATCGGTCGCGTCGACGAGCCATGGCTCTGGGCGCTCCTCGACGACCCGGCGCCGGCGCTTCGCTGCTGGGCCATCCGGCTCCTCGCTGATGCCTGGCCGATCGACACTGTCCTGGGCGAGAGGCCCGCGGCCGAGCCGCGCGTCCGCGGATTCACGCTCGACGCCCTCGAGCGCCTCGCCATCGCCGAGACCGACCCCGAGGTCCGGCTGGCGCTCGCCTGCGTGCTTTCGCGACTCCCGCCGACCAAGCGGGCGCGGCTGGCCGCGGCGCTCGTCTCGGCGACGGAGCGCCCTCCCGAGGAACCGGCGGCGACCGGCCCCGACTTCGGCCCCCCGGAAACAAACCCGCGCGCTGTCGGCGGCGACCATCACGATCTCGGGGCGATGCTCTTCTTCGGCCTGCTCCCGTCGATCCCACTCGATCGGGAGGGAATCGTCGACGTCTGGAAGGCGGCCTGCGTCCCCGGCGCTGCAGCGTCGCACTGGCCCGGCCTGCGGCGGGCGATCGCGCGCCGCCTCGCCGCCGACGACGCCGGTGGCACACTGGCGGCGCTCCTCGCCGCCGTGGCCGACGGCGGCATCCCCGATCTCGACGATTGCCTCGCCGGTCTGGCCGCCGGATGGCGCGGGCGTCGTCACGTGACCGCCCCGGACGCGTGGGGGGCCCTCCGCACCGCCGTCGCCGCAGTGCCCCTCGACGATCCGCGTCGCGAGGCCATCGCCGACGAGGCCGCCCGGCTCGACGCCCTCTTCGGGGATCGACGCGGCGTCGATCGGCTCGCCGCGACCGCACGGGACCGGGGGCTCCCCGCGGAGCGCCGGGCCGCGGCGCTCGACGCGCTGGTCGACGCCCGGGCCGGAGCGGCGACGGCGATCGCGCGGCAGTCACTCGCCGAGCCGGAACTTGCGCCCGCGGCGATCCGGGCCCTCCTCGTCGCCGGCGACGCCGCCGACGCCGCGCGGCTCGTGGAGGCCTGCCGCGCCCTCGACGGCCCGCCGCGCGACGCGGCGCTCGCCGCCCTCGCCTCGCGGGCGGAGTGGGGCACGGTACTCCTCGACGCGATCGAACGGGGCGACCTCCCCCGCGACCTGCTCGGAGCATTCCTAACCCGTCAACTTGGCGGCCTGGGCGACGCGGCGATCCGGGCCCGCGTCGCCGCCCTCGTCGGCCCCGGGGGGGCTACGGGGCCCGAGCGGATCGACGCCTGGAAGGACCGCCTCGGGCCCGAGCGACTGGCGGCGGCCGATCCGGCGGCCGGGCGCGGCGTGTGGCAGAAGCAGTGCGCCGCCTGCCACCGGATGCACGGCGAAGGGGGCTCCCTCGGCCCCGACCTCACCGGGTCGGGGCGGCGCGATCTCGACTACCTGCTCGCGAACATCGTCACGCCGAGCGCCACGGTCTCCCCCGATTACCGGATGAAGCAGGTGGTCGTCGCCGACGGCCGCGTCCTCTCCGGCATCGTCGTCCGGCGGACGGCCGAGACGCTCCTCCTGCGCACCCAGACCGGCGAGGAGACGATTCCCGTGGACGATGTCGAAGAAGTGATCGACGGCGGCGTGTCGCTCATGCCGGAGGGGATCCTCGACCGACTCGATGAAGCGGAGGTCGCTGATCTGTTCCGGTTTTTGATGGAGCCGTGAGCCGCAAGCCCGCCCCGGCATCACCACCCGAGCGTTGCCGGATCGACGACCGACGAGGCCCGCGATCGCTCGCGGAAACCGGCGAACCGGTGGAAGGTGAGGAAGTTGGCATCGTGGGCGTTGTGGGCCCCGCTCCCGCCGTCGTCGTGCGCCGTCCGGCTGACAGCAAGGAGATCGTCGCCGTCGACGATCCAGTCGACATACTGGAAGGCGTGCCGGCTGACGTCGGGATGATGGAGGAGCATGCTCCGCAGTTCCCAGTCGCGCAGGTTCGTCGAGCGGAGCAGCACAAGCGTGTTGCGCACCGAGGCGGGCTTCCCCTTCCCGGCGAGGATCGGCGGAGCGGCGCTGGCAAGCGTCCACCACACTGGCGCCTTCCCCACGGCGAGCGACTCGGGATCGCGGCGGATGGCAAACTTCTTGGAGCCACCGGGAAACGGAATGAACCCCGTCGCCGGATCGAACTGAGCCGTGGTGCCGTCGGCGCTCACCGTGACGATCGCCGCCTGCTCGGTTTCGCCGGGGGCGAGCGGGCCGGCTTCGACGCGAAGAATGTCGAGGATGTTCCCGGCAGCATCGGCCACAGCGTTCCCCTCGAGCCAGCCGACGAAGCGGCCGTCGAGCCAAGCCGGATCGCGGGGCACGAGGTTTGTGAAGCGCCAATTGGCCCGGTCGAGGAGATCGCTTCCCGCCGGCGCCGAGAGCATCACCGGGCTGTAGCGCTTCCCCCATTCTGACCCGCCGGAGGCATCCTCGACAGCGCGCCAAAGTCTTCCTTCGTGCTCGAGCACCGGCATCGGCGCGGTGTGCCATGCCCCCTCGGCAAGCAGGCCGGTCCGCGCGTCCTCCGGCACGGTCCACGTCCGGCCACCATCGTCGCTGCGGCGGATGACGAGCGGCCCGTGGTGGTGCGTCGGCCCCATCAGCCACAAGGCGCGGGCATGAACGAAGAGGCTCGACCAGAACGCGCCGTCGATGGTCGCGATCCGCTCCCAAGTCAGGCCGCCGTCGCCACTGGAAAACACTGCCGTGACGGCGCTTGTCCATTCCGAACTCCCCGGCCCAAAGTGATCGTGCGACGTGACGAGCGTGCCGTCGGGGAGCCGGGCGATCGACGGCGACCCGACATACTGCCTCCCTTCCGCCGGTAGATGATCGACGACGACGCCGGGGGGAGCGGCAGCGGCGGTCATTCCCCACGCCAGCATCGCCGCCGCGGCTCCGAGCGTCCCCAAGGCCCTCATCCCGGCCCGCTTTTCCCGTCGCACCATCGAAACCTCCTCTTCCCCCTCGTCACTGGGGCACGTCAACCGTGAACAGCTGATTGAACTCCCCGGCAGCACTGCCGACCCGCCGCACGTAAGCGACGCGGCGACCGTCGGGGGAGAAGACGCACGCCTCCGGGCGCGGCGCCGCCGCTTCTTTTTGCAGCGCGAGCCGCACCACCTCCCCGTCTCGCGCGTCGACGAGGCACACGCTGCCGTCGACGACGCACGCCAACCGGTCGCCTGCAGGGCTCCACGTGAAGGCGCTTTCAATGCTCGCGTGGAGACGCGTCAGCGGCCGCGGCGCGCCGCCGCGCGGGCTGACGGTCAACAGCTGCACGACGCCGATCTCGTCGCGGGCAAGAAACGCGATCCGTTCGCCGTCGGGGCTCGATCGCAGCCAGTGGCGCGGGCCCTGGATCCCGGGATGGACGGCGCCGGCCGGGAACGTGAGCCGGCGCTGGATGACTCCCGCCGGAGGACGCGGCCGCGTCGTCGGCGTGCCGGCCAAAGGGTCGCTCGCGGGGGCGTCGAGGCCGCCGGCCGGCGCGTCGGCGTCGGGGAGATCGACGACAAACACCTCGCTGATCGCCTCACCGGCCGGCGTGACAACCGTTCCCTGGAAGGCGAGGGCGCGCTGCTGTCGGCTGCCGTCGGCACGGCGGTATCCGGCGGTGCCGATCCAGGCCTCCTCGCAGGCCCGGCTGATCGCGTCGCTGCCGCAGAGAGGCTCGTCGTCGAGATCGGTGACGAGAACGCTCCAGGCGCTGCCGTTGTGATTCCGGGGATGGGAGCGAGGCACGCTCACCTGCCGACCACAGACACTCACCCCCACCGCGCGGAGATTGCGCTGGTGCCCCGCGGCTCCGGCCGCCGTGTCGAGGAGCGCGTCTTCATAGGTGAAGCTCACCAGCCGGCCATCGGGGGAGAACTGATGGACATGGGTGCCCCCCCGCAGCGCGCCGGGCGTGAACGGGGGGACGAGGTCGCGGGCGTCGAGGGGCTCGATGACTCCGGGAGCGCCCGAGCGGACGATCACCCCGCGGCGACGGGCGGGGCCATACGACCAATCGGCGGTGGGATGCTCGGGGCCGAGGATGAACACCACCCGGTCGTCGACGGGGCTCACCGTGACGACGCCGCAGCAGGCACCCTCGACCGATTCGTAGAGCACTTCGACCCGTCCGGTCGCCACCTCGACCCGTTCGATCCGCGTCCCGTCGAAGCGGGCCCCGGCGGCATCCGAGCGGATGTCGTACACCAGCCACTCCCCGTCGGCGGTCCAAACCCCGGCGTTGGTGAGGAGATGGCCGTGGGGGGCGAAGGTGATCTGGCGTTCGGTCATGGGTCGAGCGTGGCGGACGTGCGGTCCGGCCGGACGGTGCGGGGTGAAACGGAGATGCCGGAAAGAGGGGCAGGCTGGAAATCGACTCAAGGCCCCCCGACGGTCTGACGAAAACTCTTCTGTCGCCGGATCCTTCCGGCGGCCGCCACCCGGGAGGACCGCCCAAGGCCTTCCTGGTGACACCGAACTTCGAACATTCGGTCGCCGCATTCCGTCGGAGGTGCCAAACCCAAAGCGTTGATCCGGATTCCCAGAAAAGTCCGGGGCTTGCCCCAGACCCAATCCGCATCAGTCTCGCAGCGATCTACCCCGCTCGCAGGCGGCGACCTGTTCGATCCACGAGGGCCGTGGTGGCGCAAGCCACCACGGCCTTTCTCGTTTTTTCGTGCCCCCCGGAGCGGTTCGGAGGGGGGGAGCACCGGGTGTTTGCGACCGGCCCGATCCCGCCGGTAGCATACGCGCCGCGTCGGTCGACCAGGGAGGGGAGCCGGCGAACGCTTTCGGGACCGTCGGTCTTCTGTGCCCCGCTGCCGCGCCGCATCCGGTCGTGGCGCCCCGGGCCAGAGGGTCACGGCCTCCGGAACCCGGTCCTCCTGTTTTCTCCCCCGCACGAACGAGGTGTTCCTTGCGACGATGCTTCCATGGCCTGCTCGTGGGCGTGCTCACGCTCTGGATCCCGATCGACTCCGCCGTGGCGGGCTGGTGGCACCACCACCACCGTCATGCGAGCCCCTTGGCCTGGGGCCCCGCCTTCCCGCCGCCGTGCGGCGGAGGGGGGCCGTTCCCCGGCTGGGCAGGCGCGATCGTCATCGACGACCGTCCGCTCGGCGCGCCCTCCCCGTTTGCCGTTTTCGCCGCGCCGCCCGCCGAGGTGGTCCTCGACTCGTGGATCACGACCGGGCCGGTCGAAGGGTCGATCGTCAACGAAGGGTCGATCGTCAACGAAGAGACGGTCATCCACGAAGGGACCGTCATTCACGAAGGATCGATCATCGATGACGGGACCGTTGTCGAGGAGGGCGCGATCGACGCCGGGGATTGCGCGTGTGATCCCTGCCAGGGTGAATCGTCCGCCGACACTGGCATGGCCTTCGAGGGAACCGTCATCGAGGGAACCGTCATCGACGGCGGGTCGGTGATCGGCGTGCCGACGCCGGCGTCCGACGTCATCGACAGCGACGAAGGCACCGTCACGACGCAGCGGCCCACCGACGCTCCTGTGCCCCCCACGCGCGACGTGAACCAGCGCGTCGAGACCACACCGGAAGCGGAGAGCCCAACATCGCTCGAACTCCCCGGCACGGCGGCGACCACCTCTGGTGATCCTGCCGCGGCAGCCCAGCCGGGCCCGGCCGACGAGCCGGCCTCCTCCGTGCTCGAGCCGTGGGAACCGAAGACCGTGCAGGGGGACACCGCCGCCGAGACGGCGACCGACGAGCCCCCCGCCGAGACGATGGAGGAAGCCGAGGCCTTCGAGCGCGCCGAGACGCCGGCCGACAGGAACGCAACCGACGAGCCGGTCGCCGATGGCGCAGACGTGGAGAGCACGCCGCAGCCGAAGCGCCGCAACCTCTTCGACGAGGCTCCGGCCGACGACGTGGAGGCGTTCGAGAGCCCCCGGGCCACCGAAGACAGTCTTCCCCCGAGCGACGCCTTCGAGGCGCCGGGCGCCAGCGACGACGACTTCGGGATCCCCGATGAGGCGCCGATGGACGACGGCGACGAGATGCCGGCAGACGACTTCGGTGACGACAGCGGCGCACCGGCCTCGGATGACTCCGGCTTCGAGCCGGCCACCGAGGAACCGATGGACGAGGCCCCCGCCGATGAACCGATGGAGGAGGGAGTTGAAGGGGAGCCGGGAATCGAAGGGGAGCCGGAGCCGCTCGAGGAAGAACCCGCGGCGGAATCCGATCCGTTCGACACGAGCGTCCTCCACACCCCCGGCCAGCCGTCGCGGGCATGGCGCGACGACACCGGCCGTCACGGCACCGAGGGGCGGCTCGTCGAGGTCCACGCCGACCGGGTGCGGATCCTAAAAGTTAGCGGTCGGCACACGACGGTGCCGATGGCGCGCCTCTCCCGCGCCGATCGGGATCACGTCGCTGTCGTCGCCTTGGCCCTGGGCCGTCCCGCGGCTCGGCCGGGTGAAACGGCCGGCCTCTGACCCCCCCGCCCAGCGGGCGGCCTCGAGCCTGAAGCCAGACGCCGACCGTGCCCCCGACTGCGGGGGCACGGTCGGTCGCGTTTCATTCCGGCAGGCTCACTTCTCGTCGAGGACGGCCACGGTCTCGAAGGCCTTCCCCTCGAGCATCTCCAGCGACGCCCCGCCACCGGTCGACACGTGGCTGACACGGTCGGAGTAGCCGAGCTGCTCGACCGCTGCGGCCGAGTCACCGCCGCCGATGATCGTCACGCCGCCGGCCGTCGTGGCTTCGGCCACCGCATCGGCGACCGCCTTCGTGCCGGCGTCGAACGGCGGCATCTCGAAGACCCCCATCGG
>CAMARC010000154.1 GCA_945860405.1 Candidatus Kuenenia stuttgartensis | reverse complement strand
AAGGCCTTCGAGCCGAGATCCTTCGCCATCCGGATGCCGAGGGCGAGGTGATCTTCGGCGCTGCCCCAATCCTTGCGGAAGGTGGTCGACGTCGGGCAGATGCTCCACGAGCCGAGTTCGAGGCCGACGCCGCGGTCGGAGGCATAGCGGCCGATCTCGTCGAGCGAGTCGTCGTCGGTCTGACCGCCGAAGGGGCCGAAGTCGGTGATGAAGAGCGAATCGCAGCCGAGCTTCTTGGCATGGTCGACCAGCTCGCGGGCATTCCACCCCATCGCCCGGACGGCGAAGTTGTCGAAGCCGAGGGGGATCCCCCGGCGACGGATCGAGGGAGCCGGATCGGCGGCGGTGGCCGTCGCCGCGGCGAGAAGCCCTCCGACGAGGCCACGGCCGAGGGCGCGGCGGGAAAGAGCGGACTGGCTCATCGTTTTGTGCATGGTGTTCGGGTTCTTGGTCTTGTTCATGGACGGCACTTTGACACAACCCCCGGGAGGCTTCAACGCTGCTCGCCGCGGCGCTGCTGCGGCGCCGAGGGGGCAACGGGCGTGAGGACGACATCGAGGCCGCCGTCGAAGCCGGCTAGGTCTCCCGGTGGGGCGTTGAGCTTGAGATAGAGCCCGCCTGTCGTGATGGCGGTGAATCGGGCTGCCGTTCCCTCCGCGACGACGACAAACCGGGGCCGGCCTCCTTCAGCGGGGACGGTCCACTGAGCGACAAGGAGCCGACCGAGGGGGCGACCGCGATACCAGCGGAGCGAGATCCCGTCGCCGGTGCTCTCCAGATCGATCGCCCCGGCCCGCCCGACTCCGGCCCGCCCGGAGGCAACGAGCTCGGCTGTCTCGCCGGCCACTAACGAAGAGCCACTCGGCTGCCAGCCCCGGTCGGCCGCGACGACGAGCTTCGCGGGGGCGTTGAGTGGCCGTCCGTCAGTCCAATCGATGGCGGAGCGGCCGAAGTCGTAGCCATGATCGAGGTCGTCGGTGAAGGCATCAAAGTCGCGGGCGGCGAGGTCTCCATCCCAGCCGTCACTTGCCTCCAGCCGGGCCGTGAGGCGGGCGTCGAGGGGGCCTGACTCGAGCGCCTGGAAACGTCCGGCGTGGGACGGATGCCCGGCGAGGAGGGCTGTTGCCGCCCAACTGGTCGCATAGGCGGAGATGTCGTGACGCGGCGATGGGGGCGTGGCGAAGACGTCGGTGAGCCCTGGGATCTCGCCGCTCACCCGGAGCCGGCGGAGGGCCTCGATCCGGCCGAGCTGCTCGACCTCGTCGGCGCGGCGCGGGATCGGCGTCGGCTGGAAGTGCCCTGCTTCGAGGCGGTGCGTGGCGAGGAGCTCAGCGATCCCTTCGGTGTACCAGGTGGGGGTCGAGAGGGAACGGAGCGTGAGGGTGAAGGCATGCACGCCTTCGTGGAGGAGGAGGTGGCGGCGATAGGCGGGGTTGGCTGGATCGACGAGCCAGAAGCGGTTGCGATCGCAAAAGCCGTTGGCAAAGTCGGGCACTGTGCCATCGTCGGGGAGCAGGCCAGCAGCGCGGAATGCCTCCCGATCGGACATCAGGCATCCAAAGGCGCGCCACGAGGGCACGCTCTTCGGATCGAGGGAGTAGTGATCACACCAGACGGCGAAGGCCTCGTCGAAGATCCGCGGCAGATCCTCGACGCCGTCGCCGGCCCGGGCTGGCCGGTCGGTGACGAGGACGAGCCTTTCTCCAGAGACAATGCGGAGGCCGGCCCGGCGGGCCGTGGCCTCGAGCCGCGCGACGTTGACCATCGCCCCCCGGGCCGGCTCATCAGCCACGACGACGCCGGGATCGGGCGGCGCGACGGCGACCAGGAGAACGACGAGGAGGGCGACGCGAAGCAGGAGTGCTCCCCACCAGGCGGTGCGTGGCTTGTGTTGTGTGGTCACCAAGGCTCTTCCTCTGGCCTGGGCTAGAGCGCCAACATCCGGATGAAGCATGGCAGGCTTCCCCAGTTCAACCCAAGCCCCCAGATCGCCGCAAGGTTGCCGTCCCGGGCCGCTGCGGCTGAATCCCCAGGTCCGATTCTTCCGATCGAAGGGGAGCGGGGCCGCCGGCGCCCCGCTGACGGCGGGCCGGGCAAAAGGGCGTGGCTGTGGCAAGGATGAATCGGCAATCCGAGCCGGGGGCGATGGTCGAAGAGGGCCATCGGCGCCGAAGGTCTGCGCCGTGGGCCGCGACCGGCTCGAGGCTGTGGCTCGCCGTGGCCCTCGCCCTCCTGATGGGGGGATGGGGGGCGCCGGGCCGGGGTGCGGATGACGGGGCGGGAGGGGCGGTGAACCCGTGGGCCACCGGTGGCACGCCTGCCAAGCCTGGCGATGTGGATGGCAAGCCCGGGGCTGCGGCAGCGCCACCGAGCGGAGCCTTCCCGGTGGCGCAGGCGTATGCCGTTCCCACGGCCGTGATCCAGGGAGGGGCGATTCCGCCCGGCTGGCAGCCGCAGGCGATTCCCTATTCCACGATCGGCCCCGATGGAAAGCCGATCACGGTTCACGTGGCGCCGACGTATGTCTTCACCTACATCGCCGGGCCGCCGGTGGTTCAGGCTCCGGTGACGCGGCAGGTCAACCGCATCCAGGCCAATGGCCCACCGCCGGGCTGGGCTTACCAATCGCGCGGCGCGACGCCGGTGGTCGCCGCCCTCCCGGTGATGCGCTCGGCGCCAGTCCCCTACCAATATCCCGCTGGCGCCCCGGCGCTCGCCGGGCAGTCGGTCGTGCCGCCGCCGTCCCCGCTCGCCGCGCCGGCGCCAATGGCCGCGCCGGCGCCACTGATCGCCCAGGCGCCCGCGCCTCCGCCCCAGCCGGTTGTCGCGCCGCCGCCCGTGCCGCAGGCGGCGCCCGTACCGCAGGCGGCGGCGACGCAGTGGGTGTCGGCGCCGACGTCTCAGGCTCCGTCGAATTTCGACGCGGCGCCGGCGGTCGCGGCCGGTACGGCGGCAGCCGCGGGGGCGATCGTAGCCACCGAAGCCGCTCCGCGCACCGCGTCGATCCCGCCGCCCCCTCCGCCGGCATCGGCCCCGCCGATGACGCCGGTCAGCACCGCGGCGCAGCCGTCCGATCCGGCGCCACCGCAGCCGGCGATGGAGTCGCTTGCCAATCCCGCTCCCAACCGGGGGAGCACCCATGTCTGGCGGGTGGTCGGTGTCCACGACGGCGACACGCTCACCTGCCTCGACGAGACGAACACGCAGCAGAAGGTGCGGCTGGCCGAGATCGATGCCCCGGAGCTCGGTCAGGACTACGGCAAGGTGTCGCGCGAGGCGCTTGCCGAGATGGTCTTCGGCAAGACGGTGACGGTGTCGGAGGAGGGGAAGGATCGGTATGGGCGCTGGATCGCCCACGTGCAGGTCAACGGCATCGACGTCAACCGCCAGCAGGTCGCCACGGGGAATGCCTGGCACTACTCCGATTATTCTCGCGACCCGACACTCGCCACCCTGCAGACCGACGCCCAGACGCGCCGGCTCGGGCTGTGGTCACAACCCGAGCCGGTGCCGCCATGGGATTTCCGTCAGACCGTGAAGAAAGCCGCCGCCGGTTGACGGGTGACTTCTCCGGCTTTCGCGACTCGAATCAGCGGCCGTTCCGCTTCGCCTGCTGACGCTTCCCGCTGGCCACGGTGTGGCCGAGGCGGCGCGTGTTGGCTCCCTCGAGCTTGAGACGCCCAGCCTTCGCGGCGGTGACGGCTGAACGCTGCTTGGCGCGGTCGAAGGCCACGCCCTGCGCGCCGGCAGCGGGGGTCAGCGCGGCGCGGTTGACGCGGGCCTTCTTCGAGATCGTGGCGGCGGGCTTGGCGGCCTTCCGCTTTGCCGGGGCCGCTGGCTTCACCGCCTTTGCGACGGCCGCGACCACCGGGGCTGCGACGGCCGCCGCTGCCGGCTTGGCGCCGCGGCGCGGGGCCGGCGGGAGCGCGACCTTCGCAACGACCGGCGGGGGAGCGATTTTCCGGGCCGGTGCCGCGGGAGCGACCGGTCGTTCGGTGGTCCGCCGAGCCGCACGCCCGGAGATCTTCTTGTCACGCGCCTTGGCACGGGCAGTCGTCACCTTGCTCGGAAGAATGCCGCCGACGGCAGCCGCCAGTTCACCGAGACGCTTCTCCAGACGCTCGACCGCGCCGTGAAACACGTCGGCCTTCTCCTTACTGCGGCTGTTGGCTGCCGTCACCGGCGCGGCGGCGCGCTTCGTCTTCCGCCCCTGGCCAGCCGTCAGATCACGCCACTTGTCCCGGAGGACGCGAGCCTGCTTCGCGGCGGCGTCGATCTGCGTGTGCGTGGCGCTCGAGAGCGCCTGGCCGAAGCTCGAGTCGAGGATCTTCCGCTCCGCCGCGGTGAACAGATCGAGGAGATGAGCGAACGGGGAGGTCGTGGAGGGCGTCGACTTAGCCATGGAGAATAGTTCCTCGGAGCGGAAGGGACGTGGGAAGAGGACCGTGTGCGGAGTGTATGTCTTTTGGGCCGTGACGGGGCGGATTCGGAGCGACCCGTCGTGGCGGGAATGCGGCTTGGAGGTCTCGACAGAGGCTGCCAGGGGCGGGGATCGGGACGGCGGGGCGGCTCGCCTGCGTGCCGCCCCGCCCCACTCCCTCACCCATGCCGGCGGGGGCGGGCAACGCGGAGTCTGGCTCGGAACGAAGGCGTTACGCGGCGCGTCGGCCCGCGCGGCGTGTCCCCGTCCGGCACCGTCCGGACCGTCACCGTCATCGGGGGGGCGCTCACCCCCGAATCGGCCGGCCCAGACTTCTTCCCGTCAATCGCCCGCAACCATTCCGGACGCCAGGGGATGCTGCGTGTCACCCGCTTCATCCAGTGAAGCTGCGCCGCGTCGTGCATCCACATGATGGCGTTCCCCAGGCACGCCGGCGTGGCGGCGCTCCCTGCGCCGCCGGATCGAAACCGAGCGTTACCAGGGGAATCGGCGGAGCGAACGCCGCGGCCGCAGTCTCGACCCAGAATGGCCAGTCTGCGCCGGTCGTACGGATGACAGGGGCCACCCAACCGTCAGGCTTTACCGGCAACGCTGACCAGATCAACGCCCAGGGCGGCCGCCGCCGCCTGACTGCTGGCGACGCTCGTCCATCTGCCGCCGGTATTCGGCCCGACGTCCCCGCTGCTCCGGATCGGAGTTGTCGAGCATCGACTTGCGCCGATTGTTGCGGTCGTCCTCGGAAAACCGGCCACGCTGGCCCCCACTTCCGCCGCCGGGGCCTCCTCCGCCCCCGCCGCGATTGCTGGCGATCTGGCCCCCGCCCGGCGGCCCCCCGGTTTGCGGTGCCCCGGCCGGCGCCCCCCCGGCCATGCCACGCGGGCTGCCGCGGTTGCCCCCCTTGGACCGGTCGGCCGCACGCTTCTTCCGGGCGTCGTCCTCTGCCTTGATGCGACGGTCGAGCTCGGCCTGACGTTGGGCGGGGGGAACGAGAAAGAAGGAGTTCACTTGGGCCGTCTCGCTGGCCTCCATGAGGCGGCCCAAGTCACGCCGCACCCGATCGCGCATCCCTTCGGGAAGGTTGCGCATCGAATCGCGAACCTTCCCCATATCGGGGCCGCCGCTGTAGGGGGCCTGCCCCTTGCTCACCTTGTCGAGCTCGGCGATCTGATCGTTGATGGCGGCCCGGACGTCGAGCACCTGAGCCGGCGTCGAATACCAGCCCAGCGCCCAACCGGAGAGGAGTGTCAGAAGGAGGAGGACCACGGCGGCGATCGCGCCACGCTTGAGCCAGTCGCCGACAGCGGTGCGCGCCCCGGAGCTGCGCTCGTTGGCAGCGAGGGCACGCCGGACTTCAGCTGCGGACAGGGTGCGCATGATGGGCTTCCAGGGGCGGAGGGCCTCGACGTGGATCCCCCAAAAAGATGGATCAACGCGAGCGCCAAGACGGGGCTTGAACCGGCCTGCCGCCCCCGTTCAACGCCCAGCCGCTCCTGAAGTTTCGCGGTCGCGCCCCCTCCGTCAAGGAGTTAGGAGCGGCTCGGAGTCAGGGGCAGGCTTGCCCGGAAGCTGGTAGCAGGCCATTTCCTCGGCGTTCCGCACGGCGGCTCCTGGGAATCGGTGAAAAGTCGTTCACGACCGACCCGGCCTACGGCCGCGGGTGGAAGCCGTCCCCGCGGGACTTGAGATGCCCCCCAGAAAGCCGATGCTTTCCGGAAGGAGATCCCTGTGGAGAAAACGAAGGGAGCAGGCGGATGATCGAAGCGGTCGAGCCGGGCCGATACCGGCATTACAAGGGGAACGAGTACACCGTGCTCGGTGTTGCGCGACACAGCGAGACGGAGGAGACCCTCGTCGTCTACCGCCAGGAATATGGCGATCGGGGGCTGTGGGTCAGGCCGCTGTCGATGTTTGCGGAGTCGGTCGAGGTCGGGGGCCGCAGCGTGCTCCGCTTCGAGCGGATCGGCCCCGGTTGAGCGCCCGCGGTGTCATGGGCCCCGGTGGGTTTCAAACTCGTCGGCGGTGTCGGTCTTTTCAGCCACGATCGCTGCCACCCGGGCCTCGACTTTCTTGAGCCGCATGAAGCCGACCCGGTCGAGCGCTTCATCGAGCGAGAGATAGTGGGCCGGCAGCGTGCGGTATTCGTCGTCCTGATCGACGAGCCACCGTCCGCCGGGTTGGAGCCGGTACATGACCGCGTACCCGTAGACGCCGAGTTTGTTCGTATCCTCGGACATGAAAATCCCCCCTGACAAGGGTCTTTGGGCCTCGGGTCGTGCCGATCACACCAGGGCCGAATCGGGCCCGTGGCGGCAGCATCGAACACCATCCCGAGGGGGGCCGCCTAGGGCAGTTTGTGGCGGCGATCGCCAGCCGTTTCAGGCGGCTGTTTTCTCGGGGTTTGGGGGGGAGATCGCGAAGATCCATCTCCGTCGGGCGGTGCTAGCACGCCCTCGCCCGCTCGCTGTCCGGTCGATCGAGCGATCAAGCCATCAGGGGCCGTCCCTCCCACGGGTGAACTGCCTTCACTCCAAAGAGTGGGGGAGATGCTGCGTTGAGGTGAGTCTGGAGTGTGAGCGGTGCTCGAGGGCATTTTCTTCGGAACCTTCCCGGGGAGCGGGCCGTTGAACTCGGGCGTCGATCAAGGGGCCGTCCCTCTCCGTTCATCGCCCCGATAGACACACCCCGTGCTGGTCTGGTTCTTCCTTGTCGCGCTGGTCGCCATCGGTTCAACGGCGGCGTTCCTGCTGGCAGCCGCCCTGCTACCTGGAGCGCGGCAATGGTGGCCGGTGGCCTGCTCGCCACCGTGGTGCCGCTGCGGGTGCGTCGCCGTGGCAATGGTGTCGTTCGCGGCGACCTCGTTCGGCTTCTACCATCAGGCGGCACCGCGGCCTGCCCCTGCCGAAGAACTCGGCGTCGCCCTGACCGTCGTCGTGCCGGGGGTCGTCGTGCGCACCGATCGGGGAACGCCGATCGAAGTCAGGCGGCTCTCGGCGGCGGTAGCGCCGGGGGAGGTGCCCGACGGCTACACGGGACGACTGATCCTTGCCGGGGGACGCAATGCGCTCTCCAACTGCCACGGTTGGGTGTTCACCGAGGGCGAGTTCTGCGTCGACGGGAAGAGCGTCGACAACATCCTCCGCGAAAACGGCTACGCGGAGGTGGTCGATCCGCAGCCCTCCGATCTCATCGTTTACCGGGATGGCGATGGGGTGCCAAACCACACCGGTCTCGTCCAAGCCATCGGACGGAACGGGTTTGTCCTTATCGAAAGCAAGTGGGGGCAACTCGACGTCTACTGGCACACCCCCGCCGATCAGGGCTACGCCGACCACTGGGAATACTGGCGGAGCACCCGGGCCGGGCATCGGCTCGACGTGCAGGGCGGAAACTAGCTCTCCTGAGCTGCTCGTTGCTCCTGTGGGCAACGCCCTCCGAAGCCACTCTGACGGCGGAAATGGACGTTTGCTTGCATACCATTCAGGGAGGTTGCCGCCCCCCCCCGAAGTGGTGTATTTTCTGCCACGCGGTTGAGCCAAGGAATGGCTGTTGAAATCCTTTTCCGGGTCGAGGGCGGCTGGGTATCGGTTGGGAGTGCGGTTCCCTGGACGGAAGGGGTTTCGCCAGCGCTCCTCCGGTGCCTCGGCAGACAAAAGGGAGTTGCGAAAAATGGCCAGGATGCGTCTCCGTGATCGGATTCTCCTCGCTTGGAAGCTGCGCCTTCGGCGGACGGCCGTTTCCCGCCGGCAGGCCAATCGTGGCTCGACGCTCCGCCTCGAGGGGCTCGAGTCCCGGGCGTTGCTCGACGGGGCCGGGATCCTCTTTCCGACGCTCGCCCCGCAACTGACGCCCTTCGCCACCTCGGCGAACGTCCTCAAGCACTCGACCGTCAGCATGGTCGTGCCTGCCCCATCGGCCAATCCGGTCGG
>CAMARC010000153.1 GCA_945860405.1 Candidatus Kuenenia stuttgartensis | reverse complement strand
GAAGAGGCGATTCCGAAGTTCTCGCAGTGGATCGGCCCGGCGTTCCTCTGGTATCTGTTTGCCGCGAGTCTCCTCGCGGTGATTGCCGCCGCGGCAGCCTGGCTCGTGCAGTCGGCGGTGTACGGGCCGTTGCAGGCCGGTGACCGTGTCTACCGGGGGATCCTTTCCGGTATTCAGGACCTCGCCGGGATGTCCCCGCGGCGGATCTGGGCGCTGGCCAGGCTCGCCATCCAGGAGGCGCTGCGGCGCAACGTCTTGGTGGTGCTCGCGCTGTTCGCGATCCTCGTGCTCTTCGCCGGTTGGTTCCTCGACCCAGCGAGCGTCAACCCGGGCAAGCTCTACCTCGGATTCATTCTCACCGCGACAAACTTCCTCGTCTGCATGGTGACCCTGATTCTCTCCGTCTTCAGCCTCCCGGCCGACTTCAAGGCCAAGGCCATCCAGACGGTGACCACCAAGCCGGTGCGAACCGGGGAAGTGGTTTTGGGCCGCATGCTCGGGTTTTCCGTGGTTGGCACGGCGCTGCTGGCCGTGATGGGGGCCGTGGGCTGGGGGTTTGTGGTGCGGAGTGTGCAGCACGGCCACGAACTCACGGCCGAGGATGTCATCGAGATCCGCTCCGAAGACGGCACCGTGACCGGGTACGAGGGGCGCACGAGCCTCGACCGCGGTCACCGCCACCGGGTCGAACTGTCGGCCGACGGCAGTGGGCGCACCGACCACATCCAAGGTCACCGCCACGAGATCGAGGCGGTGACCAGCGGCGGCAAGACCGGCTATCGTCTCACCCCGCCGCTCGGCCTTCTCGAGGCACGCAAGCCGCTCCGGGGTACGCTGCGATTCCTCGACCGTCAGGGGCAAGCCAGCGCCAAGGGGATCAGTGTCGGGGCCGAGTGGTCCTACCGCCAGTACATCGAGGGGGGAAAGCTCGCCGCGGCCATCTGGACCTTTGAAGGGGTGAACGCGGCGGATTTCCCCGACGGGCTGCCGCTCGAGATGCTCGTCCGCGTCTTCCGCACCCACAAGGGGAACATCGAGAAGGGGATTGCCGGAAGCGTCCGCGTGCGCAATCCGACCAGTGGGCTCCAGTCCGATCCGCGGTATTTCACTGCCAAGGAGTTCACGATCGACGAGTGGAAGGTGCCGCTGGCCCTCTCCACGACCACCACCGATGGCGGCACGAAGCAGGTCGATCTCTACCGCGACATCGTCTCCGACGGCAAGGTGGAGGTCGTCCTCCAGTGCCTCGAGCCGGGACAGTATTTCGGCGTCGCCCAGGCCGACTTCTACATCCGCAGCGGCAACGGGTCGTTCGCCTGGAACTACCTCAAGAGCTGCCTCGGAATCTGGTTCTCGATGCTGTTGGTGACGGCTCTCGGCGTGATGTTCAGCACGTTTCTTGCCGGGCCGGTCGCCCTCCTCGCCACGCTTTCGGTGGTCCTCGTCGGTCTGTTTCGCGAGTTCATCCAGCGGCTCTTCGAGAGCCAAGTCACGGGGGATTCAACGATCGCCCCCGGCGGCGGGCCGATCGAGTCGTTCTACCGGCTCGTGACGCAGACTTCGATCACGCTCGACCTCGAGCAGAGCCCGTTCGTGGCCGCGATGAAGGGGATCGATACGGTGCTCATGGCTCCGATGCGTCTGGGGGCCGCGATCTTCCCCTCGCTCTCTTCGCTCGGGACGGGTGACTTTGTCTCCAGCGGCTTCGACATTCCCTTTGATCTCATCTTGGCGCATTCCGCCGAGACGTTCGGATATCTCTTGGCGTTCTTCATCATCGGTGCCTTGTGCCTGCGGGCGCGGGAGGTGGCGTCATGAATCGGCAATCGATCCACGGAAACGATTCTTCGGGCGACAGTCCCGCCGGTCGGGATGGGCGGCGTCGCGGAAGCGGCCCGACGGGAAAGCCATCGGCAGGGCGCGGGTCATGGTTCGGCTTGCGTCCTTCGACGCTCCTGGCGCTGGTCGGCATCGCCGCGCTCCTCGTGCCGCTGTCGGCGCTGAGCCAGCCGGCCGACTCGACGAGCGAAGGGGGAAAGCTCGCGCAGCTGCGGAAGCAGTTCGGTCTCTCCCAGGCGAATCTCGGCGATGTCGATCCGACAAGCGAGACGATCCGCCTGGCGACGCTCGGCCTCAAGAACGTGGCCGTGACGCTCCTCTGGGATCGGGCCAACCACTACAAGAAGGTGGAGGATTGGACGAATCTCTCGGCGGCCCTCGAGCAGATGACGAAGCTCCAGCCCAACTTCTACTCCGTCTGGGATTTTCAGGCCCACAACCTCTCTTACAACATCTCGGTCGAGTTCGACGACTACCATGACCGCTACGCCTGGGTGATGAAGGGGATCGAGTTTCTCCGTCAGGGGATCGGCTACAACCAGCGCGAGCCGCGACTGCAGGGGCGGATGGGCTGGTTCATCGGGCAGAAGATCGGCCGCGCCGACGAGAAGGTGCAATACCGTCGGCTCTTCAAGGCCGACGACGATTTCCACGAGCGAGATCGACCGGGCCGGACGCTCCCGGAACGGGACAACTGGCTCGTTGGCAACGAGAAGTATCACGCCGGCCAGCAGCTCGCCGACTCGGGGGCCCCGCTGAAGACGACGGCGCTGATTTTCCACAGCGAACCGATGATGACGATGATCAATTATGCGCGGGCCCTCGAAGAAGACGGCTCTTTCGGCTCGGCGGCGCGGGCCGCCTGGGAGAAGGCCGGGAAGGAAATGCGCGATTTCGCCGTCCGCGAGATCCCCACCACCTGGGACGTACCGATCCGGCTCGGCCTCCGGGAGGAGGAGCTGTCGCGCGCGTCGCGGATCAACGAAGAGCTCGAAAAGCTCCTCCCCGGCCAATTCCTGGGGATGGAGGAGAGGCTTCGTGAAGCGCTCGCACCGGAGATGAAGGAGGCCGTCGCGGTGCCGCCGATGGACCGCACTGACGCCCAGCAGCGGGCAGCCTATGCGGCGGGGGAGATGACGCGGGTCAGCTGGCCGATGGTCGCGCGCGAGGCGCCGGCCGACGTCCGTGACAAGGCGCGGGATCTCTCCCGGCAGTGGCTCGAAGCCAACGAGACCGCCGAAATCATCAGTCGCTATCGGGAGATCGTGAACTTCGACTTCTGGCGTGCCTCCTGCGAGTCGGAGGTCACCGAGCCGGCGCTGCGGGCCCGCGAGGCGACTTGGTCGGCGGCGAAGGAGTTCGAGAATGCCCGCCTGCAGCCGGCGAAGAAGTTTTACGAGGATGCGTTCGTCGCTTGGCGGGAGGTGCTCGACGGCTCCACGATCCTCCGCAATGACACGATCACCAACGAGGACATCAACGATTACATCCTCCGCTACCGGAAGGTGCTCGAGCAGCTCGACGAACCGTTTCCGAAGCCTTTCGTGCTCCAGGATGTCGTCGACCGGACGCTCCCGATGGCTCCGCCGCCGATGCCAACTGGCATGTCGAGCGACCCAAACACCCCTCCGGTGAACACGCCCCGACCGACCGGCGAGACTCGCGAACTGGAAGTGCCGCCGGACGCCCGCCCGCCAGGACCGTGACCCGGCTGCGGACGGCGATCGCGGGATTCGGGTTGCCACGCTGGCAGGATGCCCGTCCCTCAAGCACCTTCCGGCGGCGGTGATCAACGCTTCTTGATGAGGAGCTTGTCGATCCGGCGGCCGTCCATATCGACCACCTCGATCGACAGTCCTTGCCATTCGGCCGTATCGCCCGTGGAGGGGATCCGCTCGAGCCTGGCAAGGACCAGTCCTGACACGGTCGAATAGTCGCGGGGTCCCGGGTCGAGCCGGAGTCCGAACACCTCGGCCAAGGCCTCCACGCCGGCCCCGCCGTCGACGAGCCACGACCCATCGCCCCGGTCGACGAACGGCGCGTCGCGGTCGCGGTGGTGTTCGGAATGGATCTCGCCGACGAGTTCCTCGAGCACGTCCTCGAGCGTCACCATCCCCTCGGTGCCGCCATATTCGTCGAGGACGATCGCGAGTTGGTTCTTCTCCTTCTGGAACATCTCCAGGAGGCGGTCGAGCGGCATCGTCTCGGGCACGAACAGCGCCTTGTGGAGGATCTTCCGGAGCTCGATCGGCCAGCCCATCCAGTTTTGCCGGAGCACGTCCTTGAGGGCGACGTAGCCGAGGATGTGGTCGAGCGAGCCTTCGTAGACGGGGAGTCGCGAGTAGCCCGCCATCGCGATCGCCCCGAGTACCTCGCCGGGGGGCGTGGCGATGTCGAGGGCGTCGAGATCGATTCGCGGCCGCATGATGTCGCGGACACTCCGTTCGCCGAGCCGCAGGGCCTCGGTCGCCACGGCCTGCTCCACCGGTTCGAGGATCCCCTCCGCCCGCCCCGCTTCGAGGAGGTGCTCGATGTCGTCCACCGACACCGTCGGGCCGTCCTGCTTGTGGGCGCCGAGGAGGAACAGCACCGCCGTCGTCGACCAACTCATCATCCACACCAGTGGGGTCGCCACCCGGGCGAACAGATGCATCGCCGGGGCCACGGCCCGGGCGAGCGCCTCGGCCCGGCGCAGCGCCAGTCGTTTCGGCACTAATTCGCCGAGGAGGAGCGTGAAGAACGACAGCAGCGCCACGAACATTGTCAGGGCGATCGATCGGGCTGCGCTCGCCAGCCCGGGAGGGAGGACGGAGCCGAGCCAGTCGGCCAGGTCGCTCACCAGCCGGTCGCCACCGTAGGCCGCAGCGAGCGTGCCGACGAGGGTGATTCCGATCTGAACCGTCGGCAGGAATCGGTCGGGGCTCGATGCGAGTTCGAGGGCCGTTTTTGCCGCCGCATCGCCGGCCTCGGCCATCTGCCGGAGCCGGCCGCGACGGCTGGCGACGATCGCCATCTCGGCCCCCGAAAAGAAGCCGTTGGCGAGGATCAGGACGAGGACGAGGAGGCATTCCCAGATCATCGTGTGGACCCGCTCGGCGCGTCGCGCCGGATCACCGCGAGGTTGTCGCGGTGGATGACCTCTTCGTAGGAGCAGTAGCCGAGGGTGTCGACGATCTGTTCCGTCTTCAAGCCGACGATCCGCCGCAGATCGTCGGCGGGATAGTTGGCCAGTCCACGAGCAAACTCACCTTCGCCGTCGACGAGCGAAACGACCTCCCCGGCGGTGAAGTGCCCCTCCACGGCACGGACGCCGGCGGCGAGCAGGCTCCGCCCCTGCGACACCACCGCTCCGCGGGCGCCGTCGTCGACGACGATTCGACCGCGGGCATCGGCCGACCACCCCAGCCATCGCTTCCACGCCGGCATCGCCGTTCCCCGGCCGATGAACAGCGTCCCCACCGTGTCGGCGGCGACGATCCGGTCGAGCACCCGGTCGTCCCGCCCCGACGCGATGATGCAGTGGCCACCCGCTTCCGTGGCGATTCGGGCCGCCTTGATCTTGCTTGCCATGCCCCCCTTGGAGAGGCCGCCGAGCGTGTCACGGGCCAAGCCGTCGATACCGGCATCGAGCTTCTCGATGGTGTCGAGCTTCCGGGCCGCCGGATCGGACGGATGGCGGTCGAAGAGGCCGTCGACATCGGAGAGGAGGACGAGCAGCGGGGCCCCCAGGAGCGTCGCCACGAGGGCCGCCAGTCGGTCGTTGTCGCCGAAACTCGTCCGCAGCTCCTCGACACTCACGGTGTCGTTCTCGTTGATCACGGGGATCACCCCGTAGTCGAGGAGGGCGCGGAGCGTGTTGCGGATGTTCAGGTAACGGGCCCGGTCTTGGAGATCGTCGGCGACGAGGAGGACCTGGGCTGCGTGTCGGCCCCGGGAACGGAAGACCCGTTCGTAGGCTTCGATGAGGCAGCTCTGGCCGATGGCCGCGACCGCCTGGAGGTTGGCAAGCTCTTGGGGACGCGACGCCAGTCCCATCCGCCCCATGCCGGCCCCCACGGCCCCCGAACTGACGAGCACGACACTCCTCCCGGAGGCGAGGAGCATGTCGAATTGCCTGCCGAGGGCCTCGATGCGGTGGGGATCGAGGAGGCCGTCGGCGCCGGTGAGCACGCGTGTGCCGACCTTGACGACAAGAAGACGGGCGACGTCGGCGACGTCCTGGCGGAGCGGGTCGGGCATGGGGCTCGGTGGTGGAGGCTGGACCGGCGCGGAAGCAGCTTTATCCTACCAGCCGGAGAAAAACCGACTCCAGCCTCTCCCGGCGGGGGCCGTCCCAGTGTCGGCCTCGGGTGTTTTTTCAGCCACGCCGCGGCACGGGGGGTGGCGATTGAGCGCCGCCGGTGCGGTGCTGTAGAGTGCTTTGGGTGGCTGGCGATGACGTGGCCACGATCGCTCGTCCGGTGGCCGGGCGCTGACCCGTGTTCGGAACCCTCTCAGGGGCCTGCATGCAGGCGATATGGTGGGAGAACTCCATCACGAGTGCGGCCTCGCGGCGATTTATCACCTCCCGGGTGTCGCGGCCAGCCCGCTCTGCCCGGTGCAAGGGCCCAACGACGTGGCCCGGCTCGTTCCCCGGATGCTTCTCGACATCCAAAATCGTGGGCAACTCTCCGCCGGAATGACGGCTTGGAATCCCGACTGCAACCAACTCCTCGCCACCCACAAGGATGTCGGGAGCGTGAGCGAAGTGTTCGGGATGAGCCACCGCAGCGTCTACGAGCGGCTCATGGATCAGCACACCGGCCCGGCGGCGATCGGGCATGTCCGGTATGCGACGTGCGGCGCCGAGGATCGTGGCTATGCCCAGCCACTCGAGCGTCCCCACATCCAGAAGCGGAAGTGGTTCTCTTTCGGCTTCAATGGGCAACTGGCCAACTACCCCGAACTGCGTGCCGAGATCCTCGCCGACGGCGACAACCACCTCGCCCGTGACAACGACACCGAGGTCATCCTCCACGCCATCGGCCGCGAACTCTCGGGGGATGCGATCCCGACACCCGTGGAGCTCCTCGCGGCGATTTCCCGGCGTTTCGACGGCGCCTGGAACATCGCGCTGATCGATGCCTGCGGGAGGATGATCGTCGCCCGCGATCCCCTCGGTATTCGGCCGATGGAGTACGCCATCGAGGGGCCGCTGGTCGCTGCCGCCAGCGAGAGCGTGGCGCTGCTCAACCTCGGCTTCGCTACCGAATCGATCCGCTCACTGGAGCCAGGGACGGCGCTGGTCGTCGATGCCAACGGGCCGAGGATCGAACGCTTTGCCGAGAGCCCGAGGCGGGCCCACTGCTTCTTCGAATGGGTCTACTTCGCGAACGTCGCCAGCACGATGGACGAGCGGAGTGTCTACCTCGTCCGCAAGCGCCTCGGGGAGGAGCTCGCCCGGCTGGAGACGGTGCCGATCGACGCCGACACGGTCGTCGTCCCGGTCCCCGACACGAGCAAGGCGGCCGCCGATGCGATGGCCTACCGGCTCTCGATACCGTCTGTCGAGGGGCTCATCCGCAACCGCTACACCGGCCGCACATTCATCGACGGAGCCGCGAGCCGGCGCCAGAAGGCGGAATCGAAATACACTCCACTCCGCGAGGTGCTCGAGGGGAAGCGGGTGATCCTCGTCGAGGATTCGATCGTCCGCAGCACCACCATGAAGGTTCTCCTGGGGAGGATGCGGTCGCTGGGGCTGGCCAAGGAGATCCACGTCCGCATCGCCTGCCCGCCGATCGTGGCGCCTTGCTTCTACGGCATCGACATGTCGACGATCGGTGAGCTCTTCGCTCCGCCGTTCCTCCGCGACGGCGTCCTCACGGAGGAGGCCCAAGCGGAGATGGCAAGCCGTCTGGGGGCTGACACGCTCCGCTATCTCCCGGTTGAGTCTGTGGCCCGTTCGATCGACATGCCTTCCGCCGCCCTCTGCGAGGCCTGCCTCACCGGCCGCTATCCGACGCCTGCGGGGGAGAAGCTCTATCAACTCGCCCTCGGGCACGATCCCCGCAGCGGGGTCTCGAGGACCTACGAGACGGTCACTCGCTGACCGTCCATCGGCAAAGCCCGGTACATCCCGGCCGGTTCGGGCCGTGAAGGCGGCGACGCCTCAGGCGTCGTCGGCCTGGTGCACGGCGGGAATCGCGCGCCGTGACTCCCGCGGCGGCGATGTGTTGCGCTCCAGGGCTGCCCGCCATACCGGCTCGCCGGCGAGCCTCGTCCGCCGTTCGAAGTGCGTGCGGTAATCGAGATCATGCTCGGCGTGGCGTTGGGGCACGTCAGCCGGCGGGGCGAACAGGCCGGTCGCAGCGGCGGCCCCCATGGCTTCGTGGAAATATTCTTCGACGTCGGTCCAGACATGGAGCACGCCCCCTAGGACAAGCACCCGCCCAGCGTGGGCGAGGAACATGTCGGAGAGGACGCGACGTTTGCGGTGACGGGCCTTCCACCACGGATCGGGGAAGTAGACGTGGATCGCGTCGAGGCAGGCGTCGGGGAAGAGGTTGCGGACGAGGATGTTGCCGTCGCCGGCGATGATCCGGGCGTTGG
>CAMARC010000152.1 GCA_945860405.1 Candidatus Kuenenia stuttgartensis | reverse complement strand
GAGTTTGACGAACGCCAGCCGGCTCACTGGGCCGCCAAGCGGGCGATCGCTGCCGCGGCCGCCGAGCGGATCGACGACGGCGAGACCGTCCTCTTGGACGGCGGCACCACCACCTACGAAGTCGCCCGGCTCCTCGTCGGCCGCTCGATTCAGGTCGTCACCAACAGCCTCCCGGTCGCCAATCTTTTTGCGTCGGAATCCCGCGCCGACCTCGTTCTCCTCGGCGGCTATGTCTCGCCGCGGACGGGCGTCTGCTTGGGGCCCTATGCCAACGAGCTCCTCGGCCGGCTCCATGTGACAACGACGGTCTTGTCGGCGGCAGGGATCACGGCCGAAGGGCTCTACAACGCCCATTTGCTCCTTGCGGAAACCGAGCAGGCGATGCTCCGGGCCGCCGGGCGGGTGTTTGTCGTTGCCGACAGCTCGAAGTTTGGCCGCAAGAGCCTGACGTTTGTCTCCGGGCTCGATTCGATCGATCTCCTCGTCTCCGACACCGGCCTGTCGGCCGAGTGGCGGCAGCAGATCAAGACCGCCGGCGTCGACCTTGTCGTCGTCGAACCGGCCCCCAACGAGCCCCTCGACGGCGATCACGAATCCCACCGCGACGACCACAGCAAGCCATCACGGGAGCGCCACGCATGATCACCTCCGCCTTTCCGGGGATTCCCGCCGGCCTCGACCGCTCGAGCGTCGAGCGGATCGTTCGCGAGATCGTCCTCCGCGGCCGCGGGGCCCCGCCGTCGCAGATCGCCGCCGAAGCGGCCAAGGCTCTCGTCACTGGCCAGGCGCACGCGCGGAGCGAACCGAAGCTCGTGGTGAGCATCTCCGCCCGCCACTGCCACCTCACCGACGACCATGTCGAGCGGCTGTTCGGCAAGGGGCGGACCCTCACCCCGCATAAAAACCTCTACCAAGAGGGCTTCTACGCCGCGGAAGAGACCGTGATGATCGTCGGCCCGAAGCGAAAGATGCTCCCCACGGTGCGCGTCCTCGGGCCCACTCGAAAGGCCTCGCAGGTGGAGCTTGCCTTCACCGATGGAATCTCGCTCGGCATCGATCTCCCCGTCCGGGCCAGTGGCAAGATCACAGGGACGCCGGGGTGTGTCCTCGTCGGCCCGGCCGGCGCCGTCGAGCTCGGCGAAGGAGTAATCCGGGCCGAACGGCATGTCCACATGAACTACGGCGATGCGGAGTTTTTCGGTGTCAAAGATGGCGACAGGATGAGCCTGGCAATCGACGGCGGCTGTGGCGTGATCCTCCGCGATCTCCTCGTGCGGGCCGATGCGACAAGCAAGCTCGAAGTTCACATCGACACCGACGAAGGCAACGCTGCCGATCTCGATCACGCCAGCGGCGTGCGGCTCATCAAGCAGAACTGACACGGAGCCCACCCATGGCCAAGAAGACCGCAAAGAAGGCAGGGAGAAAGGTGACGCAGCAGCGTCTCCCGATCACGCCCGCCACCACAACACAACCGATCGTCCAGCCGGCGCGTGCCGGCGCGATCGACGGGGATGGCCCCGGGATGATGGAAAGCGACTCCGGGCAGAGCGCCCGGATCACGACAGGAGCAGTGCTCACGATGGCGAAGAAAATCGAAGCCCTCGGCATGATCGAGACGAAGGGGTTCGTCACGCTCGTCGAGGCGGTGGACGCGATGATGAAGGCGGCTGATGTCACCTTCCTCGGCTGGGACAAAATCGGCAGCGCCTTGGTGACGGCTTTCGTCTCCGGCGACGTGGCGGCAGTGAAAGCGGCGATCGACGCCGGTGCGGCGGCCGGTGGCCGGATCGGTGACGTGGTGAGCGTGCAGGTCATTGCCCGCCCCCACGAAGACATCGACATCGTTCTCCCGGCCTCGGCAGCGAGCGCCCGCAGCGGCGTCGAGTGATTTTGAATCTCTTCATTTTCTCCCTCTTCTTTTCACAGGAACTTTCGCGATGAACACTGCGATCGGTTTGATCGAGACCAAGGGACTCATCGGCCTCGTCGAGGCCACGGATGCGATGGCCAAGGCGGCCAACGTGAAGATTCTCAAGCGAGTCAGCATCGGCGGCGCCTATGTGGCGACCGTCGTGCAGGGTGACGTCGGCAGCGTCCGCGCCGCCGTCGAGGCCGGTGCGGCTGCCGCCCAGTCGGTCGGCGAGCTCGTGGCCAGCCACGTCATCCCGCGCCCGGCCGAGAGCCTGACCACCGCCTTCTTCTCCTGAAGCAGCGGCGGGCGAACGTTGTGAGGCCAGACAGTCGCCGTATCAACAGCCTGTCGGCCGCAGGTTTTTTGAATCGCTGTCGCGGGCGGGGGCCGCTGGCCCCCGCCTGGACAGGGCGACGACTCCGGTCACGGATTCGGTGCCAGAGCTCTTGACGGCAAAGCAATCGAAGCAGGAACGCTGGCCACGGATGGCCCGCTTGAGAGAACGGACAGGAACAGACCAGGCCAGGACGTCGCCACTGGCCTTACCAACGGATTGCGAAGGAACGACCGATGATCATCCTCGTTGCCAACCTCGGCTCCACGAGCTTCAAGTACCGGCTCTATGACCTCGCCGATCGTCCCACGATCGGCGGCGAGAAGGAGCTGGCGCGCGGAGGCGTGGAGCGGATCGGTGCCCCCGAAAGCCGGGTCTATGCCCGCACCGGCGGCAAGGACATCGAGACGGTGATGCCGGTCCCCGATCACGCCGTCGCCCTCCGGGCGGCCCTCGAGCAGCTCACCGGCAACGGTGGGCCGCTCGGAAGCATCGAAGAAGTGGCGGCGGTCGGCTTCAAGGCGGTGCATGGCGGGCGGGTGAGCGGCGTTGTTCGCGTCACCCCCGACGTGCTCGCGGCGATGGAGGAGATGCGGGAGGTCGCCCCAGCCCACAATCCCCCCTACGTCAAGGCGATGCGGCTGTTGGGTGAGAAGCTGCCGAGCGTGCCCCTCGTGGCCGCCTTCGAGACCGGCTTCCATGCCACGATTCCCGATCGCAACGGCCTCTATGCGGTGCCGACGGAATGGGTGGAGAAGTTTCGGGTGCGCCGGTTCGGCTTCCATGGAGCCAGCCACCGGTATGTCGCCGGCCGGCTCATGGAGCTCCAGGCGAAGCGTCCCCTCCGCGCCGTTTCCTGCCATCTCGGCGGCTCGAGCAGCATCTGCACGATCCGCGACGGGAAGAGCGTCGGCACGTCGATGGGAATGAGCCCGCAGTCGGGGCTGCCACAGAACAACCGGGCCGGTGACCTCGATCCGTTCGTGCTCCTCCATGTCGCCAAGGCGACCGGCCGGAGCTTCGAGGATCTCCTCGTCGAGCTGTCCGGCAAGGCCGGGCTTGCCGGGATGTCGGGCACCTCGGGCGACATGCGCGACCTCGAAGAGGCGGCCGCGGCCGGCAATGCCCGGGCCCGGACGGCGATCGATGTCTATGTCGGCTCGATCCGCCACTGGCTCGGCGCCGGCATCGTCGAGCTCGGCGGCCTCGATGAGCTCGCCTTCGCCGGCGGGATCGGCGAGAACTCGCCGCTGGTTCGGGCGGAGGTCTGTGCCGGGCTCGAGGATCTCGGCATCAAGCTCGATGCCACCGCTAACGCCCATCCCGGCGACAAGAGCCAGCCCGGCGGCGGGGAACGAACGATCTCCGCCCCCGACTCCAAAGTCACGATCCGGGTGATCCCCACCAACGAAGAGCTGGTCGTGGCCCGTCAGACCCGCGATCTCCTCGTCCAGAAGGAAGGTGCCTGATGTTTGTCGCCCTCGTGACCGGTTCGGTCGTCGCCACGCAGAAGACCGAGTCGATGACCGGCCACAAGCTCCTCGTGGTCGAGCCCTACCGGCTCGATGAGAAGGCCCGCGACCGGCTCGTCTCCACCGGCCGGACCTTCATCGCCGTCGACACGCTCGGCGCCGGTGAGGGCCAATTCGTCCTCGTCACCCAGGGCTCCAGTGCCCGCCTCACCCCCGAAACGAAGTCGCTCCCGATCGACGCGGTCGTCATCGGCTTGGTCGACAGCGTTCGCATCGGGGGGAAGAACGTCTTTTCCCGTAACGCCCAGGAAAGCTGAGAACCACCATGGCCCAGGCCACTGCCCCCTGCTCCACCGAGATCCAGAGCATCGTCCGCCAGGTGATCGCCGAACTGCGCGCCGCGGCGCCTGCGGCCAATGGCGGCCCTGCTGCCGGCCCTGCCCCGCTCGCCCCGGCCACCGTCCCCTGGACGCCGCCGGCTCCCCCGGCGCCTGTCGCCCCGGAATCGTTTGTTGGCCGCCACGGCATCTTCGCAAGCGTCGATGAGGCGGTGCGGGCCGCCCAAGAGGCGTTCCTCCAGCTCGAGCGGCTCGGTGTCGAGGGGCGGCGCCGGGCAATCGCCCACATCCGCCGGATCTCGATCGAGGATGCGATCGAGCTCGGCACGATGGAGTTCAACGAAACGAAGATCGGCCGCCTCGCCCACAAGATCGAGAAGCTGAAAATCCTCGGCGAGCGGTCGCCGGGGGTCGAGTTCATGCGGAGCGAGGTGTTTAGTGGCGACCACGGCCTGGCCGTGATCGAGCATGCTCCGTTTGGCGTCATCGGCGCGATCACGCCGGTCACCCACTCCCTCCCCACGATCACCGGCAACGCCGTAAGCATGATCGCCGGCGGCAACACCGTCGTCGTCAATCCCCATCCGAGTGGCAAGAAGGTGGCCGCCGAGGGGGTGCGCCGCTTCAATCAAGCGATTCATCGCGACCTCGGCATCGACAACCTCATCGCCCTGATCGCCGAGCCGACGCTCGAGAGCGCTGCCGAGCTCTTCAAGCACCGCGGCGTGAAGCTGATCTGCGTCACCGGCGGCCCGGCGGTGGCGAAGGCCGCGCTCGAATCGAGCAAGCGGGCGATCGTCGCCGGCCCCGGCAATCCGCCGGTCGTCGTCGACGAGACGGCCGACCTCGATCGGGCCGCGCGGTCGATCATCGCTGGCGCCGCCTACGACAACAATCTCCTCTGCATCGCCGAGAAGCAGGTATTCGTCGTGTCGAGTGTGTTCGACCGGATGATGGAGGCGATGGGACGGGCCGGCGCCGCCCGGCTCAATCCCACGCAGGTCGACGCGCTGACCGCGAAGGCGATCGTCTGGACTGGCGAAGGGGCCCACCGCCACCAGGTGGCCTGCAAGGACTTCATCGGCCAAGACGCCTCCGTGCTCGCCCGTGCGGCAGGGACGGGAGTTGCCAGCGAAGTCGAGCTCCTCTACGGCGAGACGTCGGTCGACAACCCGTTCGTGCCGGTCGAGCAGATGATGCCGTTTGTCCCCTTCATCCGCTGTAAGGACGCCGACGAGGCGATCCACCGGGCGCACGCGAGCGAGCATGGCTTCCGCCACACGGCGATCATCCACTCCCACGACGTCCGCAACATGACAAAGATGGGCCGCCTCCTCGACACCACGCTGTTTGTCAAAAACGGTCCGAGCACCGCCGGCCTCGGCCTCGGCGGCGAGGGCTACATCTCGTTCTCGATCGCCACGCCGACCGGCGAAGGGGTGACGACGCCGCTCACCTTCACCCGCCAGCGCCGCTGCACGCTTGTTGACGACCTGCGGATCCTCGGGGCGGCTGAGTGAGCCCGAGCCCCAGGACGACACTTCAGACGCCACCTCCGGACAACACACCAAAGCTCCTCACCCATGCAACTCGCGAATGTCCTCGGCACGGTCACCGCAACGGTCAAGCATTCGTCGCTGGCCGGCGCGAAGCTGCTCGTCGTCCAACCGCTCATGGCCGACCGCACGAAGGCCGACGGCGATCCGCAACTGGCGATCGACACGGTGGCAGCGGGAGTCGGCGACCTCGTCATGATCACCAGCGACGGCCGGCTCCTCCGTGACATCCTCAAAAGCGACGCCACCCCGGCCCGCTACAGCGTCGTCGCGCTCGTCGACGACGTCACCGACTTCTCCGCACGGAAGCAGGCCCCATCCCGATGAATGCCCCTGCTTTCACCCCCGACCAAGTCGCCGCAATCGTCCGCGAAGTGCTGCGGCGGATCCGCGCCGATCTGCGGCCAGCGGCCTCCACGTCCCCCGCGGCCTCGGCCACGGCGGCACTGCCGGCAACGCAGGCCCCTGCCCCGATCGCCGCGGCAGGCGTCTTTCAATTCGCCGAAAAACTCGTCAGTGCGGCGAGCCTGGCGGCGATCCCGGCAGGGACAAAGACCGTCATGCTCCGCCACGATGCCCTCATCACCCCCTCCGGCCGCGACGCGGCCGGGGCCGCCGGCTGCACGCTCTTGCGCACCGTGAAAGGGGCTCGAGCGACGCCGGGAGCCGCTCCAGCGAGCCGTCCCTTTTTCGTCGCGGCGGCCGAGTGTCCGGGTGACTCGGCTGCAAGGACCACGGGGCTCGTTCGCCTTCTTCCCGGCGCCCAGCAGCTTCCCGCCACCGGGCTTGCCGACGTCGTCGCGAGCCTCGGCCTCCATCTGACGCGTGACGGCGGCCGGGGAATCCTTCTCGCCGGTCGCCCCCATGTCGCAGTCGCCTTGGCAAACCGTTCGCCCGGTGTCCGGGCCGTGACGGCGCGCGACACCACGACGCTGCTGGGAGCGGCGCAGGAGTGCGCGGCGAATCTCCTCGTCATCGCTCCGCGCGACTTCTCCGCATCGAGCCTTGAGCGGATCGGCTCGACCCTCGCCAGCCGCGATCCGGGGCCGGCTCCGGCCGAGCTTGCCCCTCCTGCAGCAGCGGGGTGCGCGTGCAGCAGCCCGAAGTCCGATGCTCCTGCCTGCTCCTGCACCAACCACCACCACTGAACTCCACGGAAGGAAGCCGAATCATGCGACTCGGACAGACGATCGGCACGGTGACGCTCGTCGAACCGCACCCCACGGTGCGCGGTGGGGTGTTCCGTGTCCTCATCCCCCTTTCGGCAGCCGACCTTGCCGCCGGAGACCCAGCCGCGGGCGACTTTGGCCGCTCTGCCGCCGAACCGCTCATCGCCTGGGACGACCTCGGCGCCGGCGATGACCAACTCGTTGCCTTCAGCGAGGGAGGCGAGGCAGCCCAGCCCTTCCGCCCCCACGACAAGCCGATCGACGCCTTCGTGGCGGCGATCATCGACCGACTCGACCTTCCCGCCCGCAAGACCACCTGACGCCCGGGGCCTCCTCCCCCGACGGGCGTCACGATCGACACGACCCGCAAAGCCCGTACAGAGCCCGCCAAGAAACAACTTTTCGCGACCGGCAGAGTCTCCTCGACCGGAAGCGTGGTGAATACTCCTAACGTTACCCCCCCACGGAGAACTCCTGACATGGCAACCAACCCGGCCGTGAAGACCACGACAAAGCCGCTTTCCAAGCTCAAGGAAGAGATCTGCGACATTGGTCGCCGGATCTACAACAAAGGCTTTGCTGCCGGCAACGACGGCAACATTTCCTTCCGCCTCGGACCCAACGAGGTCCTCTGCACGCCGACGATGATCTCAAAGGGCTTCATGAAGCCCTCCGATCTGTGCATCGTCGACATGGAGGGGAACCAGATCGCCGGCGAGCGGAAGCGCTCGAGCGAGATCCTCCTCCATCTGACGATCATGAAGGAACGGCCCGACGTGAACAGCGTCGTCCACTGCCATCCGCCCCACGCCACCGCCTTCGCCGTGGCCCGTGAGCCGATCCCGCAGTGCGTCCTTCCCGAGGTCGAGGTGTTTCTCGGCGACATTCCGATCACGAAGTACGAGACCCCGGGTGGCCAGAAATTTGCCGACACCGTCAAGCCATATGTGAAGACGGCCAACGTCCTCATTCTTGCCAACCACGGCACGGTGAGCTTCGGCGAGACCGTCGAGAAGGCCTACTGGTGGACCGAGATCCTCGACGCCTACTGCCGGATCCTCATGCTCTCCCGCGACCTCGGCCGCGTCACCTACCTCACCAAGCAAGAGACGAAGGAGCTCCTCGATCTCAAGGCAAAGTGGGGCTACAGCGACCCGCGTCTCGACAAGGGGATGGAGAACTGCGACATCTGCGCCAACGACGTCTTCCGCTCGAGCTGGGGCAACACCGGCGTGACCCGCAAGGCGTTTGACGCTCCCCCGCCGATGGGCGCCGATCCGCAGCCGGCCGCAGCGGCTCATGCAACGGCCCCCGCGGCAGCCGTTCCTCCGGCGATCGACTACGACGTCCTCGTCAAGGCGGTCACCGAGCAGGTCTGCCGTGAGCTCGGGATCGGAGCGGCCTGAACGCCGAACGTCCGGGTTTCCCGGTCTGACGATCCGCGCGGCGAAGGGAGGGGACGCCCGATTCCCCGAGCCGGCGCCGTCGGCGAGCGCAGCCCCGGAGGGCGGAGCGCTGCCGGCGTCGAGCGAGCGGAGGCCATGGATGGCCGGAGAGAGCGTCCGGTGGGAGGGAGCGGGTCTCCCCGACCGGACTCGGAGATGGTTCGTTGGGTTTGGCGGACGGCACGCGAAGGAAACAAGCCATGAAGGTCGGGATCATCGGT
>CAMARC010000151.1 GCA_945860405.1 Candidatus Kuenenia stuttgartensis | reverse complement strand
CTCGGGGCCGACGCCGGGATAGTCGAGCCCCGCCGACACCGAATGGACGTCGGCCGTTTGGCCGTCGGGATCCTGGAGTACGTAGGAGAGGCTCCCATGAAGGATGCCGGCATTGCCGTAGGAGAGGCTCGCGGCATGGTCACCGGGCTTGGATGACCTGCCACCGGCCTCGACGCCGACGAGGCGAATCCCCTTGTGCTCGACCAAGGGATAGAACATGCCCGCGGCGTTGCTTCCCCCGCCGACGCAGGCGACGACGCAATCGGGATCGCGGCCGAGTTCCTGCTGGCAAAAGACAAGCGTTTCCTCGCCGATCACCGACTGGAAATCGCGGGTGATCCGCGGGAAAGGGTGGGGCCCGACGACCGAGCCGATGATGTAGTGGGTTGTCTCCACCGAGCCCATCCAGTCGCGCATCGCCTCGTTGATCGCGTCGCGAAGCGTGCGTGAGCCGCTCTCCACCGGCCGGACCTCCGCCCCCATCATCCGCATGCTGCGGACATTCGGCTCCTGGCGGCGGACGTCCTCCGCCCCCATGTAGACGACGCAGTTGAGGCCGAAGCGGGCGCAGGCCGTGGCGGTGGCGACGCCGTGCTGGCCGGCGCCGGTCTCGGCAATGATCCGCTTCTTGCCCATCCGCATCGCCAGCAATCCCTGCCCAAGCGTGTTGTTGATCTTGTGGGCGCCGGTGTGGCTCAAATCCTCCCGCTTGAACCAGATCTGGGCCCCGCCGGCGTATGCCGTGAGCCGCTTGGCGAAGAGGAGGGGGAGGGGACGGCCGACGAAGGCGGCGAGGAGTTGATCAAGCTCGGCCTGGAAGGCCGGATCGGCCCGGGCCTCGTCGTAGGCCGCCTGGAGCTGATCGAGCGCGGCGGAGAGCGTCTCGGGGACGTAGCGGCCACCGAACCGGCCAAACCGGCCGTGGGCGTCGGGAACCTGCGAGATGCCACCGGCAGGAAGTGGAGGGGAGAGTGGGGAAGGCATCGGCGGAGGCTCCGGTGGGAAGCGCAGGGCAGAGGGAACGATCCAACGGCGTCGCCCGAGGACCGCTGGCGACGCAAGTCGCCAATTGTAGCCGCACCGGCAGGTGCTACCATCCACCGCCGCTGGTGCATTGCGGCAGCCCCGCCGCGAGGAGCGTCCCGTGCCCGAACTCCCCGAAGTCGAGACGATGCGCCGCGGGATCGCGGGGCTTTGCGGTGCCTGGATCGTCGCCGCCCGCTTCCCCCAGGGCACCTGTCGCCCGCTGGCCATCGCCCCACCCCCCACCGAAATCGCGGCGCGGCTCGAGCGCCATCGAATCGTGTCGGTCGCCCGCTTCGGCAAACGGGTGGCGATCGAAGTCGGTCGTGAGGCGTCGGCCCCGCACTGGCTCGTCATCGAGCCGAGGATGACCGGGCTGCTCCTCGTGGCCGAGCCGCCGACGCCGCAGCATGTGCGGATGGAGCTCGAGGTCGCCACGGGAAATAGCTCATCCGCGGGCCCACGCCAAAAGCTTCTCTTTTGGGATCAGCGCGGCCTGGGGACGATCCGGCTCCTCGACGCGCGGGGGCTCGATCAGGCCTGCGGCGCTGCCAAACTCGGCCCTGACGGGCTCGTCGTCACCGGCAGCGATCTCGCCGAGCGGCTCGGGGAATCGCGGCGGGGGGTGAAGGTCGCCCTCCTCGATCAGAGAGCGGTGGCGGGCATCGGCAACATCTACGCCGCGGAGATCCTCCACCGCGCCGCGATCGACCCGCGCACCCCCTGCCACGCCCTCGCTGCCGGGGCGTGGGAGGCCGTGGCGCGGGCCGCGCGGGAGATTCTCGCCAGCGCCGTGGTCCACGAGGGCTCGAGCATCGGCGACGAGCTCTACCGCACCGCCGACAACCGCAAGGGGGGATTTCAGAAGCTCCACCGCGTCTACGGGCTCGCTGGCACCCCCTGCCAAGCTTGCGGCGCCACGATCGAGCGCATCGTCCAGGCCCAACGCTCGACCTTCTTCTGCGCCACCTGTCAGCCCCGGTTTCGGGGCCGGAGGCGGCGGGGCACGTCCTCCCAGCCACGCGGCAAGCGACGGACCAAGCTGGTGAGGCGCAGCCTAGGAGCGTAGGCTCTTTGGGACTGGCTCCGATGCCGAATGCCACCGGCCGGGGTCAGCAAAGACCAAGGAGCACACCCGATGCCACGCCGTTCACTCCACCGATCGATCAGCCGCCGGGGATTTCTCGCCACCTCAGGCGTGCTCGCTGCAGCCCCTTCGCTCCTGGGGGGCGCCGGCCTCCTCGCTGGCCCGACGCTCCTCCGAGCGGCCGAGCCGTCGGCGACGAGTACCGCCGAGACGCTCGCCCAGACCCTCCACGCCTCGCTGTCGCCGAGCCAGAGGGAGAAGATCTGCTTCGCGTGGGACTACGTCCACCCGAAGTTCGGCCTTCTCCGGTCGCGCGTCGGCAACAACTGGAACGCCACCGAGCCCGAACTGAAGAGCGACTTCTACACGAAGGACCAAAAGGTGCTCGCCCGGGAGATTTTCGAGCAGCTCATCCATCCGGAGTGGCATGCCCGTTTCGACCGGCAGATGGAGGACGACTGCGGCGGCTTCGGCCATGCCCAATCGATCGCCATGCTCGGTGAGCCGGGGAGCGGGAAGTTTCAGTTTCTCCTCACCGGCCGCCACATGACGCTCCGCTGCGACGGCGACTCCGAAGAGCATGTGGCCTTCGCCGGCCCGATCTTCTATGGCCACGACACGGGCGCCTTCAACGAGCCGGCCGATCACGAGGGGAACGTCTTCTGGTCGCAGGCCGTTGCCGCCAACAAGCTCGCCGCGATGCTCGACGGCAAGCAGCGCGAGGCGGCGCTCGTAGCCAAGTCTCCGGCCGAAAATGCCGTCGGATTCCGCGGCGACGCACGGCTCGACGGGCTTGCAGTCGCGGAGATGTCGCCCGATCAGCGTGGGGAACTCGAGCGGGTGCTCGGGCTGCTCCTCGAACCGTTCCGCGACACCGATCGGGCCGAGGCCCGCACCTGCCTGGCCGCGCAGGGAGGCCTCGATCGCTGCCGGTTGGCATTCTTCCGCGATGCCGACGTCGGCAACGACGGCGTGTGGGACAACTGGCGGCTCGAAGGGCCGTCGTTTGTCTGGCATTACCGCGGCGCGCCCCATGTGCATGTGTGGGTGAACATCGCCGACACGCCGACCGTCGCCACCAACGCCTGACCCGCGTCTGTTGAAACACACCATGAACGACTGCTGCATCGTCGGTGGCGGGATCATCGGTCTCTCCATCGCCCGGGAACTCGCCGGCCGCGGGGTGAAGGTGAGGGTTCTCGCCCGCGGCCGCGGCCCCGAGACCACCTCCTGGGCAGCGGCCGGGATCTTTCCGCCAGCGCCGCTCCATGCGGGAATCTCGCCTGCCGATGCGCTCACGGCCTGGAGCGACAAACTCCACCGCCTCTGGTCGAAGGATCTCCGCTCCGAGACTGGCATCGACAACGGCCTCATCCCGAGCGGTGGCCT
This sequence comes from Candidatus Kuenenia stuttgartensis, assembly GCA_945860405.1. Classification (GTDB taxonomy): domain Bacteria; phylum Planctomycetota; class Planctomycetia; order Pirellulales; family UBA1268; genus QWOP01. The sequence continues at coordinate 5,048 of CAMARC010000151.1, read as the reverse complement.
CTATCTGGCCCGCTCGGCCGCAGGCCTCGAACGACTTCGGGCCGACGCGACACGGTGGCGTGGCCGGGGGACGGATGCCGATCTCCTCGACGCGCACGCTGTGTTGGAATGCGAACCGGCGCTGGCCGGCGGCGCGGAGGCCGGGGAGATCCTCGGGGGGATGATGCTCCGCGAGGAGCAGCAATTTCGCCCCTCGCGCCATCTCGACGCCCTCGAGGAATCGTGTCGCAAGCGGGGAGTGGTCATCGAGGAGGCCGACGTCCGGCAGTTTGTCGTCAGGGGCACGAGGGTGGAGCGGGCGGTAACCGCGACCGGCGAGATCGCCGCCGGCACCTGGGTGCTTTCGGCGGGCAGTTGGACCGGCGGCTTGGCCGCGGCCTTTGGCCTCGCGCTCGACACCCGGCCGATCCGTGGACAAATCGTCCTTCTCCGCCTCCCGAGGCCGTTGATCACGCGGATCGTCAACCGTGGACTCAACTACCTCGTCCAGCGTCCCGACGGCCGGCTCCTCGTCGGTTCAACAATCGAGGACGTCGGCTTCGATCCGACCACGAGCCCCGACACCGTCTCTCGCCTCCTTGGGGTCGCCCGGTCGCTCCTCGGCGACTTGCCGGGAAGCGTTGTGGAACGATCCTGGGCGGGCCTTCGCCCAGGGAACGCCGACGGGAATCCGACGATTGGCCCGATTCCGGACCTCGACAACGCCTTTCTATCCGCCGGCCACTTCCGCGCGGGGCTCCACCAATCAACCGGGAGCGCTGTCCTCCTGGCCGATCTCATGACCGGTCATCCGCCCCACCTCGACCCCGCGCCGTTCGCCCCGGGCCGCCCGCTCCCGCCGGCGGGGATACAGCCCCCCGAATCGACCGCCGATTACCTCGCCCGAACCGGGGCGTCGATCGATTGACACTGGCCACGGACGCTGGCCAACGCGCCCAGGCCCCTCACACCGCGTGCAGGTCGAGCCGGCGGTGAATCGTCTCGATGTCGGCGGGCGTCAGTTGCCGACCAGCCGACACGGTGGCCAGCTCGATGAGCCGGACGAGCGCGGCCGGGATCCCCGCGGTGATCTCGTGGCAGGTCCGCGCCACGTCGGGCCCCACATCGCCCAGCCGGCTCTCCACGATCCGCCCCGTGTCGGCCAGGGTCAGCGGCGGCACGATCGCCCGCAACCGCACGCGTGGGGCGATCCGGCTGTCGCGCCCAACGAGCGTCAGCAGACGCCCCCGCCCCGCGAGAACGACACAGCGGGCGCTCGCGCCCTGCGCCGTGACGAGGGTGGCACACGCATCGAGATCGTCAGGCATGGCCAGATGGGCATCGTCGACAAGGAGCATGCCGCCGATCGGCAGGTCTTGCCTGATCGCGTCAGCGAGCGCGGGCGCGGTCCGGATCGGCATGCCCCCCGGCTGGCCGGCCCCGAGTTCGGCAGCCAGTCTGGCGAGAATGAGGCTCGTCCCCGCGCCGGCGGGGCCGCAGAGCAGGACGACCCCGGCCGGCTCCTCGAGCGCGAAGCGGATCCGGCCGAGCGCCGCCTCCTGGGCGGGGGTGAGGATCACCGGCAGCGACCGGGAGACGACCATGGTGGTTCACCCCGACACCAACGCCGATTCGAACGTCACCGCTTCGCCGATCACCGTCAGGCCGATCGCGGCCAGCGCTTCGCTCCAGGCAGGGCAGGGGGGCCTGTCGGCGCGGCGGACGAGCACCGCCGCATCACACCCCAGCGCCGCGCGTTCGACGGTGCGACGGCGGACAGGACCGGTGGTGAACCATGGCCCGGCATCGACGAGCACGATCTCCGCCGCACGAGCCGCTTCCGCCTCGTCGATCGGCAGCAGGAGCGGGGCCTGGGTGTGGATGGCTACCGACCACCCCCGGCGACGCAGCACCTCGGCCACGCCGACAACGATCGTCGAGCGCCCCTCACTCCGCTCCCCGCCGGTGAAGGCAACCACCTTCACCCCGGCAAGCGTCGCTGATTCGATCGCCGCGGCGAGATTGCCCCATTCTGACGGCACGGCCTCGAGGAGACAGGCGACGACCGACTCCTCGGAAGTGGCCGATGCCTCGAGCCTTGACCCCGGGGGAACAACAGCAGGGGGCATCGCCTTTGAGGCGTTGGGGGCGGCCGCCGGTGCGGCCGGCTTGGGGCGCGGCTGCCGGGCGACGAACGCGGTGTCGAGCCAGTCGAGCGTCATCGGATCAGCCCCGTCTCCCCGTCCGGTTCCATGGCCACCGCTTCGCGCTCACGATTCCCATCCTCCGCAGCGCGCCGTTGCTCCTCGCGCCACACCGCCGCCCAAAACATCCCAGCGACCACCGCGAGCACGAGCGTCGACACCGCCGGGAACCTGACCCGGGGTGCCCGCGAGCGCCCCGGGACGGCAGCCACGACCGACACTGGCGGCGATCCTGGCGCCGTGACGTCGGCCGGCGCCAACGGCGTGGTGGTCGCCACCGCCATGAACTCGACGGGTACCGCCGGATACGCCGCCGTCGCGATCGGATCGAGTCTTGGAAACCTGGCGATCACCACCATCCCGAAAGTCTTCTCCCCGCAAGGCTCGCAAGGCGGCCACGCGCTTGGAGGGCGAGCGGCGCTGACCGCCTGAACCGCCGCGTTCGTCGCTATCCGTCCAGAGGGCTCGAGCCTCGGGCCCTCGTCGGTCCATCGTCCCCGCGGTGCTCGGTCCTTGAGGGGGAGGCCACGGCGGCCGTCAGTCCCCTCCGCCTCCCCATGCCCCCTGTTCGAGCCGCCTTGGGGGCACCGATCACCGCCACTCCCCGTGTCGCAGTATGCCCGGCCCCCCCAGTCGCCTATCATGACGCGTCCGGAAAAGTTCCCCTCCCACCGCACCACACTCCCGGCGGCTTTTCGTCGCCGACCCCATCATGACCACGCTCCCCCGTGACGTCCGCCAGAAGGCCTTCCACGACCTCCTCGCCACCCGCATCGCCGTTCTCGACGGCGCCATGGGGACGATGGTCCATGCCCTCGGTCTCGACGAAAACGGTTTCCGGGGCGAAGCCTTCCGCGACCACCCGAAGGACCTGAAGAACTGCATCGACATCCTCGTCCTCACCCAGGGGGACGCGATCCGCGGGATCCACGCTGCCTACCTCGAGGCCGGGGCCGACATCGTCGAGACCAACACCTTCGGCGCCACCGCCCTTGCCCTGGCCGACTTCGGCCTCGAAGACCGGGTGCGGGAATTGAATCTCGCCGCCGCCAAGCTCGCTCGCGAGGCCGCCGACGCCGCCACCGCTAAGACGCCCGACCGACCGCGTTTCGTGGCCGGGTCGATCGGACCGACCAACAAACAGCTTTCGATCGCCGGCAACGTCAACGATCCGGGCCACCGCGACGTGACGTACGACCAGATGGTGGCCAACTACCGGACGCAGGTCGAAGCACTCCTCGAGGGGGACGTCGACGTCATCCTCGCCGAGACGGCCTTCGACACCCTCGTCCTCAAAGCCTGCCTGTTCGCCATCGAGGAGACCTTCCGCTCGACCGGTATCCGCGTGCCGGTGATGGCCTCGTTCACGGTCTTCGAAGGGGGAAGAACCCTCTCCGCACAAACCGTCGAAGCCTGTTGGATGAGCCTCTCCCACGCCGATCTGGTGAGCGTCGGGATCAACTGCGCCCTCGGTGCCGAGAAGCTGCGCACCCACCTGGCCGATCTCGGTCGAATCGCACCGCTCCCCGTCAGCTGCTACCCCAACGCTGGGCTCCCCAACGCCCTCGGTGGCTTCGACGAGACCCCAGCCTCGATGGCGCGGGTGCTCGGGGAATTCGCCCGCGAGGGATGGCTCAACATCATCGGCGGCTGCTGCGGTACGACGCCGGCCCACATCAAGGCGATTGCCGAGGCGGTGGCCAAACATCCGCCGCGTGTCCCCCCGGTCGACTCCGATCGCTCGCGCTACTCAGGACTCGAGATGCTCGAGATCCGACCGGAGAGCAGCTTCACGATCATCGGCGAACGGACGAACGTCACCGGCTCGAAGGCTTTCTCCCGGCTCATCCGCGAAGAGCGCTACGAGGAGGCCGTCGGCGTCGCCCGGCAACAGGTGGAGAACGGCGCCAACATCATCGACGTCAATGTCGACGAGGGGATGCTCGACGGCCCGACGGTGATGACGAAGTTCCTCACGCTCCTCTCGAGCGAGCCGGAGGTCGCCCGGGTCCCGGTGATGGTCGACAGTTCCGACTGGAAGGTACTCGAGGCGGGCCTCAAGTGCCTCCAGGGAAAGGGGATCGTCAACTCCATCAGCCTCAAAGAGGGGGAGGAGGACTTCCTCCGGAAGGCGAGGACAGTCCGTCGCTACGGCGCCGCCGTCGTCGTCATGGCCTTCGACGAGGAGGGGCAGGCAACCGAGACCGAGCGAAAAGTAGCGATCTGCAAGCGGGCTTACCGGCTCCTCACCGAGGAGGCCGGATTCGCGCCGCAGGACATCATCTTCGACCCCAACATCCTCACCGTCGCCACCGGCATCGAGGAACACAACCGCTACGCCATCAACTTCATCGAGGCCACGCGGCTGATCAAGGAGGCGATGCCGCTGGTGAAGGTGTCGGGGGGGGTGAGCAACATCTCCTTCTCCTTCCGTGGCAATGACGCCGTCCGCGAGGCGATGCACGCCGCCTTCCTCTACCACGCCATCCGTGCCGGGATGGAGATGGGGATCGTCAATGCGGGGCAACTGGCCGTTTACCAGGAGATCGATCCGCAACTCCTCGAGCGGATCGAGGATGTCCTCTTCGACCGCCGCCCCGACGCCACGGACAGGCTGATCGAGTTTGCCGAGCAGGTGAAGCACCGTGACCCCAGCGACACCGCCAAGACCGACACCTGGCGCGACCTCGACGTCGAGGCCCGTCTCCAGCACGCCCTCCTCAAGGGGATCGCCGACCACGTCGAGGCCGATGTCGAGGAGGCGCGGGGGAAGTATGCCGCGAGCCTCGAGATCATCGAGGGCCCGCTCATGAGTGGGATGCAGGTCGTCGGCGACCTGTTCGGGCAGGGGAAGATGTTCCTGCC
>CAMARC010000150.1 GCA_945860405.1 Candidatus Kuenenia stuttgartensis | reverse complement strand
GCAACTCTCGGCGCTCGATCGGCAAGTCTTTGACGATCTCGTCCATTTCAGCCAGGCCCTCGGCCTTGATGGCTTCGTCAACATCAGCTCGCTGCGTCGCTCTGTCGATGGCCGGCTGCTGTTCATCGAGGCCGACCTCCGGCCGAACGCCTGGGTGGAGGCCTCGCGGATCTTCGGCGACGATCCGGCCCCGGCCATCCGCTCGGCTCTTGAGACGGGGAGTGTGCTCGCCTGGCCTCCGCCGCGAGAGTCGGGCCCGCCGACGGTCGATCTCCCCTATCCGTTCCGGATGGGGGCCTTTGAACTGCTCACCAATCGGCATGGCGTCTGGCGCACCTTCGGCGAACATGCCCCGGTCGATCTGATCAGGTATCTCGGCGGGCCGGCGTGGCGATTGATTCACGGGCTGGGGCAGCGGCTGGGCCGGGGCTGACGGAAGGAGGCCGCTGTCTGGCTCGGGCGGGCGGGCAAGCGGGGTGTGGGATGGCCTCGGGCCGGTCGGCCGTGCGATACTTTTCCTGTCCAGTCCCCTCTCTTCTCCCGCTTCTCGGCACTGCGATGTCAAGATCCTCACCGAGCCGCCGCGCCTCTTCTTGCCCTCGGCCGTCGCGCCGTGGCCTGCTCACGGCGGGCCTGGCCGGTCTTGGGGGATTGTCGCTTGTCGATCTTCTCCGGGCCGATGCCGCTCCCGCCGCCGTGCGACGGTCGGTGATCCATGTCCATCTCGACGGCGGGCCGCCGCAAATGGACACGATCGACATGAAGCCCGATGGGCCTGCGGAAGTGCGCGGCGAGTTTTCGGCGATCGCCACCTCGGTGCCGGGGATTCAAGTCTGCGAATTGCTGCCTGGGCTCGCCAGGCTTGCCGACCGGTTTGCGTTCCTTCGCGCGGTGGTCGGCTCGGCCGGCCAGCACGATGCCTTTCAGTGTCAGTCGGGCTATGAACCCGAGCATCTGAAATCGCAGGGGGGCTGGCCGGCGATCGGCTCGGTCCTTTCGAAGCTCCATGGTCGGCCCGGTGACACGGCGCCGCTGTTTGTCGATTGTCAGCAGGGGCGGGGGATGGTGCGCAACAGTGCCCGCCCCGGTTTCCTTGGGCCCGCGCATGGGCCGTTCCGCCCCGACCTCGGTGATCTTTTTTCCCGGCCGCTCGAGCCGGGGATGGTGGGGGAGCTTGCTGCCCGGGGCAGCGACTTCGCCACGTCACTCTCGCTCTCTCCGTCGCTGTCGGTCGATCGGCTGGGGAGTCGCCGGGAGCTTTTGCAATCGCTCGATGGCTGGAAGCAGCGGATGGAGTCGACGGATTCGCTGAACGCGGGGGATCGTTTTCACGATCAGGCGATCGGGATTCTCACCTCGGGGCGGGTGGCGGCGGCGCTCGACTTGGAGTCGGAGTCGCCGGCCGTGCTTGCCCGGTATCGGATGACGACGCCCGAGCTTCCTCCTTTCGAAACGGCCGACGGGCCGCGGGCGGTGCTCAAGTTTTTGCTCGCGCGACGGATGGTGGAGGAAGGGGTGCGGTGCGTGAGCATCTCTTTAAGCGACTTCGACACACATGCCGGCAACTACCCCCGTCTCCGGCAGGTGCTGCCGATTCTCGACGCCGGGCTCTCGGGGCTGGTGCTCGATCTCGAGGAGCGGGGGATGCTCGACGACGTGATCGTGGTGGTGTGGGGGGAGTTTGGTCGGACGCCGAAGATCAACAAAGACGGTGGCCGGGATCACTGGCCGGCGGTCTCGCCGGCGCTCCTTGTGGGCGGTGGGATCCGTGGGGGGCGTGTCCTCGGCGAGACGGATCGGTGGGGTGGAGCGCCGCTCGGTGGGGCGGTGACGTTCAAGGACGTGACGGCGACGATCTGGCATTGCCTGGGGATCGATCCGCAGGCGACGACGCTGACCGACGTGACGGGTCGGCCACATCCGCTGGTGGACCGCGGTCGGATCCTCTCGGAGCTTCTCTGACGGAACGATGCGCCCCCGAGCCCTTCAGCCAGCAGCCCGCCATCCGACAGCCCGCAGAACGCAGCCGGCCCCCGCCGTCGGCAGCCGGCATCGGGCATTCGGGCATCCGACCCGGGGATTTCCGGCCGAGCGGGCCTTCGGCAGCCATTCTTGTTGGCAGGGGTGGGGGGCCGTACGATGACCGGAGTCGGGGCGTGGCAGCCAGGCCGCGCCCGGCGTTTTGCTCCCGTAGCTCAGTTGGATAGAGCGGAGCTTTCCTAAAGCTCAGGTCGCAGGTTCGATCCCTGCCGGGGGTACCTGAACAGCCGTATCCATCGCAAAAGCGGCGGATACGGCTGTCTCGTTTCCTGGACGCACGCCCACGCACCCCCGCCGCACGGAATGGTGCGTCGGATTCTGCGTCGCTTTGGCTGCCTTCTCGTAGTCGGCTTCGGTCACCTGGAGGTAGTGCTTCTGGGCCACCTTCACAGAGTTCCCTGAGGTGGACCCCGATTTTCGGGTGCGTTGATAAGGTGGAGCTCTGAGGGTGGAAGGCACCCTTTTCGGAGCATGACCATGAGCGGAAAACGACGAGTCTTCGGGGCGGCCTTCAAGGCCAAGGTGGCCCTGGCGGCGGCCAGGTGCGACCGGACGACAGCCCAGTTGGCGAGCCACGGCATCCACACGAGCCAGGTGACGGCTTGGAAGAAGCAGCTCATGGGCCAGCTGGCCGAGTTGTTCGTCGATGGCCGACAGCGTCGGCCCGACCATACCACCGATGACCAGGAACTCCACGAGCAGATCGGCCGCCTGAAGATGGAGGTCGAGTGGTTGAAAAAAGGCTGCTGGGAGTCCAGCGGAAGCGACTGCCTGCCAAACGGCAGCGATGAGCCATCCCTAGCCCGCATGCCGTGCCAGCGCACAGTCTTCCTCAAAGACAAGGCGATCGCCGGCCTGCCAACCGGACTCGCACCAAGAAAAGTTTTTTGCACCCCGCATTTCGGGGTGGAGGCACGGGGTTGTGGTAGGCTCCGCGCGGGGGTTCTCTCGGCGACCTGCGGGGGGTTGATGCATGGCACCAGAGAGAGCTTCTGATTCCGACAGCGATTGCCGCGAATACACGGCGCGGCACAAATACTCGAAGCTTGTCCAGGCGGCCCGAGACGGCGACCCCGAGTCGCTCAACCAACTTCTCGGTGCCGTTTACGGCTATCTCAAGTTCCTCGCCGCTCGAGAGGGGTGGCCGCCGAACTCGGGCCAGTGCGGCCTCTCCGACCTCGCTCAGCAAGGTGCCGTGGAGATCTGGAAGGGCTTTCCATCCTTCAGAGGCAACTGCACTGGAGAGTTCCTCGGTTGGGTGCGCGCGATTATCAGGCATAACGCCAGCGACGAGCAGCGGAAGCAGCGGAAGCATGCCCAGAAGGCAGGGCTGATCGGCCACAACGGACTGGCGGCGCCGTCTGCCGACAATCCTCTCGCCCAGGCCATCCAGAGAGAATCCGCAGCCGATGTCAAAGCAGCGCTCGCCCGCCTACCCGAGCACTATGCCGAGGTCCTGCGCCTGAAAACTTGGGAGGGAAAGACGTGCGCCCAGATCGGACACCAGATGGAACGGTCAGAGGATGCCGTGAGGAAGGTGTGGTGCCGGGCGCTGGTGTGCTTGCGGAAAGAGCTCGAATCACAGCCCCTTGCCAACGCCCGCTCTTGAAAACGGCTGCCGCCGCATGACGCATCCACCCCAGCTGCCGGATGAACCGCCGGATGACCTGCCGGCTCATCAGCCCACTTTCCCTGTCGGCAACGGTGAGCCACCGGGCGACCCCGCCCCCCGCGACGGCCCCGCGGAGCTCAACGACGAGGAGCTCGTCCGGCTCGCAGCGATCGATGACCAGCTCGCCGGGCTCGCTTCCTCCTCTGGCGACGATGAGAATCCGGGGGGAAAGATCACGCCCGAGATGGCGGAACTGCTCGATACCATTCTCATCCTCCGGGGAGTGGCCGCAGAGGAGCAGATCCCTTTCGCCGAGCGGATGTTTGGCAAGTACCGGATCATCCGCAAGATCGGCGAGGGGGGCTTTGCCGAGGTCTACGAGGTGATCAACACCAAGCTCGTCCGCCACGAGGCGCTGAAAATCGCCCGGCCGGAGATTCTCGTCGATCCGAGCAAGAAGAGGCGGTTTCTCCGCGAAGCAAAAATTGCCGCGCGGGTTTCCCATCCCAACGTCGTCGCTATCCACGAGGTGGGAGAGCACGACCGGATTCCCTATATCGCCGAGGAGCTCTGCGGCGAGAGCCTGCACAGCTGGCTCGCCCGCCACCCCGGTCCCGTCGATCCGCGCGTTGCCACGAAGCTGGTCCGGCTGCTGGCCGACGCGGTGCATGTCGCCCACACGGCCGATGTCGTGCACCGCGACATCACCCCGGGCAACATCCTCCTCGTGCCGAGTGCCGATGGCGTGCTTCCCCCCGATGACCGGCCGTTGTCGCAAGCCGGTGCGGCGGCGCCGCAGGCCACGCTCCGCCAGGATGTGAAACTCTGCGATTTCGGCCTCGGTGCCTGCGAGGTCGTGTCGGACTCTGGATCAGACCTCCCGCCGCTCACCGACGCTGGATCCCGGCTTGGCACACCAGAATGGATGTCGCCAGAACAGATCGGCACGGAGTTCGGCACGGTCGACAGACGCACCGACATCCATTCCCTCGGCCTGGTCCTCGACCGCTTGCTCACCGGCCGCAGCCTCAATGCCGGCCGTTCGCCGACGGAGAGCTTCTGGCGGATCCTTCAGGTCGATCCCGAGCCGGCCAACCGGATCGTGCCCGGCATCGCTGCCGATCTCGTCGCCGTCTGTCTGAAATGCCTGGCGAAGAAACCGGACGATCGCTATCCCTCCGCCGCGGAGTTGGCCGTCGATCTGGCGAGGTTTCTCGACGGCCGGCCGACGATCGCCAGGCCGCTCACGCCCTTGCAGCGGTTGGGCCGCTGGACGCGGCGCCGTCCGGCGATCGCCATCGGGATTGCTGCCACCAGCTCGGCGCTGATCCTGGGAGTGATGGTTGTCAGCGAACGGGTCATGCGTCTCGAGCTCCTCGATCAGCGGGAGGCCCTCGCAAACGAGGCTGCCCTGGCGAGTTCGACAGCCGAGGCCACTGGCCACCTTCGCCGCGCCTTCGAGTCGTACCGCACCGGCAATGGCGAATCGGTAATCGCCGAGTTGAAAGCCAGCATCTCCGTCGAGCCACACCTCTCCCATTCGCTCGCCGGCGGCTGGCTCCTGGGGAGGATGCACGGAGAGATTGCCAGTCTCCTCGAGGGAGCAGCCGGATCTCCAATTCCAACACTCCCACTGCCCGCGATTCATTCCCTCGCTCTTCAGCCGGGGGGGAGGGGAATGGCGACCGGTGCCGCCGACGGCACACTCTCCATCCTCCCGCTCACTGACGATGGGACTCCGGCAGGCAAGGCGATCTCGGTGGCCACCGGCCACGAGATCAACCATGTTGCCTACTCCATCGACGGCTCCTTGGTGGCAACCGCCGACGAGGATGGGCGAGTGTCTTTGTGGAGCGCCGAAGATGGCCACCATGTGCGTGACGTTGCCGACGGCGGTGCGCCGGTGTTTGGCATCGACTTCGCGCCGGACGGGAGGCGACTGGCCTGGGCGGGAGCCGATCGGACGATCCGCGTGGCGCCGATCTTTGCCGCCATGCCGGGCGCAGGATTGGTCGAAATGCGGCCGTTCGACCCCCCTTTGTCTGCCATCGATTCGCAGGCCCCCGATCTGGAGGCGATCCGGTTCCTCGATGATCACCGTCTGCTCGTTGCGGTCGACTTCCGGGTCTGTCTGCTGCGGATTCCTTCGGGGGAGATCGAACGCGAGTTCTCCGGGACGGAAGGGGACGTGCAGTCGTTCGCTCTCTCTGGCGACGGACGGCGGCTGCTTGTCAGCGGGTGGTTTGAGAAGATGGCCCGTGTCTGGGATCTGGCAACCGGGGAGTTGCAGCTGTCGCTGAAACACCATCCGGAGTGGGTCAAGGGCTGCGGGTTCTCGCCCGACGGCCGTCGGATTGTCACCGGGTGCAAGGATGGTGTGGTCCGCATCTTCGATGCTGCGAGCGGTCGCGAGCTCCACTCAATTGTGGGGCATGTCGGTCGCGTCTGGGATGTCTGTTTCCATCCCTCGGGCCGGATCATCTCGGCGGGAGGGGATGGCACCGTGAGGCTGTGGGAGGCGGATGGACCATGGAACCTGTTCGGGACCCACCAGATCGTCCTACCGATCTCAACCGTCCGGAGCATCCAGGCTCTTGGGGGAGACGAGGTGGTGGTCTTGCCCCAGAGCGGCGCGTCGCTGCGGATCGACACCGCTTCCCAACAAATAACGACCAGCGACGAGGTCCACCTCTCGGGGACAAGGCACTCCCTCTCCGCCGTCGATCCGTCGCGGCGCCGGATCGCGTTTTCCAGCGAGGATGGGAAACAGATCTACCGACTCCCCGGCATGGAGCTGATCCTCACGGTTGACCAGGACCCCGGCTGGGCGATGGCCTGGGGACCATCCGGCCGGTTCTTCAGTGGCATCCAAGAAGCCGACGGTAAGAGCGGCAGCCTTCTCGCCCACTCCCTCGATTTACCGTCGTCGGAGACGATTGAGCAGTATCCAGACAGCATCGCATGTCTCGCCATCTCTGCCGGATCGCCCCCTCGCCTGGCCGTGGCGACCGGAGCAAAGATCCGCGTTTACGACTTGTTGGCTGACGGCTCGGTCGACAAGAAGGGGAAGACTCTGGTCGACCTATCGGCGTCTGGCCTCAACGCCACCGTCATGGCCTGGTCGCCCGACGGAGATCGGCTCGCTTTCGGGACCCTCGGCGGACAGGTGTGGATCATCGACGGCGTCACCGGCAGCAGGATCGTCGAAGTGTCGTCGTTTGCTCGAGCGGTGCGGGAAATCATCTGGGGGAATACCGGCCGGACGCTGGTCGTTGCCGACGAGGAGTCTGTCCGACTATGCGAAGCTGCCACCGGAATGATGTTTGACGAACTGCGCCCCGACTGGGCGATTGAGGCGATGACGATGGTTGAAGGAAACGGGGGTAGGCCCCGGCTCGCCGTCATCGGCAACACCTTTTCCGCCGTCGGCGACGCGCTCCCCTCCGGCCGCTTGCTGCTGTTCGATCTCAGCCGCCGTCTGAGTGATTCTGGCAAGAATCCGTAATGCCTCCGGCGGGGGAGTTTCTTGAGCCTGCTCATCTACACCTCGCTGCCGGCGAACAGCCCCTTCGGAATCGCGCCGGCGGCGTTGATGTCGCGAGTGACCGCTGAGACCCTGGGCAAACAGATTGCCTCAGCGGGGTGCTTCGACGAACCGGCGGGTGATCGCGCCCGACGGCGGATTCCAGATCGAATCGACCCCGACCGGGCGCGGCGCGGACGGGCTCAGCCGACCCGGCTCGCTGTCTCCAGCCCCGCTCGTGGCCGCCCACGTGAATGGAGTGAACTCTTTATCCACGAACCTGCCCGGCTGGTCAGCACTTGATCAGTGGCAACTGATTGAGCAGACCCTCGCAATAGTCCCACTGGTCCAGCGTCTCCCTCCATGCACTCGGGATCGCATGCACTCCCTTAAAGGCCCCCAACACCATTCCGATGGCAATGCTCCGCGAAGCATTATCGCCACCAACCATCGCATTGGCTTGAAGCGCTCGTTTTAATCCGTCTTCTTGGTCGGCATATTTGAGAATAAAATAAATCGCGCCTGGAAGCGTCCCCTCGGTTGGGCTGGCTTTACCGACTTTGATCGGTTCAGAGCGGCCGATGTCCCAGAGCCTTGCCATGCTCGTGAGGGCGAGATCATCCGAGAAATCTTCTTTTGAAAGTGCCGAACTGGGATCCGCCTCTTCTGCAACTTTTGCAATGGCTTGAGCCGTTTTGTGCTCAAAAAACCCCCCCATCAAGGATGCTACGCTTTCAATCGCCTCGCGAGGGGTGGCACCATCCAGAACTCGGTGGGTGACGCGGGCAAAAAACTCTCCTCCGCCTAATGCGTGAAGGTCTCTGTGGGTGAACATTGCTTTCCTTGCCGCGTCCACCAATTCCTCTTCGGTTTCATAGTAGGCATGGGCCGCAACATGGCGGATGGCCATCGCGTTTGAGATACCGCCAAGATGTTCAATCGGGGTTCCTCTTTTGACTTGCGCATAGGTCTCTTGCGTCATGGTGCAAATCCATGAGCCCCAGCCATTCTCGAGTCGATTCATCCAATGCGGAATCATCGCTGCAACACTCAAGGCTCTCGGGGGGTCGGAGGTGGCCGCCAAGTGCTCTAGAACAAGGATATTATAATCCCCGTAGTCGGTGGTTCCCCCGGCCGTTTTGCCCGGATGATAATTGCGCTCACCCCATCCGATTCCATGCGTGTGGCCACCCATCATTTCACCAGGTGACATGAACTTGTCGATCGGCCTATTGCCATAGGCCTTGAAAATCTTTACGGCATCGTATTCGTAGTGACTGCCAAGACAGAGGGCGTCACCGACAAGGGCACCAAAAAATGCCCCTCTGATTGCTTCTTCTTTTGGCACGTGGCTCATACGTTTTTTCCGATGGATGCTTGGTTCGAATTGACAATACGGGGTGTTTGGTTTCAGCGGTTCTGGCCTGCCCCACTCAAACGGCACCATCTCCAGAGAGAGATTCTATCAGTGTCGCCTCACCGGGGTGCTTCGACGAACCGCCGGGTGATCACGCCCGGCGGCGGATTCCAGATCGGATCGACCCCGGC
>CAMARC010000149.1 GCA_945860405.1 Candidatus Kuenenia stuttgartensis | reverse complement strand
GCCGAGATCTATTCCCTTCCCGACCTCGAGCACTACAAGACCGAGAAGGAGATCCGCGCCGCCGGCAAGCTCCGCGTCGAGGGGAAGGAATACGTCATGCAGGACGGCGACATCTGCCACTTCCTCTTCAATCGCTGAGCGGCGAAGCGATGGAGCCGACGCTTTCCGGTTCGCACTCCACAGCCAGTTCGAAGCAGGTGGCCGTGTCGGTCGGCCGACTGCGGAGAAACTGCGCCACGCTGTAGTCGGCCCGCTTCCAGGGTCCGACCGCGAGGAGCCGCACGCTTGGCCAGCGCAGGACGGTGCGAGCGGATCCGCTCCATCGTTGCCACAATCGCCCCCCCCTCGAGCCGGAACGGGCTCGCTCCGGTGAGCAGCTCATGGAGGACGACGCCGAGCGACCAGACGTCGGTGCGGGGGCTCTCCTCCGGCGGCCGGGCATCGAGGCCCCTCTCGCTGCCTCTGGTCGTCATCAGCCCCGCCCGCCTCGGGGTGAAACACGCAGTTTGGGCGTCGGGCCTTTCAAGGGCATCGCAGCCCAGTGAGCCCCAGCCTGCGGAGGCCAGCGAATCTGCAAATAATCCACCAGCAACGACGCTGTTGACAACTGTCAACAGGCGGCTAGGATTGTGCCGATGAGGAGGTCGCGGCATCCAGACCAGCACATCGAGCGGGCGATCCAGTACGCGGAAGCGCTTGGATGGCGGGTCGCACTGTCGAACGGCCATGCGTGGGGGAGATTGTTCTGCCCCCAAGCCTCCCGAGGGGGCTGCATTGTGTCGGTGTGGTCGACGCCGAAAGTGGCCGAGAATCACGCCCGGCAGATTCGCAACAGGGTCGACGCCTGCCCGCACGGCGATCATTCCGGGCAGGACGACGAGGAACAGGACACCCCATGAGCGCATCCGACACGAGTGACCGGGAATATGACTTCGCGCTGATTCTGACCGGTGTGCCGGAATTGAGCACGGCCGTCGAGGACGGCCTGTTCCAGGCAGGCTGCGATGACGCCACCTTGAGCATGCAATACGGCAGTCTTTACCTGGAGTTTTCCAGGGCCGCTCCGTCGCTGAAAGATGCCATCCTGAGCGCCATCCGAGACGTGCGGAAGGCCGGCGTGGGCGCGGACGTGTGGCGTGTCGACAGCCACGATCTTGTCTCTCCATCGGAGATAGCTAGGCGGATCGGGCGCACTCGGCAACTCATCCACCAGTACATCACCGGGGCACGCGGACCGGGTGGCTTTCCTGCCCCCGACTGCAACCTCACCGAAGGTCAGCCTCTCTGGTCCTGGTACGCCGTGGGCGCCTGGCTCTCCAAGAACGACATGATCCGCCCCGAGACCCTCCGGGACACGGAGATCGTGGCCGCCATCAACACGGCCCTCGAGCGATCACACCAGCTTGAACGAGATCCAGCACTTGTCGATGAGATTTCCCGGGCAGTCGCGGCGACGTAACGGCCAAAACCGGGTGGGCCACCGGCTGTTTCAAGCCAAGGCCACCCGGCGAAGACGATCGAGTTCTTCGCACGGTCTAACGAAGGAAGCGCCTCGTCCTCACAGCCCACCGCGCAGGTAGGCAAGCAGGTCGCGCAACTGCTCGACCGTGACCGTCTCCTCCACCCCTTCCGGCATGAACGAGCGGTTCGACGTCACGAGCTCATCGATCTCGGCTCGGGCGATGTTCCGCACCGTGCCGTCGGCAAGCTTCATCGTCACGCTCCCACCGGTCTCCGCGGCGATCAGGCCGGCCACCACCTCGCCGCTTGCGAGAACGCAGGTCGAGGCCTGATAGCCCGGCTGGATGTCGGCATTCGGATCGAGAATGTTCGCGAGAAGCCGCTCCGGGGCGTGCTCGATCACCGTGGCAAGGTTCGGGCCGACGTCGTGGCCATACTCGCCCCGACGGTGGCAGGCGGCACAGACCCGCAAGTACGTGTCGCGGCCACGGGTGCCGTCCCCTTCCCCCTCGAGGGCCGAGCGATACCGGGCGACGACATCCTTCCGATTCGCACTCTCGCCACCGGCAAGGAGCGTCTTGGCCCGGGCGGCAAGCGCGCCGTCCGGTGAGCCAAGGAGCCTGTCGCGCTGCTGGAGCGTGAGATTCCCCGGAGCGAGCAGGCCGCTCTCGACTCGGTCGAGGAGATCGGCCATCCACTCGGGCCTCGAGAGCCAGGCGTCGACGACGCGGGTCCGCGAGGCCGGCCCGAGCGCCGGCCAGGCCTCCGCAAACGCCCCCGGCACCCCGGCCGCCCCGGAGCGGGCAAGGGACTCAATCGCCTCTGCCTGCACGTCGGGGTCGACTTGGGGCACAAGCCAGCCAGCCAGCAGCGCGACGGCGCCGTCGCGCGTCTTCCCCGTGCGGGAGAGGAGCCTCGCGGCGGCCAAGCGGATCTCCGGCGGCTCCGTGGCATCGGAGGCGACATCCCCGGCGCGATCGAGCTCGCGATCGAGTCCAGCAAGCGTCGCCGCAGCGACGTTCATCCCCCACGGATCGACACCGACCCGCTGCATGTCGGCAAGGAGCGGATCGAGGCTGCTCGTACGGATCGCCTGCGACGCCTCAAGCGCCCCATCGAGGAGCGCCGTGATGGTGGCTGGTCGCCCCTGGCCGACGGCCATGCGGAGGATCGACTCCCGATAGACCGCGGCCACCTCCGGCGCGGCCGAAGCGATGGCCCGCGAGAGCGTCTCCGCATGCGGCAGCGCCGACGTCATCACCGCTGAGCGAAAGAGCGGATCGGCATGGTCGCTCACCGCAATCGCCGCGAGGGCCGCGCCAGCTTCCGGATCGGGCCATTCGCCGCAGAGCAGCGCCACCTGGAGGCGAACCTTCGCATCAGGATCGGTGGCAAGCGAGCAAACCTTGCGGCGGACCTCCGGCGACCGGCTCTCCCCCGCGAATGTCACCGCCACTTCGCGGACTCGGCTGTGCGGGTCGGCAAGTGCTGTAAGGGAGAGATCTGTCGGAAACTTGTCCATCCGCACGAGCGTCGCGATCGCCTGCACGCGTGCCTCCGGTCGGGGCGAGGAGCGCACGACGTCGACGAGCAGCGCCGCAGCCGCGTTATGAGAAGCCGCGTCCGACTCGTGGAGGATGCGGCGCATCGCATGGTCGCGCTGCCAGGTGTTGCCGCTTTCCACAAGCGCGACGAGATCCACCGGCTTCTGCGCCGCGACCACGGCCGCAGGAAAGCGGGCGGGGGGAGCGTCTGCGCGAACGACGCGCCAGATCCGGCCGCGGTCGTCGCCGAGCCGGTATTTCGGCAGCATCTCCGCGCGCCCCTCGGGGGGCAGCCAGTCGGGATGCTCGATCATGGCCCTGTACATGTCGGCGACGTAGAGCGCGCCGTCGGGCCCGACCCGCGACATCACCGGGCGGCACCAGCGGTCGTCGCTGGCAAAGAAATCGGTCGGCCCCTCGTCCTCGGGCCAGCGGGCCGAAAAGCTCGCGCCATCGTCGACAAGCTCGTTGTGCTGGACGAGGTTGTGGAACGGCTCGCAGGTGAAGGCATGGAGCGTGCCAGGCCCCGCGTCAAAGAGCGTCCCGTGGCCGTCGATCGTGCTCCCACAGGCCGACGTGTAGCGCCCCGACTGCTCGAACGAATGAAACCGCTTCTCCGGTGTGCTCGCCGGGCGCACCGGGGGGCTGTTGGCGCCGACGACGTGCCGGATCGTCTGCTCCGGGGCGACGAACCGATTGCGGGCCGCAGCAGCTTCAGGGATCACCCACTGCCAGAGCGGATTGGCGTTTTGCGTGCCAAACCAGTGGCCGAACGGGTCGCGATTGCGGCCGAATTGCGATGGCCCTGACTCGATCCACACCGAGCCCGAATCGGGATGAAAGCGAAAGTCATGGCTGCCGAGGGTGTATTGCTTGCCGTTGGGATGCGAGGTGATCACCGTCTCGGTGCCATGGCCGGGATGATGGCCGCCGCTGGCACACCACAGCAGGCCGTCGAGGCCGAGGCGGAGGCCGTTGACGCGGAGCTGCTGGTTCCCCTCCATGAAGCCCTCGATGAGGACCTCGCGGCGATCGCACACCCCGTCGCCATCTTCATCGGCGAGAAAAAGGATCTGCGGCGCGGCGGTGACGATCACGCCGTCACGCCACACGGCGATGCCGTTGGGGAAGGAAAGCCCCTCGGCAAACAGCCGACTGGTCTCATACCGGCCGTCGCCGTCGGTGTCTTCAAGGCGCCGGACGCGGCCGCCAGGCGCACCGTTGCCATCCATGCCGGAGGGATAATCGGCCATCTCCACCACCCAAAGCCGTCCCTGGGCGTCCCAGTCGAAGGCAACCGGATCGAGCAACTCCGGCTCGCTGGCGACAAGCTCGACTCGGTAACCGGGCGGCACGCGGATCCCGAGACGCGTCTCCTCCGGGCTCCGCGGGCCTTCCTCTGCCACAGGCACTGGCACCGGCTCACCCGGCTTCTGCCCGCTCGCGGCGAACAGCGCCGCGGTTTCGGAAGGATCGAGGGCCCGGTCAAAAAGCGCCACCTCCGCGAGGCGACCGGCGAGAGGGGCAAAGTTATCACTGCGGCTCCCGAGGAAGATCTCCCGCGAGTCGGCGGCTGTCACTTCAAGCGTGCCGTCGATTTCGGGCTCGGCCCGGCCATTGAGCCACACGGTCGCCTCCTCTCCGCGGCGAACGAGGACGACATGATTCCACGTGCCGGGAGGAACGACCGTCCGCCCAACCAGCAGCCCGTTGCGGTCGTTGCCGTCGAAGAGGATCAGCTTTCCCGCGCCGCCTGGCACGGCGCTGCCGCCAACGCCGAGGTGGTCGCCAGGGGCACCCGCGGCCCCCGCAGGCCCGCGCGAGAAGAGATACGCCGCCACGGGGCGCGATTCGGGGGGAACGTCGCTACGGAACCAAAAGGCCACGCTCCAATCGTCGTCGAGGGCTTCGTCACGGCCAGCAAGACGGCCACCGCGGAAGGCGGCGCGGGCCTGGGGATGGAAACTGACCGCGCCATTGGCGACGAGATCAGCCGGCTGCTCGGCAAGCGTCCAGCTCCGCGTTGGCCGCAAGGCTGCGAGGCGCGCCGCGTGGTCGGCGGGAAACGTCGGCACGCCTGCAAGCCGCGTCTCGCGCTCCTCCGCGGCCCGCTGTCGCTCGGCGGCGGCGGCCCGCTCTGCCCCGATGCCCGATGCTTCCCAGAGCGTGGCAATCGTCGCCGGATCGAGGGCCCGATCAAAGAGCGCTACCTCGTCGATCTTCCCCTGCAATCCCTCGCCGAGGACGATCGCCGACGCGGACTTGGCGGCCTCGCCGGTGAGCATCGGCCGTGGGCCTCCATCGACATGGACATGCACGGTGGCGCCACGGCGGACGATCGCCACTTGATGCCAGTCGTCGGCGCGGAAAGGGGCGTCGGTCCGCCGGTCGCCGAGAATCAGCCCGAGGGCGTGGGTGCCATCCTGTTGGGTAATGAGGGGCTCCGCGGTGAGACCGGTACAGAGCGTCCCCTGCCGGTCGCTTGCACCGCTTCGCTCGCCGAGCCACACCCAGGCGACGACCGTTGCATCGCCGGCCGGGGCCTTGCCGGGAAGCACGAGCCGACCGCCGGCCAGATGGACCGCCCGGTTGATCGAGTCGGAGAGCGAAAACGCCGACGGCACGAGGGCCTCGCCGGCGCCGCAGCCGGTTCCCGTGCCGACGCCGGGGAGATACCAGGCGAAGCCGGGGGTGAGCGTCGCCGGGCTGCCTCCGGCGATCGCATTCCGCGCCTCGGAGCCATCCTCGTCCTCGAGTCGCCAGAAGCCGACGGGCTTGGCCGCGAGCACCGCCTCGGCGGCAGGCCCGTGACGATCGGCAGGCACGCGCCGCGGCTTCCCCGTCACCTCCTCGAGCGCCGCAACGAGCGTGTCGACGATTTTCGTTTCAGCCGCGACCTCGAGGCCGGCAGTCCGCGCGGGCCAAGTGGTGTAGCCGCCGAGCACATGCTGCTCCGGCGGCGGGATGTAGCCCTCGGCGCCGTTGGCAAGCTCCACGTTGAAGTGCATCGCGGCTGGCGAACGGTTGCGGAGCTTGAGGCCGGTAAGGGCGTAGACCTCGTTGGGGAGCGTCGCGATCGTCAGCTCGCCGATACGGATCGCCTGCAGCTTGACCGTTGTCCGCTTCCGCTCGTGGAGGATCAGCGCCTCACGCGCGTACACCTCGGGGAGGTTCCTCGGAAGATCGTCGACGATCCCGGCGGCGATCCCACGGGCCCAGGCGAGCCGGGCCTCGTCTGGCAATCGATAGCCGAGCTCGAGCTCCTTCTCCGTCATGGCAAGGGTGACGTCGTCGCGGTAGTCAAGCGACTCGACCACCCTCACCGCCTTGCGGGCCACGGCGGCGGCATAGTCGTGGATGGCGGGAGGACGCTGCTCAGCGCCATAGTCCATCCACATCGAATCGCCGCTGGTGCCCTGAGAGAGCGCGCAGACGAACGGGCCGTTGCCATCCCCCGCCGCGCCGAGCGCTGACGCGACGAACTTGCTGAACAGTCCGAAGTAATCACTCGACACGGCCGGTGACCCGAAGTAGTGCTGCGAATAATTCGCAAACAGGGCGAGCGGTTTTCCAGCCGCATCCTGGATCGAGATCACCGACAGTTGCGGGTCGACCGGCCCCGACGGGCCGATGATCTCCTTGGAGAGATGCCCAGGGTGCATATGGGCAAGCCCCGTCGGATTGCCGAAGGGATCGACAACGCGCGTTTCCGGCCGGCGCACCCAGCGCCGGTTGTGGGTGTGGTGCCAGTCATCGACTTTGCCCCAACCGACTCGGGCTGGCTCCAGGCGTTCATTGGCCTGGGCGATGGCCGCCGCGATCGCCGCCGGGAGCCGGGCCGCATACGGCGCATCGACGCGGGTTCCCAGACAGCCCATGGCTGCCGGGGCAGAGTGCGTATGGGTCGCCGAGACCATGATCCGCTCGACCGGGATGCCGGTCCGCGCTGAGGCAAGCGTCTTCGCCTCGTCGATGAGGGCCTGCGGCATCATGCAGGTATCGACGACGACGAGCGCCAAGCGCACGGGCGGCCGCCCCTCGGCGCCGCCGTCCTCCAAGACGATCGCCCGGACGAGGAGCGGATCGTGGACACGATCGGCCCGCCCTTCGAGAAACCCTCCGGCGACGATCGAGGGGGCTTCCGGAGGGGCGTTGCGCGGCGTGATGTCCACTGTCGCCGCGCCGGCTCGAAATCCCGCGGCAGCGGCCGGGGCACCGCCGGCGACGACGACAAGCAGGCCGAACGCCGTCGCTCGGGCCATGCGCAGCGCGAAATCAGGCAGCAAACACTTCATCGTCGGGTCCCTTGGGGGCGTTACGGGGGCAGTCGGCTGGCGGGCGCCCGTGAGATCACTGTAAACTCTCCCCTTCATGGGGAGGAGGCGGGCGATGCTCACGATCGGCGATTCGGTGCGGAGCGGTGGCCGACTGGCCCGGCGTCCATTCCTCCGTGTCGGCAGCGCCGGCTTGGCTGGCCTTGCTGGGCTTTCGGGGCTATTTGGGCACTCATCCGGCGGGCTCGCCACAGCCGAGGAGGGCCCAGCGGCCCGCTTTCTCCGCGACCGCTCGGTGATCTTCCTCTTCATGCACGGGGGCCCGTCGCAGTTCGAGACCTTCGACCCAAAGACAGAGGGCCCGTCGAACGTCCACGCCCAGACCGGCGCGATCGCCACCTCGATCCCCGGGATCTCCTTCGGCTCGACCTTTGCCGAGCTTGCCAAGCGGGCGCATCTTCTCAACATCGTTCGCTCGTTTGTGACTGGCGACGGCAACCACGACATCAAGCCGGTCGTCGGGGCGGCGACCAACCGGGCCAACCTCGGCTCGCTCTACGCCCGCGTTGCCGGGGCCAATCGCCCTGCCACGGCGATGCCAACGAACATCACCCTCTTTCCCCCGGCCGTGATCAAGGATGCCGGCCCGCCGATCACCGACTTCGGCAACTTTGCTTCCGCCGGCGACCTTGGCCCCGCCTACGCGCCACTCGTGCCAGGGGGCAGCGCCGGCTTCCAGGAGGACATGCGGCTGCATCTCCCGCAGGACCGGCTCGGCGACCGGCGCGGGCTCCTTGCCGAACTCGACCGGGGGAAGCGGTGGCGCGATCTCGCCGCGCTCCGCGGCGCAAGCGCGATTCAAGACTCTGCCTTCGACGCCCTCCTCCGCGGCGTCTCCGACGCCTTCGATCTCGACAAGGAGGATCAACGGCTCGTCGAGCGCTACGACACCGCCCCCCACTTCCGCCCCGAGTCGATCGACAAGAAGTGGAACAACCACAAACACTACGCCGACCATGGCCAGTCGATCGGCCGGCTGCTCCTCCTCGCCCGCCGCCTCTGCGAACGCGGGGCGGGGTTTGTCACCGTGACGACGAGCTTCGTCTGGGACATGCACGCCGACATCAACAACGCTCCCGTCACCGAGGGGATGCGGTATGTCGGCGCTCCGTTCGACCATGCCGTGGCGGCATTCATCGACGACGTCGAGGCCCGTGGGCTCTCCGACAAGATCCTCCTCGTCTGCTGCGGCGAGATGGGTCGGACGCCGCAGCTCAACGCCGCCGGCGGCCGCGACCACTGGGGGGGTCTCGCCCCGCTCCTCCTCTACGGCGGAGGGCTCGGCAAGGGACACGTCGTCGGCCGGTCGAGCCGCGACGGCGGCGAGCCCGCCTCCGACGCTGTGACGATTCCCGACCTCGTCGGCACGATCACGCGCTCGCTCCTCGATCTCTCCGA
>CAMARC010000148.1 GCA_945860405.1 Candidatus Kuenenia stuttgartensis | reverse complement strand
ATCAACACCTATCCCGACACCCATGCCGATTACGCTCGCAAGGCGTTCGCCGCCGGCTGTCATGTGTTCCTCGAGAAGCCGCTGGCCAACACCGTCGCCGAGGCCCGCGAGGTCGTCGATCTGGCCAAGAAGGCAGGAAAAAAGCTCGTCATCGGCTACGTCCTCCGCGTCCATCCCACCTGGACGAAGTTCATCGAGACGGCCAAGACGCTCGGGAAGCCGCTGGTGATGCGGATGAACCTCAATCAGCAATCGTCGGCCGAGCAGTGGAGGACGCACAAGCAACTGATGAACTCCATGTCGCCGATCGTTGACTGTGGCGTTCACTACGTCGACGTGATGTGCCTGATGACCGGCTCGAAGCCGATCCGCGTCTCGGCCATCGGCGCCCGGCTCACCGATGAGCTCGTGCCGGGGATGTACAACTACGGTCAGCTCCAGGTGACGTTCGCCGATGGTTCCGTCGGGTGGTACGAGGCGGGCTGGGGCCCGATGATGAGCGAGGTGGCCTACTTCGTGAAGGACGTCATCGGCCCGAAGGGGTGCGTGAGCATCGTTGGCACGAAGGAGGGGGACGCCGCCAGCGACGACGTCAACGCCCATTCGAAGGCCGCGCTCCTCAAGCTCCACCACGCGGAGACGAAGGCCGACGGCACCTTCGCCCGTCGTGACGAGCTCATCGACTGCCACGACGAGCCGGACCACGACGGCCTCTGCCTCCGCGAGCAGGAGGTGTTTTTCGACGCGATCCTCCACGACCGCGACCTCACCGCGCACATGGAGGATGCGGTCAACAGCCTGCGGATCGTCCTGGCTGCCGACGAGGCCTTCAAGACCGGCCGGACGGTCGATCTGTAACTGACCGTGGAAAAAGTCATCCATGACCTTTTTCCACTTGAGACACCCCCAAAAAAGCCGAGGTTTTTCGGGGGTGTCGACCGCCGCATCCGGCGGCGGGCACTTTATCCACAGCTTCTCGTAGTCCCCCGGTCCTCGTCCCCTCCGCATCCGAGCCCGACGCCACTTCCCGCCCCCAAAGCCTCTCCCTCCCATGTTCGACCCTGTTCGCGGTAAGCCCGATTTTCCGGCCAACGAACTGGCGATCCTCGCCTTCTGGCGTGACGCGCAGATCTACCGGAAGTCGCTCGAGCAGCGTGCCGGGGAGGAGCGGTTCGTATTCTTTGAAGGGCCACCGACGGCCAACGGGATGCCCCATCCGGGGCACTGCCTGACGCGGACGATCAAGGATCTCTATCCGCGCTACCAGACGATGCGGGGCCGGCTCTGCGAGCGCAAAGGTGGCTGGGACACCCACGGCTTGCCTGTCGAGGTGGAGGTCTGCAAGGCCCTCGGCATCCATTCCAAGGCCCAGATCGAAGAGTATGGCGTCGAGCCCTTCATCCACCGCTGCCAGGAGAGCGTGTGGCGATACATGAAGGAGTGGGAATCGCTCACCGAGCGGATCGGCTTCTGGATCGATCTCTCCGAGGCCTACGTCACCTACCACAAGTCGTACGTCGAGAGTGTCTGGTGGGCGCTGGCGGATCTGTTCAACCGCGGCCTCCTCTACCGTGGCCACAAGATCGTGTGGTGGTGGGCGCAGGGGGGCACGGCGCTGTCGAGCGGCGAGGTCGGGCAGGGCTACAAGGAAGTCGCCGACCCGAGTGTCTACGTCGCCTTCCCCCTCCTCGACGACGCTGGCAAGCCGACCAGCCGCCGCCTCGTTGCCTGGACGACGACCCCCTGGACGCTCCCCTCGAACCAATTCGCCGCGGTCAAGGCCGATCTCCCCTACGCGGTGATCCGCGAGACAACCGCAGAGGGGGCCATCGTCGACAGCGCCCCGGAATATGTCGTCGCCGAGGCACTCGCGGCATCCCTGGCTGAAAAGCTCAAAAAGCCGTTCGCCACTATCGCCACGATGCCTGGCCGCGATCTCGTCGGGAGGAGCTATCTCCCCCCCTTCGACACCTACCGGCCGGAAGGGGCGCCGAATCCCTCCGCGCTCGTCGGCGGCGGGCATGCCCCGGCGGCGTGGCGCGTCGTGGCGACCGACTTCGTCACCACCGACTCTGGCACCGGCATCGTCCATGTCGCCCCCGCCTTCGGCGAGGTCGATTACGGCGTGCTCATGGCCGAGCAGCCTCGGTTCGAGTCGGGGGGGCCGGCGCTGCTCAATTGCGTCGCTCCCGACGGCACGTTCACCGACGAGTTTCCTATGGGGAGCGGCCGATTCGTGAAGGAATGCGACCGCGACATCACCCGCGACCTCAAGGCCCGCGGGCTGCTCGTCCACCAGGAACAGTATGTTCACGATTATCCCTTCTGCTGGCGGGCCGACAGCGATCCCCTCATCCAATACCCCCGCGCGAGTTGGTTCATTCGCACCAGCCAGTTCCGCGACGCGATGCTCGCCAACAACGCCCGCATCGACTGGCTCCCCGAACACATCAAGGAGGGGCGCTTCGGCAACTTCCTCGAAACGAACGTCGACTGGGCCCTCTCCCGGGAGCGGTACTGGGGAACGCCGCTGCCGATCTGGGTGTGTGAGTCGACCGGGCGGGCCGAGGCAGTCCCCTCCTTCGAGGCCGTCCTTGCCAAGCCGGGAGTCGCCGGCACCGATGTCTTCGATCGGGCCAAGGCCGCCAATGCCGATCTCAGCGACGATCTCCGCGTCCACAAGCCGTACATCGATGCGGTTACCTACGACTCCCCCTTCGCGCCTGGATCACGGATGCGGCGCGTGCCGGAGGTGATCGACTGCTGGTTTGACTCAGGTGCCATGCCGTTCGCCCAGTGGGGCTGGCCGCACACGGGGCACGAGGATTTCGCCACGCAATTTCCCGCCCACTTCATCTCCGAGGCGATCGATCAGACACGCGGCTGGTTCTACAGCCAGTTGGCGATCAGCACGCTCCTCTTTGGCGGCGACGGGCCGGGCACGCTTCCCGAAGGCGTCGTTGCCCCGGCGGCCGACTATCCCCACCCCTTCCGCACCTGCATCGTCCTCGGACTGATGCTCGGCGAGGACGGGCAGAAGATGAGCAAGAGCAAGCGCAACTACAAAGAGCCGGGGGTGATCTTCGACGCCTACGGTGCCGATGCGCTGCGCTGGTATTTCCTCGCCGGCCAGCCTCCGTGGACGACGATCCGCTACAGCGAGCGGACGATCCGCGAGAGCGTGCCGGAGTTCCTCATCCGGCTCTGGAACGTCTATTCGTTCTTCGTGATCTACGCCAACATCGACGGCTTCGATCCCGGTACGCTCCTCGACGAGCCAGGGAGCCTCGATCACGCCGATCTGGCCAAGGCCCGCGGCTGGCGGCCGGTATCAAAGCGATCTGAGCTCGACCGCTGGATGCTCGCCGAGCTTTCTGCGACGGCCAGTGGTGTCGTCGAGCGGATGGACGCCTTCGACCACTTCGCCGCGGCCGGAATGATCTCGTCGCTCGTTGATGGCGTCAGTAATTGGTTCGTGCGCCGCAGCCGCGACCGTTTCTGGGGAGCCGGCCGGGCCGACAGTCCGCAAGGCAATCCCGACAAGCTCGATGCCTACTGGACGCTCTACGAGACGCTCCTCGGCGTCGCTCGCCTCGCCGCGCCGTTCGTTCCCTTTGTCACGGAGACAATCTGGCGGAACCTCGCCGTCGGCCGCTTCGGCGACAAGGTGGCGGAGAGCATCCATCTCACCGACTATCCGCAAGGGGCGCCCGGCCTCCTCGATGTCGATCTTGTCCGCCGGATGACGCTCGTGCGCGAGGTGGCGTCGCTGGGCCGTGCGGCACGTTCGAGCGCGAAGCTGAAGGTCCGGCAGCCGCTGTCAAAGGTCGAGGTGATTCTCGCCGACACCTCCCCTGACGACGCCGCCTGGCTTGCGGCGCATGCCGATCTCGTCTGCGACGAGCTCAACGTGAAGCAGTTCGAGATCTGCCGCGAGCCCGACCGCTACATCACGCGGAGCGTCCTTCCCGATCTGAAGAAACTCGGGCCCCGGCTCGGTAAGCTCCTCCCTCAGGCCCGCGATGCGCTGACCAAGGCCGATGCCCAGACGCTTCTGGCGGGCTTTGCCCGTGATGGCCACGTCGAGCTTTCCCTCCCTGGTGGCACGGCGACGGTGGAACGAGACGACGTCCTCATCCGCACCACGCCCCGCGAAGGGTGGGCGGCGGCTGAGGGGCCGCGGGCGGTGGTTGTGATCGCCGCCGGGCTGACGCCGGAGCTGATCGCCGAGGGGCTCGCTCGCGAGGTGGTCCACGCCGTGCAGACGGCGCGAAAGGGCCTCGACCTCGAGTTCACCGACACGATCGATCTTGCCTTCGAGACCGCTTCGGCCGAGCTCAAGAGCGCCCTCGAGCACCATCGCGACTCGATCGCCGGTGAGACGCTCGCCGCAGCGATCGATTTCGGGCCTGGGCCTGCTGGGGCAACTGCCGAGACGATCGATGTCGACGGCCATCCGCTCACGATCCACATCCAGGCGCTTGAGCGTCAGAAAGATCGTGCATGACCTCTCCCCGCCGCCTCGCCGTGCTCCTTTCAGGCTCCGGCCGGACGCTTGAAAACCTCTTCGATCGGATTGCCGCAGGCACGCTCGCGGCCACGGTGGCTGTCGTCGTCTCGAGCCGGCCTGATGTCCGCGGCGTCGACATCGCCCGCCGGGCCGGGATCCCCGTCGCGGTGTTGCCGCGGGAGGGACGTGCGACGGCCCCCTGGAGCGAAGCGATCTTTGCCGTCTGCCGGGAAGCCTCTCCGGATCTCGTCGTCATGGCCGGGTTTCTCCACCTCCTCGCCATCCCCGCCGACTTCGCCGGCCGCGTCATCAATATCCATCCCTCGCTCCTCCCCGCCTTCGGTGGGAAGGGATTTCATGGTGACCATGTTCACCGCGCCGTCCTCGAACGGGGCTGCACGGTGAGCGGCTGCACGGTCCATCTCGTCGACGATCAGTACGATCACGGCCGGATCCTCCTCCAGGCAACCGTGCCCGTCCTCCCCGACGACACGGTGTCGTCACTCGCCGCCCGCGTCTTTGCCGCCGAGTGCGACGCCCTCCCCACGGCCATTTCCCGATTCACTTTTCTCTAACCCCCCCAGGACCCTCTCCCATGGCCCGTTCCATCGGCAACTCGATCGCCGACAGTCTCCAGCTCTCGCTCAACTATGCCGACCGGCTCCTCAAGGAGCTCCCGGCCGACCGCTTCGCCCGCTTCGCCAGTGTCGGCGGCACGACCGTCGAGTCGAATCACCCCGCCTTCGTCCTTGGGCATCTGGCCCTCTACGGGCCGCGGATCACGACCCAGCTCGGTGGCAGCCCGACTCCGCCGCCGGCGTCGTTTGAGAAGGTGTTTTCGAAGGACGCGACCTGCGTCGACGATCCCGCAGGCACGATCTATCCGGCGATGAGCGAGGTCGTCAAAGCCTTCCGAACCGGCTGTGAGGAGGCGATTTCGGCCCTTCGCTCGGCGTCTGATGAGACGATGCAAAAGGCGAACCCCGCCGAGGGGCGGATGCTCGAACTCTTCCCCACGCTCGGGTCGATCCACGGCTTCTATGCCGGCGGCCACATGATGATGCACCTCGGACAGTTGAGCGCGTGGCGGCGAATCGAGGGGATGAAGCCCGCCTGACGGCCCCTTCTCCGCTCCCCGGCGACGCACCATCTCGAGCTCCGTCAGACGTCGCAGACCATCGCCGCGTGACGGAGGGCAAGGATTGGGTCATCCCAGGTGGGGAGGAACTCATGGGCGACGAAGTCGTGGTAGCCGATTGTCGAGAGGGCCCGTATCACGGCCGGATAGTCGATCTCCTGCGTGTCATCGAGCTCACCCCGGCCAGGATTGCCGGCGGTGTGGACGTGGCCGATCGCGTCGGCGTGCTGACGGAGCCGGCGGATGATGTCGCCGTTCATGATCGAGACGTGGTAGACGTCGAAGAGGAGCTTTAAGTTGGGGGAGCCGACCTTCTTGACGAGATCGACGCAGAAGTCGACATCGTCGCCGAAGTAGCCGGGATGCCCCTTCATCGGATGGGATGAATCACGGGAATTGAGATGCTCGAGGCAGAGCGTGATGCCGGCGGCTTCCGCTTTCGGCAAAACCTTCTTCCAGGCGGCGATGCAGTCGTTGGCCGCTTTCTCCTCATCCATCCCGTCGAAGCGCATCCCGGTGAACGTGATCACCTTCTTCGAGCCAACCTCCTTGGCGACCTCGATCCCCTCGGCGAGCTTGGCGATCGACTGGTCGAAGAAGCGCGGATCGCATGGCCCTTCGGCAAAGCCGTGGCTCCCGACAAGCGAGATCTCGAGCCCGAGCTTTTTGACGTCGGCGTAAAACTTCCGGTCGATCCCCTCGATCCCCGTCAGGCCGATCGCCTTGGCGTGCCGGGCGAGCTCGAGGGTGTCCATCGGGTTGAAGCACCATCCCATCACGGTGTGGCGGATGCCGTGGTTGCGGATCGTGTACGTCGGGTCGGCAGCGGCCCGCGAGGTGTCGGCAGCACGGGCCGGGCCAGCGACGGCTCCAGAAGCCAGAACGGCCGACGTGCCGAGGAACCGGCGGCGGGAGACGGGCATGGTCATGACGGTTCTCCAGAAGTGCTGGGGGAATCCCTCGGTTACCGGCGGGCTCCGCCGATCTCTTCGAGGAGGCTCTCGACACGGTCGCGGTAGGCCTCGGGCACACGGCGCCGGTCGGCCTCTGTGTCGAGCTTTCCGGCGTGGACCTTCGCGCCGTCGGCGCCCCGGATCTCGACGGTCGACTTTCCAGCCGACTGGCGGATCT
Source organism: Candidatus Kuenenia stuttgartensis (assembly GCA_945860405.1). GTDB lineage: Bacteria > Planctomycetota > Planctomycetia > Pirellulales > UBA1268 > QWOP01. Next base: position 2,104 of record CAMARC010000148.1, on the reverse strand, counting down.
CGATCGTCGTCGTGCCGTCGGACTCGGTGTCGATCCGCTCATTTCCCTGCGGCGAGACCGACATCCGCGTCGTCCGCGAGCGGCCGCCTCCCCCCCCTGCCCCAAATGCCTGCTTTTGCAATTGCCGCGCCAGATCCTCCATCTGCTTTTGGAGATCACCGGGCATGTTGCCAGCGCCCGGTGCGAATCCCGGAGGAAAGCCGGGGGCTTCGGCGAGCGGTGCCTCATCATCGGCCGGATCGGCCTGCGGGAGCGTCACTTGGAGTTTCCGTTCCTTTCCCCCGCGGAGAATCGTTATGGGAACCGGGCCCGGCTTTCGCAGCTTCATGAGCGTGGCGATTTGATCGGCGTTGCAGACGATCTGGTCGTTGAAGCGGGTGAGGATGTCAAAGCGTTTCAGGCCGGCCGCGGCGGCGGCGCTTCCCGGCTCGACGGAGTCAAGAAGCAAGCCGACCCCGTCGGGAAGATCGAGCTGCTCGCGGACGGCATCGGGAACCGGCGCAAACGTCGTGCCGAGCCGGCGCGGGGCTGTGGCCGGGCGTGCCCGGTCGGCCGGCCGGTTGTCGGCGGCGCCGCGAGGCTCATCCCCGTCATCGGCTTCGTCAAAGGGGCGACGCGGTAGAGTCTCCGCTTTGGGCGGCATCGGCTCCATCCGGGGACGGCCTGGCTTGGCCTCGCGTCGATTCGGCGCCTCGGTGTCGTCAGCGCAGGCGCGCGGGGCAACCCCTGCCGTCACCATGACAGCCACAATCGCCACGAATGCCGCGAGCATCCTCCCCGTGCAACGTCCTTCACAAATTGGCGACTTCATGAAATCCCCCCTTCTTCCCCAGGACAAATCCCGGCCAGGGAATCGAGAACCTGCCGGCCCAACACCATGCTACCGCAGGCGTGGAAACGGGGCACGGGCGACCCCGAAGCGTGCCAGAAGGCACGTGCCATGAATCGGCTCCTCAGTGACCGCCGTACAACTCACGCTCTTCGAAACCCCACCCCCCGCCAAAACGCCACCGCCTCCGGCCAGCGGTCGAGCGTGTCGATGGTGACGCGGCTCGCTCCGAGACGCTCGGCATGACCAAGCGCGGCCGCGACGAGGGCCCGGCCCACGCCCAAGCGCCGTGACTCCGGCCGCACAAGCAGCCAGGGGATCGAGAATCGCGGGGATCCTGCGGCTGGGGGGGCCGATTCGAGTAGCAGGATCACGCCGGCGAGGCCCGCTTGCGGACCGGGCTCCGCAGGGCCCGATCCGTGGGCGTTATCGCAAGGCACCACCGCTCCCCAGCCATACACCCGGCGCCCCGGCCGGCTGGCACACTCGGCGAGAAAGCCTGCCGGGCGGAGCCCACATGAGGCCGCCACCGCAGCGGCCCGCGTCCGCGATCGCTCTTCACCCCAGGCCAGGGGGATAACTTCGAAGGGGGAGGCCCCAGCGCCTAACTCGATGCCCGGCTGGCACCCCAATTCCGCGACGTCGATCGCCATCCGTAGCACACCCATGACCGGATCGTAAGCGATTTCGGTCACGGCTGGCGACTCGGCTCCCCCCGGCCTGCCACGGAAATGTGGCCTATTCTTTGACGCAGCCGGAAAAGATCCCGCAGACGGCAGATTTGAGCCTAAAAGTAGGACTCGCTTGACGCCCGAGCGAACGAAAACGATCATTTCTGGTGTGTTTCAGTCGCTGCCCTGCATGGCTTTTGAATTGACTCATGGTCTCTTTCAACCATAATGCGCCCTCCCCCTGGGAGATTCCGGGCGTGCAGACCCGTCAGCGACGCAGCCGTTTGATCGATTTCGTCCGTGTGCGCGGCTTTGCCTCGCTCGACGATCTCGTGCGCGAGCTGGGCGTGTCGGAATCGACGATTCGCCGCGACCTCGATGCCCTCGAGGAGCAGGGAACGGCCAAGCGGACCCACGGCGGCGTCCTCTACGCCGGCAGCCATGCCCGACTCCCTGAGTTTGACGAACGCCAGCCGGCTCACTGGGCCGCCAAGCGGGCGATCGCTGCCGCGGCCGCCGAGCGGATCGACGACGGCGAGACCGTCCTCTTGGACGGCGGCACCACCACCTACGAAGTCGCCCGGCTCCTCGTCGGCCGCTCGAT
>CAMARC010000147.1 GCA_945860405.1 Candidatus Kuenenia stuttgartensis | reverse complement strand
TCAACGAAGCCGCCACGCGGCCCGACTCGGAGAGACTCCGCGCCGACGGTAAGAAAAACGCCACTTCAAGTGGTAAGCCCTGCGTTCCTGGAACGACTTTTGGGGCCAGGGAGACCCCGCCCATTGGCCGGGCTATCTTTCGCGGTACGATTCCGACTCGTCAGCCCCGACCAGCCAAAGGACACTTCATGGATCGTTTCCCAGCCCGAACTGGCGGCAAGCGTGCGCGTCTGGACGCGTTGCAGGCGGGAGGCGCGGGGCTGCGCCGTCGGCTTGCGGCACCGCGGACGACCTGGCGGTCGTGGGCGATGTTCGCGCTGGCCGTGGCGCCCGCGCTCGCCGCCGCCGAGGTGTTCGAGCCCGCACGGCTCGAGAAGCGGGCGGTCGTCACCGGGTGTGTCGACCCGATACAAATGACGGTCTTGGGGAATGGCCGGCTCATCTTCATCGAGCGATCCGGCACGGTTCGACTGGTCCGGGAACCCACGCAGCCGGCGCCGGCCGTGGAGACCGTGGGGCAGATTCCGGTTGCCGTGTTCGGCGAAGTCGGGTTGTTGGGGATCGCCGCCGACAACGCCTGCGACGAGACGGGCTGGGTTTATCTCTTCTTCTGCCCGCAGGCGAAGCCGGACACCCTGCGACTGAGCCGCTTCACGATCCGTGACGAGCGGCTGATCCTCGACTCCGAGGCGACGCTGCTCGAGTATCCGATCGATACGGCCGGGGCCATTCACATGGGGGGTGGATTGTGCATGGACGCCAAGGGAGACCTGTGGCTCGGCACCGGTGACAACTGCCCGCCGATTCCCGAGCTGCCCGTCGACGCGCGGCCCGGCCGCGAGAACTTCGACGCCTTGCGGTCGAGTGCGAACAGCCAGGACCTGCGGGGCAAGATCCTGCGGATTCGTCCGCAGCCCGATGGGACCTACGCTATTCCGGCAGGCAACCTGTTCACCGACGAGCGGCAGGGGCGGCCCGAGATCTATGCGATGGGCTGCCGCAATCCATTTCGGCTGACGGTCGATCCCGCGACGGGGGCCGTGCTGTGGGGCGATGTGGGGCCGAATATCGCCGGCACCCTGGGGCTCGGCCCCGACGGCTACGACGAGTTCAACCGCACGACGGAGCCGGGCAACTTCGGGTGGCCCATGTTCGTCGGTCCCAACGAGGCCTATCGCACGTTCGACTTCGCGACCCGGCAGGCGGGTGAACTGTTCGCGGTCGAGCAGCCGACCAATCCTTCGCCGAACAACACCGGCCTGCGGGAGCTCCCCGCGCCGAAGCCGGCCTTGATCTGGTATCCGTCGACCGCGTCGGAGCGGTTCCCGACCCTGGGCAGCGGCGGGCGCAGCGCGATGGCCGGCCCGATCTATCGGTATCGGCCCACCGACCCCCTGGGCCCACATCTGCCGGATCACTACCAGGGGCGATGGTTCATCTTCGACTGGACGCGGAACTGGATTCAGACGGTCGAGTTCGATGCCGGCGGCACGGTCGCGCGGATCGAGCCATTCATGCCCGACACATTGTTTCGCAAGCCGATCGACATGAAAGTGGGCGTCGATGGCAGCCTGTTCGTGATCGAGTTCGGAGACAAGTGGGGGGACAACCGTGACGCCGAGATTTCCCGCATCGTGTATCGGCGCGGCAATCGCCCCCCGCTCGCGCGGCTGACCGCATCCCCGGCGGCCGGGCGTGAGCCGCTGCACGTGCGGCTCGATGCCTCCGCATCGGTCGATCCCGACGGCGACCCGCTGGCGTTCGAGTGGGAGGTGAGCGGTCGGACGCTGGAGAGCCGGGAGCCATCCGTCGCCGTCACGCTCGCCGAACGCGGGCCCCAGCGGGTGCGTGTCACGGTCGCGGATCCGGCCCGGACGACGGACCGTCGCGAGCTGACCATCCAGGTCGGGAACGAACCGCCGCAGGTCACCATCCGCGCGCCCCTCCACGGCAGCTTCTTCGACTGGGGGCAAACCATCCACTATCGTGTCGATGTGGACGATCTCGAGGACAACGCGACGCACCGGGGCGCGATTCCTGCAGCGCGTGTGATGACGAGCCTCGAACCGCTGACGCGACGCGGACGCGATGCGGCGCTCGATCCCGGCTTGGCGCTAATGCGCAGGACGACGTGCTTCTCCTGCCACACCACGCGGGCGGCCTCGGCCGGTCCCGCCTACGAAGCCATCGCGAGAAAATACCACGCGGCCGGCGACGAGACGCTGCGCCAACTGGCGGTCAAGATCGTGTCGGGGGGGGCTGGTGTGTGGGGCGACAAGCCCATGCCGCCGCATCCCCAGCACACGGTCGACGAGGCGCGGCAGATGGTTCGCTGGGTGCTGTCATTGGCCAACCAGACCACGACCCAGTACCAGGCGGGCAGGCACGGCTTCTTTCCGGCGACGGCACCCGTCGGCTCGGAACCCTCGGTCGTCGAGCTCGTCGCCCAGTACACCGACGACGGCGTCGGGGCCGGCGACGGCTCCCGGTCGGCAGCCGTCGCGGTCCCGGCCGCTGCCGCGGGCTCGACGATTCCCGCCCTGCGAGGCGAGGATCGCATCGTGCTGCATGCCCGCAGGAAGCGGGCCGCCTTCGCGGATCGGTTTCACGCCGCCCGGACGGTCGACGTGTTCGAAGGCGGCGTGGGCCTGGTCGTCCGTCTGGAGCCGCGCGGCTGGCTCGCGATGGACGACTTGCGACTGGAGGACATCGACCGGGTGACGGTCTGGCTCGACCACAGGTCGACACGGAGCGGCCGGTTGACGCTGCGGCAGCACGCTCCCGACGGTCGCGTGCTGGCGGAGCTCTCGTTGCCCTCCGGCACCGGGGAAGTGGCCGACGACTATCGTCCGGTCACGCTCGCCCTCGCCCCGACCAGTGGCCTCAGCACGTTGTTCCTGGTGTACGAACCACCGCAGGATGGACGGGAGGCAGGGGCCGGCGGCGAACTATCGCTCTCGTGGATCGAGTTTCACGAATCGGCCGAAACCCGCCAGCGGGAGGCGGCGGCCCGTGCGGCCCGCAAGCGGATTCTGCTGATCCCCACGCAACTCGACCATTCCTGGGGCACGCACATGTACACCGACGTGTGCCGGCTGCTGGCGACGACGCTGAACCAGACGCCGGGCGTCGAAGCGACCGTCTGCCCCGATCTGGACTGGCCGAAAGACCAGGCGCTCGTCGACGACGTCGATGGCGTCGTTTTCTACTCGCGACCGGCCGGCGATCTCCTGCTGTCGCCACGTCATCGGGAACAAGCCGAACGACTGCTGCAGCGCGGCGTCGGTCTGACGGCGATTCATTGGGCGACTGGGGCGGAAGAAGAAGTCGGGGCGATGTACAAATCGATCCTCGGCGGCTGGTTCAACTTCGCCTTCAGCAGCCTGGCAGTCGACAGGCTGCCACTCGAGCAGGTGGATCCTCGTCATCCGGTCTGCCGCGGGTGGGAAGGGTATCTCCTGCGGGACGAGTTCTATCTGAATCTCCGGTTCCATCCCGATGCGATCCCGCTGGCGAAGGTCCGCGTGAAGGGTCAGGACCAAACGGTGGCGTGGGTGCACGAACGCCAGGGCGGCGGCCGGAGCTTCGGGACGACGCTGGGGCATTTTCACGACAACTTCGCCGATCCGCGGTTTCGCCGGATGTTGGTCAACGGCATCCTGTGGACGACCGGCCTCGAGATCCCGGAGGGCGGTCTGGCGGTGGAGATCCCCGAGCAACTATTGCAGTTGGAACAGCCCCCGGCGCCCCAGCCGGCACGGGGCTGGACGTACGACCGGCTCCGCGAGGCCCTGGCGCGGCTCGACGCCGGTGCCGCGCCACCCCCCTCGTTCGAGAACGGCAGGCACCTGTTTCAGACGGCATCGTGTGCGACATGCCACGTGCTGACCTCGCCCGACGCGGGGAAGGTCGCGGCCGACGAGGAACTGGAGGCACCGCGGCTCGGCCCCGACTTGACCCGCATCCGGGTCAAGATGGCCGAAGCGGATGATCCCACGGGGGCGCTCTTGCGGGCGATCGTCGAGCCCTCCGCGAGCATCGACGAGCGATATCGGACCGAGATTCTGCAGCTGGAAGACGGCACGGTGATCAACGGCCTGGTGAAGGATGAACGGGACGGCCACGTGTTCGTCGCCATCAATCCCGCGGAACCGAACCAGCTGCGAAGGGTCGCCCTGGACGAGATCGAGGCCCGGCGGAAGACCGACGTGTCGTGGATGCCGGCCGGGCTGCTCGACGCGCTGGACGAGACGCAGGTGCGGGATCTCGTGGCCTATGTGGAGGCGGGCGGCAATCCGAACTCCAGCGCCTATCGGACGCCCACTATTCCGCGGGAGACGTGGGCTGATCCGGGATTGCCGGTCCAGGCAGGGCTCCGGCTCTGGCTGGATGCCTCGCGCATCAACGCCGGCCGCTCCGCCCTCGGCCTGCCCGAACTGGTCGATGGAGCCGCCGTCGGCCTCTGGCCCGATGCCAGTGGCCGGAAGACCCATGCCGGCCAGCGCCGGCTCGACTCCCAGCCGCTCTTTCGGGCGACTCCCCGGGGGAACTGGCTCGAGTTCGACGGCGTCGACGACTCCGTGACAGCCACGCCCAGGTACCTGAAGACCCCGGGCTTCACGGCGCTGATGGTGGTCGCCCCCGAGCACAATCGCGGCTGGCCGGGGCTGCTCTCCGGCAACGCCCTCGGGCGGGATGACTTTCGCACCGGGTTCGCCCTGGATCTGATGCCCGAGCCGACCGAGTCATGGCGGACGATGATGAGCGAAGGCCCCGGGTATCAAGGCGTGGTCAACCTGATGCGGGAGGATCATGCGTGGGGCCAGTTCCTGATCGTCACGCTCCGGAGCGCGCCGGGCGCGGAGGGGCTCGCCCTGCGGATCAACGGGCGGCCGCAGCGAACACGAGAGCGGCCCGCCGAGCCGATTCAGATCGACGAGTTGACCGTGGGGGCACGGTACTGGAGCCACGACCCGCACCTGCCGCCGTTCACCCGCGGGTTCCTGCGGGGTCGTGTCGCGCAGGTCCTCGTCTACGATCGACCCCTGACCGACGACGAACTGGTGGCCAACGAGGTCGCTATGTGGCAACGCAATGAAGGGCTGCTGGACCCGAGCCGGTGAGGCCTCCCCCGGTCGGCGACGGCAGCGCCGATCGTCCCGCTGCGCGGACTGGTCCGCGGCCAACCCAGAAGGAACGCCATGCCCCCGAGAACATCCGCCATCATCATGATCCTGCTGCCGCTCATCCACGCGGCGGGCTGCAGGGAAACGCGGGTCGCCGCAGAGCGGCCGCGGCCGGCTCCGGTGCCGTTCGTCGGCTCGGTCGTGGATGCCGACACCAAGCAGCCGATCGCGGCCCGGGTCTATCTGCAGGACTCCGAGGGAAACTGGCTGTTCGTCCGCTCGGCCAGCGATCAAGGCACCGCGTGGCCGTATGCGGAGGCGTGGGTTCCCATGCCGCAGTCGGTCGAACGGCACACGACCGTTTCGGCCCACCCCTTCACCGTCGATCTGGCCCCCGGGGACTATCAGGTGGTGATCGAGCGCGGCAAGGAATACCTGCCGCTCCACACCCAACTCGAGGTGCCGGCCGGGGAAATGTCGGCGCCCGCCGGGCAGCCGAACCCGGCGCCGATCGAGCGGACCTTCCCGTTGCAGCGCTTCAGCGACATGGCCTCCCAAGGCTGGTACTCGGGCGAGACCCACGTCCATCGGCGCATCGCCGAACTACCCAACGTGATGGCGGCCGAAGAGCTGAACGTGGCCTTTCCGGTCGCCTTCTGGACGACCTCGTCCGCCAAGGCGCCCGACCTGGAGCCTTCCGATCTGCGGTCCCAGGGGCCCTCCCCCTTCGGGCCCCGTGAGGATCGCGGCCCGGACCCGATCTGGATCAATGACCGACAGGTGATCCTGCCTCGGAATACGGAGTATGAAATTTTCTCGATCGGGTCGCGGCGGCACACGCTCGGGGCCGTGTTCATCCTCAACCACCGCACGCCGTTCACCCAGACCGTCCCGCCCGTGGGGCCGATCGTCGATCAGGCGCGGCGGGAGGGAGCGCTCCTGGATCTGGACAAGCACAACTGGCCCTGGTCGCTGATGCTGGTTCCAGTCGCGAAGGTCGACCTCTTCGAGTTGTCGAACAACAGCGTCTGGCGCACCCGCTTCGGCTTCACACAGCCCGGTCAGGCCCTGCCGCCGTGGAAGGAGTTCGAGCAGGAGTCTCCCGGCGAGTTGACCGAGTGGGGCTGGCTCGAGTTCGGGTTCGAGATGTACTACGCCCTGTTGAACTGCGGCTTCCGGATGAGCCCGACGGCGGGCACGGCGTCGGGGGTCCACCCCGTGCCGCTCGGGCATGGCCGCGTGTACGTGCAGACCGGCGACAGGTTCGACCTCGAGGCCTGGCTGGACGGCCTGCGGCGCGGGCGATCGTTCGTCACGACCGGGCCGATGCTGACGGCGCGGATCGGCGACCAGTGGCCCGGCCACGTTTTTGAGGTCGGTGCGGACGATCCCAAGGAGTACCGTTGGGCGGCCGAGGTGGTCAGCCCCGATCCGATCTCACGCGTCGAGCTCGTCGTCAACGGGCAGGTGGAAGCATCGGTCACACCCGAGGCGACGCGCACGAAGGCGGGCGCCTGGCGCTGGTCCGGAACGGGTTCTTTCCGCCTTGACCGGCCGCGGGGCGACGGGAGGGCGGCCGAACCAGCCGGGCAGGGCGCCGCGGGGGACGGCGTCGCCCGGTCGTGCTGGGCGGCCCTGCGAACCTGGTCCGACCAGCCCGACGGGCGGAAACGATTCGCCCACACCGGGGTGTGGCACTTCGACGTGGCCGAGCAGCCGCTGGCCCCCGCGCGGCAGCAGATCGACTATTTGGTCGAGCAGCTGGAGACGTCGCTCGAGAAACAGCGGGGGATCCTGCCTGCCGCGGCCCTGGCCGAGTTCGTCCAGGCCCGGGCCGCGTTTCGGGACATCCAGGCGCGGGTCTCCGGCGAGGATGTCTCGCAGCGACGCCCTGCGGCCTTGGAGGCCGACGAGCGATTCTGGCTGGAGAACATGGCGGTCTGGCATCGCTACACGGTCGACGAGATGAGCGGGGTCCTCGGCAAGACGCCCGACGAGGTTCGGGCACGCCTGCAGACCTACGACCTGCTCGAGACCGACCCGGGGCAGGTGCGGCCCGCGAATCGGGTGGCCATCATGCCCTATCCGGGAGGCCGTCACCCACGCCGGGGCTTCCTCGACGGCGCGATCGGTCCGCAGCGGGAGACCAAGTTCAGCGTCTTTCCACCGTGGAGTGACGGCAGTTACATCGTGGCCGACGTGCCGGAGGCGGTGTTTTGCAATCTCGGGCTGATCTACCTGGCCCATACGCACATCCCCACGCTCTGGGATCTGCAAGACACGAAACTGCCAGCCCAGGAATGGCAGCGGCTGGAAAACGGCGTGCTCAGGAGCGTCCGTGAGTTGCCCAACGGCATTCGCTTCGACGTCACGATCACGCCGCTGTCCGACCACGTCCGGATGGAACTCGCGCTCCGAAACGGCACCGGCGAACCGCTCGCCGACGTGCGGGTGCAGCACTGCCTGATGCTCGCCCGGGCGGCGGAGTTTTCCCTGGGAAGCAACGACAACAAGGTCTTCCGCGGCGACTATGCCCTGGTCCGCAATCCCGAGGGGAATCGCTGGCTCATCACCTCCTGGAAGCCGCTGGGCCGGGCCTGGGGGAATCCACCGGTGCCGTGTCTGCACGCCGATCCGATCCTGCCCGATTGTCCCGCCGGCGGCACCAGCCGGGCCCAGGGCTGGCTGTCGTTCTACGAGGGGACCGACTGGCAGGCGGAGGTGGACCGCATCGAGAACCTGCGGTGGTGGGAAGCGACGCCGGACTGACGCCGCGGTCCGCCCCGCCGACCGGCTCAGCGGGAGCGGCCCTGCGGGAGCCTGAGTTTCGTGAAATCCTGCACCTGGGCCTTGATGGCCGTTTCGGTCGGCAGACGCTCCATCGAACTGGCGCCGTAGAACCCCTCGATGTCGCAGCGCCGGAGGATGAAGTCGGCATCCTCCGGCATCGCGATCGGGCCGCCGTGGCAGAGCACGAGCACGTCGTTACGCACCGAGCGCCCGGCAGCCGCGATGGCCAGGACCGGCTCCCTGCCGGCACCAAGAAGATCCCGGTCGTGCACCTCCCCAAGACGATCGACAACGACTACATGGGGATCGACTTCACGTTCGGTTATTTCACCGCCGTCGACACCCTCGCCGCCGAGATCCGCAATCTCCTCTACGACGCCGAGGCGGGACGGGCCTACTACCTCTGTGAGACGATGGGCCGCAGCGCCGGCTGGCTCTCCTACGGCGCGGCGATCTCCGGCGAGGCGAGCCTCGTGATCAGCGTGGAGGACATCTACGGGAAGTTCCGTGGCGAGGAGACGGTCACCGCTGCCGACGGCAAGACGAGCATCAAGCCGGTGATGAACGTGGCGGAGGTGGTGGGCCGGATCGTGAAGACGATGCGCGTCCGCGAGGAGCAGGAGGGGAAGCCCTTCGGCGTGATCGTGCTTGCCGAGGGGCTCGCCGAGTATCTCCCCCAGAGCCAGCTGGCGGGGATTCCCCGAGACGACCATGGCCACATCTCGATTACCCATGTCCAGCTGGGGCGGATGTTCTCGAAGCTCGTCGCCGATGAATACAAGAAGCAGACCGGCAAGTCGCGGAAGGTGGTCGGGCTGCAGCTCGGCTACGAGGCCCGCTGCGCCGCGCCGCACGCCTTCGACATCATGCTCGGGAGCCAGCTCGGCGTCGGTGCCTACCGGGCGCTGGCCGAGCGCGGGCTCAATGGGGTGATGGTGAGCGTGTCGGGGCAGCTCGATCTCAATTACGT
>CAMARC010000146.1 GCA_945860405.1 Candidatus Kuenenia stuttgartensis | reverse complement strand
CCAATCGCCTGCCGATCGTGCGCTCGAGCGAGTCGAATTGCCCGCGGATCCCGATGCGGCGGCGGAGGCGATCCTCCTCGGCGGCACTCCCGAGGCCGAGATTCGGGACGGTGAACGATGGCACGCTCGGATCACCGGTAACGACAAATGGCCGCCAGGCATCGCCGAGATAGGCGGGGCCGTTGTAGCCGAGCGGCGGATTGATGCCGACATACCGCGGCAGCGGGTTCGCCCGCGGTCCGCGCTCGGAGAGGAGGCGATTGGAGACGCACATCCAATCAGGAAGCCTGGGCTTGGGCTTGTCCTGCGTGTCCATGTCACCGGAGAGCATCTGCATCGAGCCCGCCGGATGCCCGCCGGCGGTCTGTGACATCGACCGGAGCACGGTGAACCGATCGGCGATCGCCGCCTGCCGGGGAAGCAGTTCCGTGAATCGGATCCCCGGCACCTTCGTGGCGATCGTCTGAAAGGGGCCGCGATAGTCGCTCGTCGCCTCTGGCTTGGGGTCGTAGGTGTCGATGTGCGAACACCCTCCGGGCTTCCAGACCATGATCACGGCCTTCGGTGCCGCCCCCAACTGGCTCTCGGCGCGCAAGCGGAGCATGCCGGGAAGCGACAGGCCGCCTGCGGCAGAGAGCCCGAAGCGGAGAAACTCACGCCGCGGCCCTGCCCCGCCGCCGGCCATCGCTGGAGTGATCCTCATGCCATGCCCCCCTGCCCCCGGATCTCCGTGATCTTGACCTCAAGCGTATCGTACTTGACCGGATCGCAGGTGAGAACGATGACCTGTAGGCCAGGCTGGGCCCCAAGATCGAGGACTCAAGCGGCGAGCAAGTCCTCGCGGCGGGGTGGAGAGCGAGCGGGGCCTGGGGAGAGGTCGGAACTCGGGGGATGGGAGCATCGAACGATCCGCTGGCGATGGCTCAGAACAACGTCTGGAACAGCCCGCGGAGCATCCCCGTCGAGGGGCGGGCCCGGGTCTGGTAGAGCACGCGCCCCGGCCCGGTAAAGCGGACGACAAATCCCTCTCCGGACAAGAGCGAGTCTTTGAGGGATGCGGCTAGCACCACCGACTCGAAGGCCATGCCGACCGAGAAGGCGACGACGTGCCGGTTGTCGACGACAAAGCGTTCTCCCGCGCCGAGGATCTCCTCGACGATGCCACCGTAACCATTGATGAACAGCCGGCCGCTCCCTTCCGTCCGGAGGAAGAACAGCCCCCGCGTCGCGAGCATCCCCTGGAGACCGGCGTTGTGGAGGACGAACCCCAGCCCCGGGGTGCACGCGAGAAACGCTCCCCGCGCCACCATCATGCCGTCGTCGCCTGCCACATCGACAGCCAGGATCTCTCCCATGTGGTCAGGGGCGAGAACCAGATGCTGCCCGGGGCGTTTCGCGGAATAGACCACCGTGAAGAAACTCTCTCCCCCGAACAGGCTCCGGACGCCCCCGGTGAATGCCCCCACACCGCTGCCCACCCCGGACATGTGGAGGCCGGCACGGACATCGACATCAAAACCGGGGGTCATGGCCAGCATCGACCCCGGCTGTGCGAGGACGCAACTCCCTTCATCCAGCTCGAGTCGGAGCGCGGAGAAGGCCGGGCCGTGAAGCACAGCATGGTTCATGGGCAGGCCGTCCGTGCGGTCGGTCAGAGGTCGTCGGCCTGGCTGCTCATCTTGTTGCGCAGGACATAGCCCATCCCGCCGAGAGCGAGGAGAATGCCGAGAAATATGAACAGCGCCACGAGCCGACTAACGCCGAGCACCTCGGCGATCGTGGAGATGCAGATATCGTAGATCACGATCCGGATGAACCACTGGATCATCGGCCCGAATCCACCACGTGCGGCAAAAAGTCGTGGCATCGTGATCACGGCATCTACTCCCCCTGCAAGGCAACCGATCGCGGGCCAGGCAGCACACAAGACCCCAAGAGAGGGCAATCTACCCCTCGAAAAAGGGTCGGGCAAGGATCGGGCTGCTACTCAACGGAACTGCTGGCACCAGTAGACCGTCCCGTCGGCCGCGCGGGCCATCGCCACGCCGATCTGGCTGTGGGCGCCGAGGATGTTTGCCCGGTGGCCGTCGGAACGCATCCAATCGGCCACGGCCTCAGAGGCCGACGACTGTCCCATGGCGATGTTCTCCGTCACCCCCTGACCATGGGAGAGGTTGCGGTTGCGGGCCATCCACGAGGCCTGCCGGCGGGCGCCGTTCATGAGCGAGGCATCGGCGGAGAGCGGGCCGAGCCCGCGCTTGGCGCGGGCGTCGTTGGTGCGGGCCACGACCGCGGCTTCGGTTGCCGACAGGCTCGCCCCCGAGTCGGTCGCGATCGAGGGATCCTTCGCTCGGGCGACAGCGCCTGCGGCTCCGAGCCCGACGGCAGCGCCGAGCGACAAGACGACAAGTGACCGCGGGAACCAGGGATTGCGCGTTGCACGCATGGGGAATCTCCTCGAGGGGAATCGAAGGCCAAAACCATCACCAGCAGATGGGCTGGTATGGAAGGCCCCCGTCGGAACTGTCAACTTTCAGCCCCGTCCCCGCGTCGTCCGTCATTTCCCCAGCTTGCCCCGTCGCCACGCCGATCGCGCTCTGGCGGCGACTTCCGCGAGTCAGGGCAGCGCCGCGGCCGCCTCTTGGAGAAGCCGGACGCACGCTTCCACCATGAGTTCCCCGGCGCCGGGGGCGACGGTCGTGTTCGTCGTCTCGTAGCCGCCGCCGACTGCCGCGGCGCGCGTCGGGACGTAGATCGTCTCGCCGTGGTTGGCGAGCTCGACCACGAGCGTCGTGCGGAACGGGCTCGCATTCTTGATCGCCAGACCATGCTCCACGAACGACTCTCCGGGAAACGCCACCACCGCCACGTCGCGACCGAGCGTGATCACCTGCACACCGAGCGGCATCGTGTTGCCGGAGCCGGCGAGTTTCTTCGAGAGCCCCCAGCCGAGCCACTCGAGCGCTTCCTCCTGATCGATGTCGTGGCGGAGGTTGTCGATGATCAGCCGGCGGTAGGCATCCACATGGGCAAGAAAATCGGGCTTCGCCCCCGCCTTGATCTCCCCGAGGAGTTTCTTGGCGGCAGCGACCTGCTCCGGGGTGGCGTCGAGGATCGGCACATCAACGGTGGCCGTGCGCACCTGGAGACGGGGCGCTTCGACCGGCACGAGCGCCGGCAGGCCGGCCACGATCGAACGGCCGATCGATGAGCCGATAAAGTCCGTCTTGTTCGCTTCGGCCTTCGTCGGATCAACATGGTTGATGTTGCCGCAGCAGCCATTGCCGAACAGCGAGACGACGCTCCCGCCGAGGGCATCACGAATCTCGCGCTCGATGAAAAATGGGAAATCGGCGCTATATTCGGTGCCGCCGACGGTGTCGAGGTGGAGGGCAAAGGAGGAGAGGAGCCCGCGCGGCTTTCCGCCGGCATCATCGAAGCGGACGACACCGATCTCCGCATCGATCGGCCCGGCAGGGCGGATCGCCCCCGGGGTGTCGATCTTGGCCCAGGTGCGCACCGAGCCATCCTTCATGAGAAACCGGCGGTTGAACGAGACCGGTGTCTCTTGGAGGACGTTCCCGGCTGTCACCGTCACCTCGGTCGCCGCCCTATCGGCCTGCTTCACTGCCGCCACGAGCCCGTCAATGAGCCTCGGCACATAGGGCACGCGTTCGGCGGCAGCGCCGGTCGACTTTCGCCCCGTGACGAACTGAAACAGTTCTTTGGTGTAGTCGGGGCCGGTGTGGGTGTGGGTGGCGGCGAGACAGACGTTCGCGCCGGGAATCCCCGTTTCACGCTCGACAGCCTCGCGGACGACGTCGGTGAGATCGGAGGCGATCACGATCAGGTCGCAGCAGATGATGGCCGCCGCGGTGTCTCCTTGGCGGAGCACCAGCGCCTTGGCATGGAGCGGATCCTTCGTGCCGGTGGAGAGCCGCTCGAAGTAGTAGCCACTCATCGGATAGGGGCCGGCGGGTGTGATGTCGGCAGTGGCGACGCCGGCCCGCAGCGGCGCCTCGGCAGCCGGCAAAGCAGGAGGAGCCAACGACATCCAGGCCAGAGCCGACACGATCAACGACAGCATCTTTCCCTTCATCACACTGACACTCGCACGATGGCAAGCCATGGCTGTTCTCCTGTTTGGATTCCACTTCTCACGCGCGACGGTCAGCCCCGAACCCGAGCCCACAAGCGTTCCGTGCTCAGCCCCGTGTGCCGAAGCAGAGGCTCGGGAAGAGGGGGATGAGCTTGCCGACGGCGTCGATCTTCTCCGAATGATCTGGCGGCAGCGACGCCGCCTCCTCGATTTGTGGCGGACCGGCGGCGAAGTTCCTCGCGACCTCGTCGGCGCTGAGGGCCTTGGAATAGAGGGCGACCAGCGCGATCTCACCGCGCCAGGGGCGGTCGCCGCTGACTTCGTTCCCGACGACGAGCCGGCAGTCGTCGGGCCAGCGGTTCATGTCGCCGGCCACGGTGTTGGTGGCCACTTCCTGGCCGTCGAGGAAGAGGCGGACGACGCCATCGGGGGTGCGCGTGGCGACGAGGTGCGTCTGCCGATGGATGGCGGTGCCGTCGGGGGTGGGCGTGGCGGGGGTGCCGTTGTCGCTGGTGGTGCTCGTCCGCAGGCGGAGTTCGTAGCGCCCCTTCTCCTGGACGAGCGAGAGGCTGCGCTTGCTCCTGTCGAGCGAGAGACTGACGATCCGGGCCGGGCCTGTCTGCTCTGCGTCGGCAGGCGTGATCCAGACTTCGAGCGAGAATTGCTGCGCCTGGCGGAGGGCCTGCGTGAGGCGCGTCGCCGGGCCGTCGGAGGCGATCACGATCGGGAGATCGAGCCCCATCCGGCCGGCCTGAAAGCGCACACCCTGTGGCTTGTCGAGCCGCAGATCGATCCCCTCGCCAACACCGGCCCGGTCGGGGAACACCCCCTTCACAAGCGCCTCGAACGTGTAGAGCACCTGGAGACCGTCGATGACCCGCTCGGGGGGCTCGGCGGCCCGGGCCGGCGAGCAGGCGATCGACGCGATCACACCGATGAGCACGGCCGCCCGGATCGAGCTGCCAAGCAGGGCGTGACGAGGCAGTGGCGGAGAGGGAAGCGCGGGCATGGCAGCACCGTGGAAAGGAACGGACCGACCCCGCCGCCATGATAGCGATCCGACGGCCCGTCCTCTGCCAGACTCCGCCCCCCACAGGCCCACGCCGGTCGAACGGGGAGATAGACTTTGGCAGTTGGAGACTTTTCCGTCCCGCGAGCCTTTCCTTCCACCATGCCCACCTACGTCTACGAAGTCGTCAAGCCGGACGGCACCGGCGGCAACCGATTCGAACTGCTCCAGTCGATGTCGGAACCGGCGCTCCAGCAGCACCCGGAGACGGGGGAGCCGGTTCGCCGCGTGATCACCGGCTTCGCGATCGGTGGCAAGAGCACCGATATCGGCAACCCCAAGCTCCTCTCCGACCGAAACCTCGACCGGCTCGGGTTCACGAAATACGTGAAGAGCGGCGACGGGAAGTACGAGAAGACGGTGGGGAGCGGGCCGAGCCAGATCTCCGCCGATCAGGAGCCGTGAGCCCCGACGCGACGCGGCCCCTGCCCACAACGGGAAAATCCCGCGGAACCTGCTTCAAGTCCATGATGGAGCGTCTTGAATGTGCTGCCGATCGATCGTCCTGATGCTCCTCCTGATGGCGATCGTCGCTGCTCCTCTGCGGGCGCAGCCTGAAGCCCCCGCGGCACCGCGGATGGCGGAGGGGATCGGGATCACGATCGAACGGACCGGTCCGCAGAAGGTGATCATTCCGTCGGGGCAGCACGGGCTTGTCGGCTTCCCCGACGAGGGGATCACGTTCCTCTCCCGCAAGCCGCTGTCGTTCCTCCTCGTCGCCGGCGTGTCGACCCGGCTCATGCAGGGAAGCTCCCTCGCCACCGCCAAGCCGGTCGCCGAGGTGATCGCCCCGGCCCCCGGCGGCCCCGACAACGGCTACGCCGGCGTCAGCGCCGCGATCACCGATCCGAAGGATGGCACGATCCGCGCCTTCTACCATGCCGAGGACTGGGAGGGCTACGAGAAGCTCGGCCTCAACGGCGTCAACAATTTTCTCGCCAGCGTTTGCCTGGCGACCTGCCCCGCCGACGGGAAGGTGTTCACGAAGCAGGGGCCGGTGATCACTGGCCCCGACGCCAAGGATACGTCCTCCAAACATCCGCAGGGGATCGGCACCGCCTCGGTCACGGTGACCCCGGGGGGGAAATATCTCCTCGCCTGGTTCACCGTCTACTCCCCCGCTCCAGGACGCGGCTCCGAGATCGGGATGGCGCGGGCACCGGCGGCCTCAGGGGGCGAGGCGGGGAGCTGGTGGAAGTGGCGAGACACTGACTTCAGCGAACCGGGAATCGGCGGCCGCGGCACGCCCGTTATCTCCTTCCGGGAGCGGAAGGGGGCGGCGATGGATGCGAGCGTCGTGTGGGTACCCGAATGCCGCCGCTACGTGATGGTGTTCACCGGCGTCATCCATGGCGACACCGCGCCCGATTCCGATCCCCAGGGGGGGATCTGGGTGGCCTGTTCGCGCGAAGGGATCGCTTGGAGCGAGCCGACGAGGATCGTGAAGGGGATCGGCGTGCCCTGCACCGGACGGGAGTGCACGATGCATCCGTCCCTGGTCGTCAACAGCGCCACCGCCGACACGATCGACGCCACGCTCCTCTACGGCTACAGCCCGAGTTGGGGCATGACGGCCGAAGCGCCGAGCCACCACCTCGTCGGCCGCACCGTGGGGCTGAAAATGACCGACGGGGAATGACGGCGGGCACCGGGCAGAACGACAGCCGACACACAACGGCGAGTCGTTGCTGCCGGCAAGCTGTTTCCGGGGCGAGAACGCGACGGCCAACTCCGTCAGCCGAGATGCCAGCGGGCGATCGTCGCCAAGCGGTCGCGCACCTGCCGGCCGACGACGAGCGGATTGAACGATTCCCGGATCGTCTCCCGCGCGCGGGCCCCGAGCCGGGCGACGAGGGCCGGATCGGCAGCGAGTTGCCCGAGGCACCAGGCCGCATGCTCGACGTCGGCGTCGGCCCACAGCGGCCCCGCGTCATACGGTCCGACGGCCTGCTCCAGGGGCTTGAGTTCGTAGCGCACCGGCATCGAATTGGTGGCATCCATGAAGTCCATGTTCGCCGACCATCCCGTGGCGACGACCGGCTTGCCGAGCGCCATCATCTCCGCCGGCCCGAACCCGAATCCCTCCGCTCGGTGGAGCGAGAGGAGAATATCGCAGCAGCTTTCCAGATCCCAGGTCTCCTGCCTCGAGAGCGTCTCGTCGATGAACGTGACCCCCGGCAGATCGGCGAGGCACGCGCGGACCTCGGCGAGTGATTGGAGATTGGCGACGCTGTTGTGCGTCTTCACCACGAGCCCGAGGGAGGGTGATTGCGCCGCAGCGAGGCGATACGCGGCAATCGCCGCTTGGGGATTTTTCCGCTCCTGGAATGAATAGAAATCGTACATCACGAGGACGAGCTGCCGGTCACGTGGCAGCGAGAATCGCTCGCGCGACGCTCCCGCACTCGGCGTGACGCTCACCACATGCGGCACCTTGAAAACCGGCACTGGCGAGACCGGCGCCACGGCATCCTGGACGAACGTCGAAGGCACCCACACCTCGTCGACCTCGCTGAAGGCGGCATGGTGGCGGCGCGGGATCTGCGGCTGTTCCCAATGCCAAAAGCCGATGGCGTACCGCCCCTTGGTGTGCCCCCGGGCAAGGAGCGATTGCCGTGTCGGCAGGGTCTGGTCGGCATTTACGTAGAGGAGATCGATGGGCAAGGGCCCCGATACCGGCGGCAAGAGGAGCGTGTCATCGGACTGTCGGCAGGGAATCTGATAGCCGACGTCGTCACCGACGATGGGGATCCCCGCCGCGACACAAGCCCGGGCAAAGGATCTGGCGGCTTCCCCCAAGCCGCAGTCAGCCCGTAGATAGCCGACGAGCGTGAGGCCAATCGTGGCGCCGTGCTCGCCGCTGGGAGCCGGATCAGCGTTCGGCTCCGATTCCGCCATCTCGCAGGCCGCGATCCCCGGCCGCCAGCGCTCGAGGAACTCGAGGCCGTGGATCGCCGGGGCGGTCACAACCCGGCGTGCGATCGCCGGAGCCGACGGGGAGCGCTCGGCCGTGCGGAGCAGTCGCCCCATCCAGCCACGCCGGCTGCGGGCCTCGCGCGAGAGGCCGACAGAAAGCAGCTTCAGGGCCATGCCAGAGCGAGTGCTGATCGCCGACCAGCTCCCCCACAATTCCCGGACCGTCGGCGGCCGGTTGAGGAGACCGAGATAGAGACGCTCCAGACGCTGGATTCCGTCGTGGACCATGCGGATGTCGTCGTCGCTTTTACGGCCCATGCCTTGTCCGATCACAAGCCCCCTCGCTGTCTCGGCACTGACAGACGGCCTCGGTCGCTCCTCCCGACGACGTCCTGGGGGAGGTGGGCTTCCATGGCACATCGGGGTTCGGGGAGACACGTCGTCCTCTGCCGGCACGATAGCCGCCCCCTGCCGATGAGGGCAAACCGATCGCGCGGGCGTTACGATGGCGGCCCTCCCCTTCGTTCTCGCCGTTTCCGGATTCCACCGATGAACGCACGTGCTCTCCTGCCGGTGTTCCTGATCATCGTCTTGCTCAGCGGTCTTGGACGGTGCCCTGCAGCGGAGGGCGACGCCGATGCGTTCTTCGATGGCGGACAGATTCCCCGCATCGAAATCCGCCTCGCCGACGGCGCTGCCGACCGGCTCCGTGACGACCCGCGGAGCTACGTCCCCTGCACGCTCACGATCGATGCCGACACCGTCGTCGAGGATGTCGCCATCAAGCTCAAGGGCTCGGCGGGGAGCTTC
>CAMARC010000145.1 GCA_945860405.1 Candidatus Kuenenia stuttgartensis | reverse complement strand
GATCGGGTCCTCGACACGAATCTCAAGAGCACCCACCTCGGCTGCCAGCTGTTCGGGCAGGCGATGGCCGAGGCGGAGGGAGGAGCGATCCTCAACATCGGCAGCGTCTCGGCCGACAAGCCGCTCTCGAAGGTCTTCGCCTACTCGGCCTCGAAGGCGGCCGTCGTCAACTACACGCAAAACGTCGCCCGCGAGCTCGCCCCCAAGGGAGTTCGCGTCAACGTCCTCTGCCCGGGATTCTTCCCGGCCGAGCAAAACCGGAAGATCCTCTCTCCGGAACGGACGGCCACGATCATGAGCCAGACGCCGATGAACCGGTTTGGGAATCCCGATGAGCTCGTCGGCGCGGCGATCCTCCTCTGCGCCCCCGTGGCGGGCCGCTTCATCACCGGCACCGATCTCTACGTCGACGGCGGATTCACCGGGATGCGGCTGTAGCCCGTCGTCCGGCCTCCCTGGCCCCAGGCAAAAGCGAAGCGATTCATGCCGCACTCGATCGTCATCTTCGGTGCCTCCGGCGACCTCACCAGCCGGAAGCTCGTCCCGGCGCTTTACAACCTGTTTCGGGGGGGCTCGCTCCCCGCCGACACGCGGATCATCGGCTACTCGCGAACGCCGATGAGCGACGACGCCTGGCGGGCCTCGCTCCGCGAGACGACGGCGAAGCACGCCGAGGGGGAGCCGTTCGACGAGAAGGCCTGGGGAGAGTTTGCTCCGCGGATCCACTACCAGCCCGGCGACATCGGCAGCAGTGCCGACATGGAAGGGCTCAAGGAACGGCTGGCCGTGCTCGAAGGGGCCGCGGCCGTGACGCGCGTCTACTACCTCGCGACGGCGCCGCAATTCTACGAGCCGGTGGTGGGGGCGATCGGCGCCCTCGGGATGGCGAGCGAAGAGAACGGCCCGCGGCGGATCGTCGTCGAGAAGCCTTTCGGCACCGATCTGGAAACAGCCAAGCGACTCAACACCCACCTCCACACCGTCTTCGCCGAGAGCCAGATCTACCGGATCGATCATTACCTCGGGAAGGAATCGGTCCAGAACATCATCGCGCTGCGCTTCGCCAACACGATCTTCGAGCCGGTCTGGAATCGGCGCTACATCGACCACGTGCAAATCACCGTCGCCGAGGAGGTGCCGGTGGGGCGGCGCGGGGCCTATTACGACGGCTCCGGCGTTCTCCGCGACATGTTCCAAAATCACCTCCTCCAGTTGCTGATGGTGACGGCGATGGAGGCGCCGGTGAAATACCGGGCCACCGCGGTGCGCAACGAGAAGGTGAAGGTGCTCGAGTCGATCCGCGCTTACGAGCCGGCCGAGGTGGCTGCCGCCGGCACGCGCGGGCAATACCGAGGCTATCTCGCCGATCCCGGCGTCGCCCCCGGCAGCCAGACGGCGACCTTCGGCGCCATCCGCCTCGAGATCGACAACTGGCGCTGGCAGGGGGTGCCGTTCTACCTGCGGAGCGGGAAGGCGATGTCGTGCCGGACGACGCAGATCGTGATCGCCTTCCGCCAGCCGCCGCTGGAACTTTTCGCCGAGGGGAAACGCGGCATGCTCCGCGAGGGAAACCGGCTCGTGATCCAGATCCAGCCGGCCGAGGGGATCCAGCTCCACTTCCACACGAAGGTGCCGGGGGGGGGCATGAAGCTCCGCCTCACCGACCTCGAGTTCAGCTACTCGCGCGAGTTCAAGGGGCGGCTCCCGGAGGCGTATGAGCCGCTCCTCCTCGACGTCATGACCGGCGAGGCGAGCCTCTTCGCCCGCAGCGACGAGGTGGAGAAGTCGTGGGAGATCATCGACCCGTTCGTGCGGGCGTGGAGCTCCGGGACCATGGCGCCTGTCGATCTCTACGAGCCGGGCAACTGGGGCCCGACCTCGAGCGATGCCTGGATCAACGCCCAGGGACGGAGCTGGTTCGACATCTGCCCGGTGCTATGACTTCGTGAGCGCCGCAGCCGGACACGCCGGCGGGGGATTTTTTGGCTGACTCTGTCCCACTCCAAGCACCGCCACCGCGGGCCTTCAAAGCGCCCTCGATCGGCCATGTGCAACTCGCCTCGCCCGTCCTCCAGGCGGCCCTCTCCGGCTACAGCGACCGGGCGATGCGCGTCCTCGCGCGCCGCTCCGGCGCGGCCTACTGCCTCGGCGAAGTCCTCCTCGACGCTTTCGTTGTCACGGCCGACCGCAGCAAGCGCAACAACGCCCGGCTCGCCCTCTCCCCCGAGGAGCATCCTGTCGGCGCGCAGCTCATGGGCTCGAATCCCGACGACTTCCCCCCCGCAGCCCGCCGGCTCGTGGCCGAGGGCTACGACGTCATCGACATCAACTTCGGCTGCCCCGTCAAGAAGGTGCTCGGCCGCTGTCGCGGCGGATACCTGCTGAGCGTGCCGGAGACGGCCCTCGAGATCGTCGCCCGGGTGCGCGACGCCGTGCCCGCCAACATCCCCGTCACCCTCAAGATGCGCCGCGGGATCGATGACTCAGAGGAGAGCGCCGAGCGGTTTTGGACGATCTTTGACGGCGCCTTCGAACGGGGGGCCGCCGCGATCACCGTCCATGGCCGCACCGTGCAGCAGAAGTATGTCGGCCCGAGCAACTGGGAGTTTCTCGCTGCGGTCAAGCGCCATGCCGGCAACAGGACCGTGTTCGGCTCAGGGGACTTGTTCAGTGCCGCGGCCTGCCTGGCAATGCTCGAACAGACCGGCGTCGACGGCTTGAGCATCGCCCGCGGGGCGATCGGCAATCCATGGATCTTCCGCCAGACGCTCGCGCTCCTCGCCGGCGAGCCGCCGCTGCCGCAGCCGACGATCCACGAGCAGGCCGACGCCCTCCGCGACCACTGGAGCCTCGCCGTCGACCTGTATGGCGAAAACCTCGCTGGCCGGCAGATGCGGAAGTTCGCCATCAAGTACGCCCGGCTCCACCCCGACCACCTCGCCGTCCGCGATGCCTTCGTGCGGGTGAAGGTGAACGACGACTGGCAGGGAGTGATCGCCCGGCACTATGTCTCGGACGGCCCGGGACGCGACCCCGCCGCCGACATCGACGAGACGGCCAGCTGCGACGAAGGAGAGGGGTGATGCCGGCCGGCGCGGGAAGCTGGCTGCCACCAGCGGCTGTCCTTTCGCGCTGTCACCGCCGGTCACTGTTCTCCGGATGGATCCCCGGGGCGCCGGGGCGCCGGGCGCTGCCGTGAAGCGCCCCCTCGATCTCGCGGCGGACGTCTGCGTCGGTCTCGAGACGTAGCCGGGCCTCGAGCGCCGCGGCGGCCCGCGCGGCACACGCTCCCTCCGCAGCGAGCCACCGCCCCAGCGCCCAGGCGACCGCCCCGCGGACGTTGCTGTCGGCGTCGTCGAGCGCCGCGACGAGCGCGGCAGCGGCCGCGGGGTCGGGGCGGTTGCCAAGCGCGATCGCCGCCGACCGGAGCAGCCCCGACCGCTTCGCCCGGAGGATCGCCGAGCCACGGAAGCGTTCCCGGAAGGCCGTGTCGTCGAGGCCGAAGAGGCTCGCAAGCTCGAGGCCGCCGGCGCCGTCGCGGGGCTGGAGCGCCGGCTCCGCCGAACCGGGCGCGCGTCGATTCCAGGGGCAGACCTCCTGGCAGACGTCACAACCGAAGACCCACGTCCCCAGCGCGGGGCGGAGCCCGGCCGACACCGGGCCGCGCTGCTCGATCGTGATCCCGCTGATGCACCGGCCGGCGTCGAGGATGCGCGGAGCGACGAAGGCGCCGGTGGGACAGGCATCGAGGCAGGCGGTGCAGGTGCCACAGTGGTCGACGCGGATCGGCTCGGCGGCCGGAAGAACGAGATCGGTGAGGAGCGCCGTGAGAAGGAAATAACTGCCGGCAGCGGGATCGATGAGGAGGCAATTCTTGCCAAACCATCCCAGCCCGGCGAGCCAGCCGAACTCCCGCTCGGAGAACGGCGCGGAATCGACGACGCCGCGCGTCCGGCAGCCGGGCACGCGGGCCTCGAGCCAGGCCCCGAGGTCGTTGACGCGCCGGCGGAGGAGCGGATGGTAGTCGTCACCACGGGCATAGGCGGCCACCCGCCCGCTCCCGACCGCCGTCGCCGCCTCTGGCCGGGGATGGTCGGTGGCAAGCATCACGACGCTGCGGACGCCACGGAGCATGCCTTCGGGATTGCGACGCAGCGGCTCGTGCCCGGCGAGCCAATCGGTCATCGGCCCGCCCAAGCCCCGTTCCAGCCAGCTGCGAAAGGCCGCATGGACGAGCCCGTCGCGGTGTTCACTCGCCGTCGATGCCACCCCGAGCCTCGAAAACCCGAGCCTCACAGCCTCCCGACGGAGGTCGTCGAGCAGCCCGTCCGGGGCGGCCGTTGCACCGGTCAGAGGGGGAGGAGTCTGGGGCACAGTGAATGGCGTGGCGGGAGTGAGTCGCGAAAACTCGAGAAGCTGGCGAAGGAAGGGCGTCTGCCGGACGTTCCGCTGAACGGGTTGGCTGGCGGTGGCTGAGCGGGGTGAAGCGGGTGGGGGTGAACTGCTCTGGACCGGATGGGGGGATTCGCTATTGTCCCGCCGCCTTGAACGTTTCCCAGCCCCCCGCCCGTCCGCGGAGACGCCGTCGTGTCCCACGCCATGCCCCTTCGACGACCGTTCCATGGACCGCGGCCCGTCGCGGCCTCCGTATCGACGCCTGCCGACGATCGCGGCCCCGATTCCGCAGCAAAACGCGGGGCGTCGGCCCCGGGATGGCTCGGCATGATGGCCCTGGCCTGCGTTCTCATCGCCTCGGGATGCCAGACGCCCCAGCAGACCGCCGCAATGCCGATGGCCTACCCGTCCCACCCCTCCGCCTACCCCGCGCCGATGACGGTCGCGCCTCCCGCGACCGGCATGATCGGGCAGCCGGCTCCTTACGGCAACTTCGCCGCCGCCCCGATGGCCCCCCAACCGACGACGGCTCTTGCCCCCCCGTCGCTCCCCGCAGCGCCGGCCGCGGCAGCGCCGACAAACAACTCCTGGACCTGGGCACCGAGCAGCCAACCAGCCGCCCCGCCGAACATCCAGCAGTACGGCAACCAACTCCAAAACCAAACCAATCAATACGCGCAAGGTCTCAACAACCAAGCGCAGCAGTACACCAACCAGCTCCAGCAGCAGCCGCAGCAGATGGCCAACCAGATGCAGCAGTACGCCAACCAGCAGGGGCAGCAGATCAACAATCAGCTCCAGGCCGCCGGCAATCAATACTCGCAGCAGTTCAACAACCAACTCCAGCAATTCAACAACCAGACCCAGGCGGCGCTGCAGTCGCAGCAGCAGGCCCTCTCCGGGCAGATCCAGCAGGCGATGCCGCAGGTCCCGCAGCAGCAGACGGCCAACGGCAACTGGTGGCCGTTCACGAGCCCGGCCGGGATGCCGCCGTCGCGCTCCACGCCGGCCCAACCGGTCAAGTACTGACGCGCCGCCGCGGCGTCACTCGGTCGCAGCGCCCGCGGCTGCCATCCCCCGGATGATGCAGTCCTTGACCGCAGCCACGTCGCAGCCGGTCAGCAGGTCGACGTTCGGCATCCCGCGGCGCGTCTGACGGCGGTCAACGACGAGCATGCCGGAAGTCAGCCGCCCTTCCGTCTCGACATCGGCCGACACCGTCGAGCGCTCGAACAGCTCCGGATTCGTTGCCGCCACGAGGGCCACCACCTCCGGCAGGCAGATTCCCTCGCTGCCGAGGAGTTGCCGCTGGGCCCGGAAAGCATGAGGAAGAACCCGGCGGAAGAGCTTGCCAGCGCGGGAGAAGGCATCGGGAAGCTGGTCGAGAAGTTCGAAGCCGAGGACCACCTGGCCGGCGGTGTCGACCGGCAGGAGTGTCTTGGCGACCGGCTCGAGGAGCACATGCCGGGCCGCGGCCGGGTCGGCATGAAAATTGAAGTCGGCCACCGGCGTGACGGTGCCGGTGGCGGTGGCCGAGCCACCACAGATGACGATGCCGGCGATGATCTCGGCCAGCGACGGATCGCGGCGGAGGACGCGGGAGATATTCGTCAGCGGCCCCAGCGCCAGGATCGTGACCTCGCGGGGGTTGGCCCGGAGGGTTTCGGCGATCACCTTCTCCGCGGCATGCTCGCCATGGAGCGGCACGCGCGGCAGATCGAGGCCGCCGAGGCCGTCCCCCCCGTGGAGGTTCCAGGGATTGTCGATCGGGGTGATGTCGGTCGGGGCCGCGCCGAGCCGGGGCAACTTCGGGGGATCGAGGAGGGCGACGAGCGCCTGGACGTTGGCCGTCGCCTGCTGGGGGGCCACGCTCCCCCCGGTGGCCGTCACCGCCAGGACATCGAGGCGGGGGTCGAACAGAGCGATGGCTAGCGCGATGGCGTCGTCGATGCCGGGATCGATGTCCAAAATCAGCTTGCGCGGCAAGGGTAGGCATCCCGACTGGGGGCGGCGGGGGAAGACCTGGTGTAGTCTTGGATAGGAATCCCGGCCCGCCCGAGGGCGATCCAATCGTACCCCGACGGCGGCCCGCCGGCACGCGCGGTCCCCCGAGAGCCTTTCCGCCCCATGCCCAGCCCGGCCGACTCCCCCGCCCATCCTGACCCCAACTCGCCCCCTCCGGCGTCGCTACCGGTCGACCGGCAGATCGCGATTTTCCGCAGCGGTGGCCACCCGACAGCGGCCGATGTCGAGACGCTCGTCAACGCGGTGCTCGCGGGGGACGTCGACCTCGACACCTTCGGGAAGTGGCTCGTGGCCCTCGCCGAGGCTGGCGAGACCACGGCGGAAGTCGCCGGCGTCGCCGCGGCGCTCCGGGCGAGGATGGTGCGCGTGCCGCATGCCTGCCGAATCGTCGCCGATACCTGCGGCACCGGTGGTGACGGATCGGGATCGTTCAACATCTCGACGGCCGCGGCGATCGTCGTCGCCGGGGCCGGGCTGCCGGTGGCGAAGCATGGCAACCGGGCCGTCTCCAGCCGCACCGGCTCGGCCGATGTCCTCGAGCGTCTCGGCGTCCGCATCGATGGCGATCCGTCCCTCGCGGCCGCCTGCCTCGCCGACCTCGGCCTCGCCTTCTGCCTGGCCCCCACCCACCATCCGGCGATGGCCCGCGTCGGCCCGCTGCGGCGCTCCCTGGGGAGGCCGACGGTGTTCAATTTCGTCGGCCCGCTATGCAACCCGGCCGGGGCGACGGTGCAGGTGATCGGCGTCGGCCGGGCCTCCGTCCGTCACGCCGTGGCGGAAGCGGCCATGCTCGGCGGAGCCCGCCGCGTCCTCGTCGTCTCGAGCCCGCTCGAAATCCCAGGAACCGGCGGATCGGCGACGCTCGACGAAGTCAGCCTGTTCGGGCTCACCGAGGTCATCGATGTCGGGCCCGAAGGCACGCGACACCACACGTGGACGGCCGAAGACTTCGGCTTGTCGACGCGGCCGATCGCCGAGCTTGCGCGGCTTGAGGTGGACGGCCCCGACGAGAGCGCCGCGGCGATCCGCGCCGTGCTCGCCGGGGAGTCGGGGCCGCGCCGCGAGGTCGTCGTGCTGAATGCCGCGGCGACGCTGTGGGCTGCCGGAGTGGCCGCATCGCTCCCCGCGGCCCGCGCCCTTGCCGAGCGCGCCATCGACGACGGCTCCGCCGCCGCAAAGCTCGCCGCCCTCGCCGCGCGTTCAAACGCCCCTGTGGCCCCGTCGGTCGATGCCTGATTCCCGCCCACTCAGAAGGCCAGCCCGATGGACTCCGATCTCATCCAGATCAGCCCGCTCCGCGCTCCATCGGCCACCGTCCCCGGGCTCGACGTGCTCCCGGAAAACGCCCCCTCCGTGGCGGAGAAATCGTGCTGTGGAGGCGGAACGTCGCCCACCCCGGTGACGCTCGTCCCCCTCGGGTCGAGCAGCACGACCGCCGCCGGTTCCTGCTGCGGAGGCTCTGGCAGTAAGCCCGCCGCAGCATCGTCGGCAGCGGCCGTCAAGCCGTGCTGCGCCAAGGCCGACATCGGTGAGCTCGGTTGGACCTGCCCGATGCACCCGCAGGTGACGAGGTCCGAGCCAGGCGCCTGTCCGATCTGCGGGATGCCGCTCGAGCCGATCGGCGCCGACGCGGCCGAGGTGGCGACGGTCGCCGCCGAACGGCGCCGGCTGTGGATCTGCGGGGCGCTCGCGGTGATCCTCATGGGAGTGGCGATGGCGGGGATGGCTGGCCACGGTGCCGGCCACGCCGCCGAGGGACTTTTTGCCCGATTGATCGCCCTCGCCGGGAGCGCCTGGGGAAACTGGCTCCAAATGGCACTGGCCACGCCGATCCTCTTCTGGGGCGGGGCAACAATCCTCTCCGGCGGGCTCACCGGTTTCCGTCAGGGCCGGCCGACGATGTTCTCGCTCATTGCGCTTGGCGTCCTCGTGGCCTGGAGCGTGAGTGTGCTGGCGACGGTGTTCCCGTGGATCTTCCCGGAAGCCTTCCGCCGCCCTGACGGCAGTGTGGCGGTGTTCTTTGAATCGGTGGGGATGATCGTCGTCCTCGTCCTCGTGGGCCAGCTCCTCGAAACCCGCGCCCGGCGCGGCACGACGGCCGCAATCCGCGCTCTCCTCGACCTCACGCCGCCGACCGCCGAACGCGATCCCGGCGGCGAGGTCGTACCGCTCGCGGCCGTTCACCACGGGGACCGGCTCCGCGTCCGCCCCGGCAGCCGCATTCCCACCGATGCCCGGATCGTGTCGGGGGAGACGACCTGCGATGAATCGCTGTTGACGGGCGAGCCGCTGCCGGTGGCCCGCGGCCCCGGCGACCGTGTTCTCGGCGGCGCGATCAACGGCCCGGCCGTCCTCGTCATCGAGGCGATCGCCGACCCGCACGATGCCCTCGTGGCCCGGATCGCCAGGCTCGTCCGCGATGCCCATGCCAAGCGGGCGCCGATCGAGCAGCTCGCCGATCGGATCTCGGCGGCCTTCGTGCCGATCGTCCTCCTCGTCGCCCT
>CAMARC010000144.1 GCA_945860405.1 Candidatus Kuenenia stuttgartensis | reverse complement strand
CTCGCCCGCGATCACCGCAGCCTGTGTGTCGTGGGGGACGACGACCAATCGATCTACGCCTGGCGCGGCGCGCAGATCTCGCACATTCTCGAGTTCCCCGCGCGCTGGCCGAAGACGGTGACGGTGCGGCTGGAGGAGAATTACCGCTCGACGCCGGAGATCATCCGGGCGGCAAACACGCTCATCGCCTGCAATACCCGTCGCCACGGCAAGACGCTCGTCTCGAAGGCCCCCTCCGGCCCGGCACCCGCGATCGTCCAGGCGCAGGACGAGCTCGACGAAGCTCGGCGGATCGTCGGCGACGTCGAGGCCCGGTTTGCGGAGGGCTCGGTCGATCCGCCGGAAGCGGTGATCCTCCTCCGCACCGGCGAGCAGACGCGCGTCTTCGAGCAGGAGCTGCGCCGCCGCAACATCCCCTATGAGCTGGTGGGAAGCCGATCGTTCTTCGATCGCCGCGAGGTCAAGGACGTGATGTCGTTCCTGCGGATGATGGTCGACCCCGACGACGACATGGCCCTGTCGCGGATCGCGAACGTCCCTCCGCGCGGCCTCTCCTCGTCCGCCGTCCTCCAGGCGCGGACGGCAGCCCAATCGGCGGGGCGGAGCCTGTGGCGTGAGCTGCTCGGGCGGCGCTCGGATGGGAGCTTGAGCAACGCCGCGGCCGGGGGGCTGACAGCGCTCGAGAAGCTGATCACGCTCGGCGGCGGTGAGGCCCCCCTTCAACCGGCCGTCGCGATCCGGGCCCTCCTCGATCAAGCGGGCTACCGGGCGTTTCTCGAGCGCGAATACGAGGACGCAGAAGAGCTCGAGGCGCGCTGGCAGTGTGTCGAGCAGGTCGTCAACGGCCTGGCCGAGCATCAAGCTGAGCATCGTCAGGAGAAGGATGTCGGCAAGCTCGTCCGTGGCTATCTCGACGACCTCGTCCTCGACGTCAAGGAGGCGGAGCGCCCCAAGGACGACAAGCCGACGAAGCGTCTCCTCCGTCTCATGACGCTCCACGCCGCCAAGGGGCTCGAGTTCGACAACGTCTGGATGGTGGGTCTCGAGGAGGGGATTCTTCCGCACCATCGGTCGCTGGCCGACGGCCTGAATGCGATCGCCGAGGAGCGACGGCTGGCCTACGTGGGAGTGACGCGGGCCCGCAAGCGACTCGTGCTCTCGATGTGCCTGACGCGGATGAAGTGGGGAAAGAGCCGCCCCTGTCGCCCGAGCCGGTTCCTCTACGAGCTCACCGGCCAAGCCGACAAGTTCAGCGAGGAGCCACCACAACCGAAAAACGCTCCGCCCCGCCCCGGCGCCAAGCGTTCCCAGCGCCGCGGTCGCGGCGCCCGCTGACGGCCGACTGATCCTTGTCAGTGCAGCGATCCGCGCCGGAGAGAGACCGGCCGTAGAAAGGCCCGTTCGACCGATGACCGAAGCCCAGACAACCTGCACGACGTGCGGCACTCTGATCCGGCAGTTCACGGCAGATCGGTACCAGGGGCTCTGCGTCCTCTGTGATCGCGAAGCCGCTGCCATCCCTCCCGCCGATTTCAAGCTCCCGAGTGAGCTGTTGGAGCGGATCAAGGCCCTCGGTCAAGATCCGGACCTTTTTCTCGAGATGACGTGGTGTGACGGCGTGCCGTCCACCCTCGGTTTCCTTAACAAAATCGAGGAGAGCCACAAGCTCCACGATCACTGGGCTCCGAGACTCCGGGCGTTTGCGAAGCAGTGTCGCCTCGACGCCCCGCCTCCATCCCCGGCGGCACTTGCCCCGAGGGATCTCGCCAAGTTGCCGATCTACGAGGCGTTCATCCGGCGCTCCGAGAGGATCACTCCCTCCCGAAGATCCGAAGCATTGTTCTGCTCCATCCCCTTGATCGCGATTCCCGTGGCGCTGCGTTGCTGGCCGGGCGAAGACGAACGCACGGTGGTGCTGACGCCCGACGAATGGAACAAGTGGCAGAAGATCTACCAACATCCGGACGACGCCTTCTGGTGGTTTTCCGACGTTTGGTGGAGGATCGATGATCCACCGGATCCCGATGCCCCAGGGATGGCTGGAAAGAAACTCACTCTCCCCGAAGGAGAGACGCCGTGGCTCGTCACAGCGGGCCTCATGATGGGCCCCATGTCCGGGGGAAGCACCTCCGAACTCTGGTCTTGGAATGGCACCTCCGCGCGCTTCGTGGAAGAGGTGAGTCGGATTTACGCATGACCGAACCCGTCCATGCCGGTCGATGCGTGGTTCCAAGTGTCCGAGACTGATTCCTTCCGAGGGCTGCAGGTTCGACGAGCGAGGCTCCCTCCCGCCTGATACCTCACCCCCGGAGGACCGACGGGAGTCTCGCGAGCATCGTGCCGAGGCCACGCCTTCCCGCCGCACAGCGGCCGTAGAGGTCGATCACGCCCCGCGCGAGCCTGGCGCCTGAGCGATGCCATGGGAACCATGGTGGCCGGATGGCCGCGGAGGGCGGCGCGCGGATCACCGGGTTGTGGTAGATGCGGGGTGGCCCGACCGCAGGAGGCGGTCGCGAGTGCGTAGCACTCGAGAACACCGGGGGTTTTCCAGGTAGACTGGCTCCACCGACTGCCCCGCAGCCGGTTGGGTCATGGATGACTTTTTCCTGGGGCTGCTCAGGGAATCGCGACGCCTGGAGAGGGGGCCGTCGATCGAGAAATACGATGGCGGTGCCGCTGGCGACTGACTGAACCCAAGCCGAAGGTTTATCCATGGTCCGTTTCTTTTGCGATGCCGGCCGCCGATCCCGCGAGGCCGCCCGGCGGCGGCAGAAGGGGAACCGCCAGCGTGACCTGAAGCTCGAGTCGCTCGAGCCGCGTTTGGCTCTGGCCGTCATGACGGGCCTGCCCGACACCATCGCGCCGGTGGTCCGATCGGTCGTCCTGCCGGCGGCCGGCACCTACGGCACCGACCGGGCCCTCACCTTCAAGGTCAACTTCAGCGAGCCGGTGAAGCTGGCCGGCGACCAGAGCACCGTCACGCTCCCGGTCGCGGTCGGCTCTGCGATGCGTGAGGCGCAGTACGTCTCGGGGAGCGGCACGAAGTCGCTCACCTTCCGATTGACCGTCAAGGCCAACGACGTCGACACCGACGGGATCAGCGTCGGCCGCGTCAACTCCGCCGCGATCCGAGACTTCGACTTCAATCAGGCTAACCTCGCCCCGCGAGTCCTCGACCGGGCCGGCAATCCCGCCAGCAACGCCATCCCAGCAATCGACACCAGCCGGATCCGCATCGATGCCATCGGCCCGGTCGTCGCCTCCTTCGGCGCCTTCGTCACCCGGGGGCGCCAGGTCTCGCTCCAAGTCACCTTCGATGGACCGGTCATCGTCAAAGGCAAGCCGACGGTGCCCGTGATCATCGGCGGGCAGAACCAGTCGCTCGCCTACACGGCCGGCTCGGGAACCAAGACGCTCACCTTCGCCGTCACCATGCGCAAGGGCGCTTCGGTGGCGAGCCCGGCGTTTCGCGGTGAAAACGGCCTCGTCGGGAACGTGATCCTGCTCAACGCAGCCGCAGATCTCAAGGACAGCTTCGGGAATCGCGTCACCGCGATCGGCGGCGACTTCGGCAAGACCAGCACCGCCGCGGGCAGCCGGGTCGTCGTCATCGCCCCCCCCTCCGAGCAGGTGCAGAACCTTCCATTGGCCCTGCCGCCAGCAATCGCTCCGCCGGCGCTGTCCCGTTCACTGCCCCCGCCGATCGCCGCCGTGCCGCCGCCTACACCACCGCCCCTCGTCGTGCGGTCGGCGGCGACGTTTGTCCTGCCGGCCGCCGTCGATGGAATCGTCGAGTTGTCGGGGGACATCACCGGCAACGCGACGTTTCGCGCGGGCACGGTCTACGTGATCACGGGTGAAGTGCACGTGCGGAAGTTCGTCACGCTGACCATCGAGGACGGCGTCGAGGTGCGGATCCGAAACGGCAAAGAGAACTTCACGACGATCACCTCGTGCGCCCTGATTTTCGACTCGGGGTCGTCGCTCGTGGCGAAGACCGTCACCTTCCAGGCCGCCGATGCTGCCAATCAGCCGGTGAAAGAGGCCGACAACGGCGGCGTCTTCTTCTGCGGGGGGACGCGAAAGGCCTCCAAGGACGACGTGTCGTCGATGGTCGTCGGACCGCGCGTGGGCTGGTCGTTCAACGCCACGAACATCGTGGCCAACTCCCTGGGCCGGAAGGATCCGACGGAAGGTGATGGCGACGGAAGTCGGCTCGACGACATCGATGCGGTGTCGCTGATCGGGGTGATCGCCGACGAGTGGAACGTCCCGGCGGTGGAGATCAACCACTCGGGCGACGACGGCTTCGATCTGACGAACTCCGACATCGAGATGGAGCGTGTCACGGTCATCGACCCCGTCGAGGACGGGGTCAATCTCAGCTCGAGCTACCTGTCCATCACGCAGTCATTCATCGTGGACATGACGGATCGGGAGTTGCCGGATGACCGCGAGATCTTCGACTTCGAAGTCGGCACCGGGCCGTCAATGCTCACGATCGTCCAGGGGGCCTCGGTCGATCTCCGTGGCTACTGGGACACGAGTCACGACGATCTCCGCATCTCTCTGAGGTCGCGCGACATGCCCGCGCCGTACCCGCCGTATGCGCGAAACCTGTACGCCTGGAAGGGCCGCCTCGAGAAGGGGCCGGCAGAGATTTTCTCCAAGTCGGATCGACGGTAGCCGGAATCGATCCAGCCATTTTTCTCACGATTCTTCTGATCCCAACCACGAGAACGACGCCATGCGCTCCACGACGCTCTTTTCGGTTTTCTCCCGCGCCTCCCGCCGCTCTCAGGCAGCGACCCACCGCGCCCGGAAGACCCGGCTCGCCGCCGCCGAGCGGCTCGAGGAGCGAATCAATTTGACCGCAACGATCGTCGATCTGGCGGCGTCGCGAGCCGCTTCAGAGAACCATGCCGCCTACGACCAGTTGCCGATCCCCGCTGGCGCCACGCTCGTCGACGTGAGCGACTCGGGCCGCTACGTACTCTTTTCGAGTACCGACACCAACGTGATCACCGGCCAGCAGACGATCCCCTCGATCAACCCCGACCTCTTCTGGCTCGACACCGCCATGGGCCAGACGCGGCTCGTGACCCATCGGGCGGGCAGCCCGGTGCAGTCGGCCGGCTACGCGGGGCTCGAAGGCTTCAAGTACTTCCCGGGGTACGGACAGTGGCCGATGTTCGAGCCCCTTTCGGCGGATCTCAGCGGCGACGGCCGGAGCGTCGTCTTCGATTCGATCATCGCGGCAAACGAGTACGACGCGAGCGTGCCGGTGGAGAACGATCAGGCGACCTACCGTCCTGTGAAACGGGATGCCACGACCGACACGTGGAAAAACTTCCAGCTGGGCACGGTGGACGTGTTCGTGTGGAGAGCCGATGGCGACGCCGCCAACAGCATCGCGCTGGTCAGCCGCCTCAATGCCGAGGGCCAACAGCAGGCTGTCGCGACAAACTCGTTGGTGCCAGGGCTGCCCGTACCGAAGCCGGGCCAGCCGATGGCGACCGGCGTGTTCGCCCAGGAATACCTCCCCGTGCTCCCGGATAACTTCCAGAATCTGGTGCAGCAGGACGCCCAGGAGTCGCTCTCCCTCAACAAGGGCATCTCCGAAGACGGCACCAGGGTGCTCTACGACAGCTGGGTGCCGGCCGGCTGGATCGACGTCGTGAGGCCGGGCATCCTCGACCAAGAGGCGATCAGCGTGAACGCGCAGGGCCAGGGCGCCGGCAGCGACTGGACGCTCGACAGTTTCGTCGCCAGCACGACGGGCTTCGGCGGCGGACCGTGGGCAGCGAAGACCGTGACCGTCAACGTCGATGCGACGCAGGCCCTCGGCAACTACACCGGGCCGGCCATCGGCCAGGGCGCGTGGGCGGAGCCGTTCGAGCCGATGTTCAGCCAGATGAGCGGCGATGGAAAGCGGGTGGTCTACAGCACGCGGCGGACGTCCGCCGAAATCGTGACCGGCACCACCGACTCCGATTTCTCCCTCGATGTCTTCGCCAGCGACGTCGACTCGAGCACCAACCTCCTCGTCAGCCGGAAGTGGGATGATGCCACGAAGGCCGCCGGGTCGGCCCAGCCGAACTTGTTCGACGGGAGCGTGCGCCCCTTCGTCCGCAACTTCGTAGCGGAATTGTGGGATTCCCAAAACCACTCGGTGAGCAACGACGGGAGAACGATCGCGTTCACGTCGTCGGCCGGCAACCTCGTGGAGGGCTGGAAGGACGTCACCGCCGATTTTTCCGAGCCGGTGATCGTCGGCGGGAGCAAGTGGACGGCGTTTCAGCCCCACCCGATCGACATTTACGGATTCCAGTTCGCTTCGGCCTCCCCGACCGTCCCGACGGGGAAGGCCGTGCTCGTCAACTCCCCCGATGGCCTGGCCAACACGAACCGGATCGCCACCTTCGGCGGGATGTCGGCCGATGGGTCGTCATTCCTCTTCTCCACCGCCGCCAACAACTTCTACCTGCCCGGGTTCACGTCACCCTATCCCTTCACGCAGAACCTGCCGCAGGCACCGCTGCCGCTCAACTTCATCCTCGGAGGCTTCGACAACCTCTGGATGCGGAGGGTCGACTGGGCCGCCGGGGCCAAGGGTGTCACGACCCTCGTCTCGGTCGGCTTCAACGTCGATGCCGATGGCAAGCCAGACATCAACGGCAAGCCCAACGCCGCTGGCAACAAGGCGACGCTCGGATCGCCCACCCCCGCCGGATCGCGCGATGTGCTCAACACGATCAGTCAGAGCGGCCGGTACGTGATGTTCTCGAGCAAGGCCAACAACCTCGTCCAGGGGATCTCCGACCGGAGCTTCAAGGGGGGCGTGTTCATCCGCGACACGGTGGCCAACCGCACAACACTGCTCACCACCACCGCCACCGGCAACGTTCCCTCGGCGGGCCTGTTCGTGAACTCGGCGATCGCGTCCGACGACAAGACCTCCCGATTCGCCTCCTACGTGGACGGCACGGGGGCCAGCGACATGCAGACCCGGTTCCGCACCGAGGACGTGGCACCGGGGCCGACAAGCCACGTCTACCGGATCGATTATCCGGCCGTCTCGAACGCGGCGTCGGCCACCAACCCGGCGATCTTCACGGTCGCCAGCGCGGATTTCAAAACGGATGTGAACACGCGGCCGGTCCTCGAGTTCCGTGATCAGATCCCGCTGATCACCCCCAGCGTGAAGACCTCGCCCGGCCAGCTCCTGCCGAACTACGCCGGCGAATGGCGGACGGCGACGGGCGACATCAACGCCGACGGCGTCGTCGACTACGTCTACGGGGCGGGCCCGGGAGGACGGGACACCGTGGTCGTGGTCGATGGAAGGACCAACTCGGTGATCTGGCAGGCGGCGGCGATGTTCAAGCTCGTCCCCGGCGCCACGGGGGCGGCCGCCCGGCCCGGCGTGTTCGTCGCCACCGCCGACGTCAACAGCGACGGCTTCGCCGACGTGATCGTCGGCTCGGCCGGGGCGCGGCCGAGCGAGGTGAAGATCTACGAGGGGCGTCGGGGCACGCTCCTCCGCACGCTTGCGCCGTTCGGGGCCGCGGCGCGGGTCGGGGTGCGCGTGGCCGGCGGCGACGTCGATGCCGACGGGTACGGCGACGTGGTGGCGGGCGCCGGCCCCGGCGGAGGGGGCAAGGTCGCTGTCTACAGCGGCCGGCTCCTGATCGCCGAGAGGGGGACGCTGCCGCCCCAGAATGCCCTGCTCACGTCATTTGCTGCCAAGGGAGGAACGGGCGTGTTCGTGGCCGCGGCCGACATGAATCGCGACGGCAAGGCCGAGCTGATCATCGGCTTCGACAAGGCCCGGACCGTGAGCATCTACGACGGCCTCAACGGCACGCTCATCTCCAAGAAGGATCTCGGCACGGCCTTCCGGACCGGCGTCCGCGTGGCGGCCCGGGCGGGCCAAGTGATGGTCGCGTCCGCGGACGGGGTCAGTCCGACGATCCAGCTCTACGCGTACGCCGCTGCCGAAGGGGGCGGTGAAGGGGTCTGGACGCTCCGCTCGAACCTTGTCAGCGAGAAGATCAGCGGGTTCACCAAGTCCAACACCCGCGGGCTCTACGTCGGTTGATCGTCGCGACCGCCGCCGACCATCGTGAATCCAATGCGAGGGGAGCAGTCTTTCATGGGGGCCTGCTCCCTTCGTCATTTTTTACACCGCTCAATTCACCCGCGGAGGACCGCGGGGAGCATCGCCAGGAGCGTGCCGAGGCCGCTCTTTCCCTCGGCACAGCGGCCGTAGAGATCGATCACGCCCCGCGTCAATCGGGCGCCGGCCGAGTGCCACGGAAACCACGGCGGCCGGATCGGCGACCACAAGGGAGCGCGGATCACCGAGTTGTGCACCAGCGGCAACAGGAGCGGATCGTGGACGAATCCGATCCCGCTTTTTGGCGACGCGAGCGTCCCCCCGGGGAAGCCCCCCCACGGCACGTTGCCGAGGGCATAGGCCAGCGCCGACCAGGTGTTCACCGCCACCACCCCGAAGGCGAGATGATCGACGAATTGCTCGACGTGACGGAGATCGACCGCCGAGAGCCCGTTGGGAATCGTCACGCTCGCGGCCAGCGACCCCGGCAGCCGATGTGAAAACGCCAGGGCCCGGCCGCAAAATCCAGCCAGATCGTCGGCGTCGAGCGGCACCTCGGCCACCACCGGTACAAACCACTCCCGAGCGAGGAGGCGATCGTCGGTCGCCGGGTCGACGCCTGTGACCAGGCTCGAGGGAACCGTGCCATCGGCAGGCGCGACGCGCCCGGTCGCGGCCTCCCAGTCGCGGACGGAGCCGGGATACCAGCCCGGCCGCGCCGGTAGCGAGGCGAGCCGGCGCTCGACCAGGGCGAGGAAATCCTCCCGCTGCGGCCACGACCGGCAGGTGACGATGACCTTCGTGGCGATGCAATTGAA
>CAMARC010000143.1 GCA_945860405.1 Candidatus Kuenenia stuttgartensis | reverse complement strand
TCGTCGGCCCGCAGAATCTCCTGCACCTGTCCCTCGATCGCCCGGACCGAGAG
Organism: Candidatus Kuenenia stuttgartensis; assembly: GCA_945860405.1. Taxonomy (GTDB): domain Bacteria; phylum Planctomycetota; class Planctomycetia; order Pirellulales; family UBA1268; genus QWOP01. The sequence goes on along the minus strand of CAMARC010000143.1, from coordinate 8,971 downwards.
CCCCTCGGCAACGATCCGCTGGGCGAGCTTCACCTGCTCGTGTTCGTCGCCGAGCGGGAGGAGGGCGCGGGCGTGCCCCATCGAGATCTCGCCCGCCCGAAGGCGCTGTTGCACCCCATCGGGAAGCTCGAGGAGACGGATGAGGTTGGTGACGCTCGAGCGGTCGATCGAGAGCCGCTTGGCGAGCTCGTCCTGCGTGCATCCCCAGGCGGCGAGGTAGGTCTTGAAGCTGGCAGCCTTCTCGAGCGCATCGAGGTCGCGGCGCTGGAGATTCTCGACGATCGCGATCTCCGACATCTGCCGGTCGTCGACATCGAGGACGCGGACGGGGAGCTTCGCCCACCCCAGCCGACGGGCCGCCGCCAAGCGACGCTGGCCGGCGATCAGCTGGTAGCGGTCGCCCCGCGCACGGACGACGATCGGCTGGACGAGGCCGTGCTCCCCGAGGCTGGCGGTGAGTTCGGCGAGGGCGCCGTCGTCGACGACCGACCGGGGCTGCCAGGGATTCGGATCGACCAGCGCCGGATCGACCTCGTTCACCGGCAGCGTCGCGGCCGCCTGCTCGACCTCCTCCGGCGCGTGGAGGATGAGGCGGGCGGCCCCGGTACCGAGCCCACCGACCCCCTTGCCCGGGATCTCCAAGGGCCGCCCCGAAAGGGGAGCTGGCTGCGAGGCGAGAGCGCCGGTGCCGTCGGTCTGCGGGGCGGTGGGGGTCGATTGTGGGTCGAGCCCCGCCCGGCCGAGCAGCGCTTCCAATCCCCGACCGAGACGTCGTTCCTTACTCACAGTCCCGAACCTCCATGCACAATTCCGTGTAGGCCCGCGCTCCCCTCGAGCGCGGCGCGTAGTCAAGGACGCTGCGGGCGTGGCTGGGAGCCTCCGACACCGCGACGTCGCGCGGGATGACCGTCTCGAAGACGATCTCCCCGAAAAAGTCCCGAACCTCGTTCTCCACCTCGCGGGTCAGCTCCAGATCGTCGTCGTGCATCGTGAGGACGATCCCCCCAAACCGCAGCCGGCCGGGGCGCTCGTCCATCACGTCGCGGATCACCTCGATCATCTGCGTCAGCCCCTCGAGGGCGAAGTACTCGCACTGGATCGGCATCAGCACCTCCGTGCTCCCGGCCAGGGCCGTCCGGGTGAGGTCGCCGATCGAGGGCGGGCAATCGATGAGACAGTAGTCCCAGGCATTGAGCCCGCCGGCAAGATGGGTCTCGAGAACAAGACTGCCGTTGCGGGCGAGCGTCGCCAGCCGTTCAACGTCGCGGACGCTCCGGCTGCCCGGAAGGAGGGACAGGCCGGGCACGCCAGTCTCGATCACCGAGCCGGAAAGCGGGGCCTCCGAGACGAGGGGGTGGATCGCCGCCGGGACGGCCCCGAGCCCGGAAGTGGCATTGCACTGCGGGTCGAGATCGACCAGGAGCGTCCGCAGCCCCCCCTTGGCGAGGCCGACGGCGAGGTTGGTCGCGGTGGTGGTTTTCCCCACGCCCCCCTTTTGGTTGGCCACGCACAGAATCCTTCCCACACGCAGATCCCTTCCAGATGTTTCCCAGGGCATTCTGGGAATATCCGGAATATCGGCTTCCGCCGGCACGATCGTCATGCCGGAGAGCGGGGGGCGTTCCAACCGTTTCGCCGTGCAAGGTTGCCGCAGACGTCAGGCGAGCCGCCGATCGGCCGTCGGGGGGCGTTCCACGTGAAACCGCGTGACCGCGCAGGATCGCCCACAACACCCTGCCCCCGCAGCCCACGCAGGCTTCTGGGGCGGCACGGTTTCACGTGGAACGCCGCTCGGCCCCAGGCTCAGCCCGGACACCGAACGACGCTCCCGGGCGCTCGAGCCGAAGGGAAACCGCAGGCGGCGTCCGCAGATTGCGGGGGAGTCACTCGAGCGGGTTGAAGACCAGACCGCTGGCGAGCTTCGGGTAGAAGTAGGTGCTCTTCGCGGGCATCCGTTCCCCGGTCTCGCTGACGCTCTTGATGTCACCGACGCTCGCCGGCATGACGAGGGCCGCGAGGGGGTACTTCCCGGTCTCGAGTCCTTCGACCACCTCGCGGACGAGGTGCACGTAGCCGGGGGTGGGGATCTGCTTGGCGCCGAGCAACTCGCCGATGACGAGCCGGTGAAGGATCGAGACCCCAAGCCCCCGCCACGACGGGCCATGCTCGGCCGCGATCTGCTCCATCCGGGCAGCGCCAGCGGGGGTGATCCGGGCGAGCGTCCAGGTGCGGTCGCCGGCTGTGTAGAGCCCGAGCGTCCCTTGGGCGTCCTCGGTCTCGATCTCCTCCCACACGTCTGCGGCGGCATCCGGGCCGACGCCCGCCTTCTCGGTGGTGAAGCAGTCGCCGAGCTTCGCGGCCAGATCGGCCGCGGTGGCCACTGACGGCTCGACGAACAGGCGGTGGGTGGGGAGGACGACGAGCCCCGGGTCACTCATCCCCACGAGCATCATGAGGACGAAATTGGCGGGGTGGTCGGAGGGGAGCGTGCCACCGTTGGCCTCTGCCACCTCGTCCCGGTAGTTGCAGGCGGTCTCGTAACGATGGTGGCCGTCGGCGATGAACACCGGCTTCGGCCCCATCAGCCCGGCCACCTTGGCCGCCACCGCCTCATCCGTCAGCGGCCACATCCAGCTCTTCACGCCGAGGTGGTCGGTGGCCTCCAGTGGCGGCTGCCCGGCCACGGCCCCATCGAGCACGGTCTGCACCTCCCCTTCGGTGTCAGGATAGAGCCCGAACACCTGGCTGAGGTTGGCCCTGCAGGCCCGCGTGAGGAGGAGGCGATCCTGCTTCGGGCCCGACATCGTCTCCTCGTGGGGATGGATGTTGCCGGTGCCGAACCGCTCGAGGCGGACTCGCGCCATCACCCCCCGGCGAACGAACGAGCGTCCCTCGACCTCGAACTCCTGATGGTAGACGTAGAGCGCCGCGGCCGGCTCCTGCATCACCACCCCTTGATCGCGCCAACTGCGGAGGAACTTCGCCGCCCGGGTGTACTTGTTCGTCCGCTCGTCATCCCCCGGCTCCTCCCGGTTGAGTTCGATGCGGATCACGTTGGCGGGGTGCCGCTGGTAGAGCGCCTCCTGGAGCGCCGCATCGATGACGTCGTACGGCGGGGCGATCACCTGCGACAGGGCGCCGACGTGCTTGGGGTCGTAGCGGAGGCCGCGGAGCGGGGCGACGTGGGGCATGGCGGAGGGAGCTTCCTCGGGGTGCGGGGGGAAGAAAAAGGGTGTCCTGCGATCGTAGCAAATCCCACCCGCCAAGGCGGCTGCCCGGGAGCGGTCGCGGCCACGAGCCGTTCCACGTGGAACCGGAACGGACCATAAAAAAAGCCGACGGGGGCGTCGCTTGGGCGACACCCCCGTCGGGAGTGAAACGAAGGCTGCCGCCGGGAGGCCCCGGCGACAAGTCTCAGTACCGGTAGTACTCGGGCTTGAACGGGCCTTCGACCGGGATATGGAGATACTCGGCCTGCTGCTTGGTGAGCTTCGTGAGCTTCACGCCCAGCTTCTCGAGGTGGAGGCGGGCCACTTCCTCGTCGAGCTTCTTGGGGAGGAGATGGACACCGACGTCGTACTTGTCGGTCTCCGTCCACAGGGCGATTTGGGCGAGGACCTGATTGGTGAAGCTGGTGCTCATCACGAACGACGGGTGGCCGGTGGCACAGCCGAGGTTCACGAGCCTTCCTTCAGCCAGCAAGATCACCGAGTTGCCGGAGGGGAGCGTGTAGCGGTCGACCTGCGGCTTGATCTCGACCTTCTTGATCCCCTTCGTGTTCTCGAGCCACGACACATCGATCTCGAGATCGAAGTGACCGATGTTGCAGATGATCGCGTCGTTGGGCATCCGCGCGATGTGCTCGCCGAGGATCACGTCGCGGCAGCCGGTGGCCGTCACGAAGATCTGGCCGCGCGGGGCGGCCTCCTCCATCGTCGTCACCTCGTAGCCCTCCATCACCGCCTGGAGGGCGTTGATCGGGTCGACCTCGGTGACGATGACGCGGGCCCCGAGGGCCTTCATCGAGTGGGCCGAGCCCTTGCCGACGTCGCCGTAGCCGCACACCACCACCACCTTGCCGGCCACCATCACGTCGGTGGCCCGCTTGATGCCGTCGGCGAGGCTCTCACGGCAGCCGTAGAGGTTGTCGAACTTCGACTTCGTGCAGGAGTCGTTGACGTTGATCGCGGGGAGCTTGAGCTCGCCTTTCTCGTGCATCTGGTAGAGGCGGTGGACGCCCGTGGTCGTCTCCTCGGAGAGGCCGCGGATTCCGCCGAGCAGTTCCGGATACTTGTTGTGGACCATCGACGTCAGATCGCCGCCGTCGTCGAGGATCATGTTGAGCGGTTGGCCATCGGAGAAGAACAGCGTCTGCTCGATGCACCAATCGGCCTCTTCGTTCGTCATCCCCTTCCAGGCGTAGACCTGGAAGCCGGCCTTGGCGATGGCCGCTGCGGCATGATCCTGGGTCGAGAAGATGTTGCAGCTGCTCCAGGTCACTTCCGCGCCGAGCTCTTTGAGCGTCTCGATGAGGACGGCCGTCTGGATCGTCATGTGGAGGCAGCCGGCAATCCGAGCCCCGGCCAGCGGCTTGCTCCGGCCGTACTTCTGACGCAGTGCCATCAGGCCCGGCATTTCGTTTTCGGCCAGCATGATCTCCTTGCGGCCCCAGTCAGCGAGCGCGAGATCGGCAACTTTATAAGGAAGGCGGGTTTCAACTTGGGCCAAGGGAGATCTCCTTCAGGGAGGGCGGGAACGGATTGGGCGTACGAAGGAACTGATTCAACCCACGTCGCCCCGGTCCGGAAAAAATACGGCGGGCCGGGCGGATGACCATGAGCCGGGCCGGCTCAAACGGCCGGCGGAAAGGCCCTGCATCTTAGCCGTCAGGCAGGAATGGAAAAGAGTGTTTTTCTTCCCCAGCCCGCCCCGAGGCGGTCAGCGGTCAGCTCTCGCGGCCAACGCCCGGAGGGCCCGGCTGACGAAGGCCTGCACGCGCTCGGGGTCCTTTCTCCCCGGCGTCGATTCGACGCCGCTGGCCGTGTCGACGGCGGTCGCCCCGGTGGCCTCGATCGCCGCAGCGACGTTGTCAGCGGTCAGGCCTCCGGCCAAGACCACAGGCATTCCGGGGTCGCCTGCCGCCACGAATCGCTCCCAGTCGACCACCAGCCCCGTTCCTCCCAGGCTTGCGGCTGCTGCGCCAGGCGCGGCCCCGGCATCAACAAGGAGCATCGCCGGAGCCCGTCCTGCGGCGATCGCTGCGGCGATCCAGCCCCGGGCCTCGTCGAGCGCCGCGGTCGCCGGGCCATCGCTCCGCAACCGGCAGGCCCGGATCACCGGGATCGGGGCGACGTCGCGACAGACCCCGGGGGGATCCCAGCAGGGGTTCGGGACGCCGGCGACCGGAGGGGCCAGATGCCCGTGGAACTGGATGGCGTCGAGGCCGACGCTCTTGGCGATCACCCGCACGGCGGAGGGATCCATGCCGGCAAAGACTCCGATGCGGAGGATCCCGGCGGGGAGGGCAGCTGCCACCAGCCGGGCCGACTCCACGGTCAGGCAGCGCGGCGAGCCGGGGACGAAGTTGAGCCCCACCGCATCGGCTCCTGCCGCTGCCACCATCCGGGCGTCGTCAGGCGTCGTCACACCACAGATCTTCACACGAAACATGGTGACAGTCTTCGGGGCCGGAATCGGTGTCGGCGGGAACGCGGGCGGGAGTATGCCGGGGTGATGCTCACCGGGGGACGGGCGTCACCATCGGCCGAACCGGCATGACCTGCAGGGCCGCTGCGACTTGGACGACCGGAAGAGTCTACGCCGGGGCGCGATGGTGGAGGAAGCCGCGCCGGCTGGTCGAAACAAGGGGAGAGCCGGGTGTCGGAGGACAACGGCCTGACCGGTGCACACCACCAGGAATTGACCCGCACGATGATCGCCCCGCGTCGCCCGCCGTCGAGTCGCCCCTTCCTCGCCGCCCCGCGTCCCGATTTCTACCATCCGGCGCGAGCCATCGATGCCGCCCTGCTCGGGATCGAGCGGGCCATCCGTCGGTCGGAAGGGGTGGGGCTGATCGTCGGTCCCCCCGGGACCGGCAAGACGCTGCTCCTGGCCAAGCTGGCGGAGCATGTCCGCGACGACTTCGACGTCGCCCTCCTCTCCGGCGCCCGGATCTGCACCCGCCGCGCCCTCTGGCAAGCGGTGCTCGCCGAGATCGGCGAACCGTACCGCGGCATCGACGAGGGGGAACTGCGGATCGGTGTTGTCGAGCGCGTCCGCGGCCTTGCCGCCAGCGGGTCGGGCCTGGTGATCCTCGTTGACGAGGCGCACACGCTCCCCACCCGCCTCCTCGAGGAGCTGCGCCTCCTGACGAACATCCCCACGCCGCTCCCCTCCGTCCACGTCGTCCTTGCCGGGGCACGCGAGATGGACGAGCGCCTGGGCACGTCGCGGATGGAGAGTCTCGCCCAGCGGATCGGGGCCCGGTTCTATCTCGAGCCGCTCGATCACGAGGAGACGATGGCCTATCTGCGGACGCAGATGAAAGTGGCCGGTTTGCAGTGGGACGCCGTCTTCGAACGGGGGAGCGATGACGCGGTGTTTGCGGCCACCGACGGCGTGCCGCGGCTGGTGAACCAACTCTGCGACCTGGCCCTCGTGCAGGCCGGCGAAGCGGGCCGCAAGCGCGTCGGGCCTGCCGACATCACAAGCGCGTGGCGCGACATCCAGCGTCTGCCTGCGACCGCGCTTGGGCATGTCGTCGATCGAATGCCACCGGCGGCCGATCCCCTGCCGACGATCGACCGGGCGCCGGGTGACCAGGAGCCGGAGGATTGCGGCGCGATCGTCGAGTTTGGATCGTTCGACGACGAGTCGGCCAATGGCCATGCCCTGTCCGGGCTCCGTGGCGACGGAGCGATCTCCCCAGGCATGCCGTTCGACGATGGGGTCGAAGGCTACGGCGACGAGCCTGCCGAGGGGGGGGGCGGGATCGAGGACGGGGTCGAAGACGGGATCGAGCCGGCCTGGGGGAACGCCCCTTCCGGCCGTGAGCCAGCGACGATGCCGGCCGGCGGCAATCCGTGGTCCGGCCCCGAGGTTGAATTGGTGTTCGACGGGATCGAGGATCCGTTCGCGGAATACTTCGCAGACGCCGAGCGCGTCGTCGAACGGTATGTCGTCCGCGGGCCGGCCGACTTCAGCGATCGCCGTCATGTTGCCAGCCGCGAAGGGGCATCGCTCTCCCGTCAGCTTCCCTCGGCCGACCACCCTCCGGTTGTTGCCGATACGCGGGCCCGATCCGGCCCGGTCGCGCCCGCGACGCCGGTTGTGGCCCCGGTCGCGGACGACGCCGCGGACGACGCCGACATGGTGGTCATCGAGGAGGATCTGTGGATGCCGCCAGTCGAGGCAGACCGCCGGGTGATCCCCGTGCGCCTCGGCGACTATCGGCGTCTGTTTGCCAGGATGCGTCGAGGTGGGTCGGCGGAATGAGCCGCGTGCTGCCCGGAAGGATCGGAGGGGCAGACGTGCCGCCGCAGTCGGGTGGGGATCTGGCCTCTGCGCCGGCCTGGCCACCGGGCCGCGTGCTCGTCGTGACGGCGACCTACAACGAACGCGGGTCGATCGGGGAACTTGTCGATCGTGTCCTCGAGGTCGATGCCGGGCTGCAGATGCTCGTCGTTGATGACGACTCCCCCGACGGCACGGGGGGGCTCGTTCTCGACCTCGCGCGGACGCGGCCGCGCCTCCACGTGCTCGTGCGCCGCGGTCGCCGCGGCCTCGGCTCCGCGATCATCGAAGGCTTCCGCGCGGCGAGCGCTCGCGGGTTCGCGGTCGCCCTCAACATGGACGCCGATTTCAGTCACGATCCCGACGACATCCCCAGGCTGTTGGCGGCGCTGGAGCCTATCGGCGGCCGAGCGGCGGCCGTGGCGCTGGGATCGCGGCGGGTGGCCGGAGGGCGGATCGTCGGCTGGCCGCTGTCGCGGCGTGTCACCAGCGCGCTTGTGAATTGGTATGCCCGCTGGTTGCTCCGCCTGCCGGTGCGCGATTCCTCAACCGGCTTCCGCGCCGTGCAACTCGGGTTTTTCGATCGCCTCTCAGGCCCCTTCGACGAGGGGTACGCCGTGCTCGAGGACATGCTCATCCAGGTGCACCGTGCCGGGGGGAGGATCGTCGAGGTGCCGATCACGTTCACCGATCGGACCGTCGGCGAGAGCAAGGCGGGCTTCCGCCAGCGCCGCGACGCGGCCCTGGCCCTGCTGCGGATGGCGATCCGCGCCTGGCGGCCTTGAATCCAAGCCCCGTCCAAGCCCTGTCCAAGCCCCGCTTGATTCGGGAACCGGGGGCCGCGGATGCCTCTTCCCGCAGATCGCTACACTCACGCTCGGCATCGTTCGGTACCGTTTTTTCCGGAGTAACCCATCATGTCCGCCCGTAGGCCGCGCATCGGGATCCTCACCGGAGGCGGGGATTGCCCTGGCCTCAACGCCGTCATCCGCGCGGTGGTGAAGAGCGCTCATCGCCTCGGCTACGAGAGCCTCGGCTTCCTCCGAGGTTACGAGGGGCTCGTCGACCCGGTCGCCTGGATGCCGCTCGATCCGTCGCGCGTGGCGAATATTCTCACCCAGGGGGGAACGATCCTCGGCTCCTCAAACACCGGCCGATTCACGGCGCTGGTGGGGGAGAACGACCGGGTGGCGATCGACCCGCAGCTTCTCAAGGCGGCGGCGACGACCCTCGAGCAACTGGGGATCTGCGGCCTGGTGTGCGTCGGCGGTGACGGCTCGCTCTCGATCGCCCAGCAGTGCCACGAGGCAGGCATGCCCGTCGTCGGCGTCCCGAAGACGATCGACAACGATCTCGGCGCCACGGCTTTCACCTTCGGCTTCGATTCGGCCGTGGCGACCGCCACCGACGCCCTCGATCGGCTCCACACCACCGCCGCCAGCCATGAGCGGGTGATGGT
>CAMARC010000142.1 GCA_945860405.1 Candidatus Kuenenia stuttgartensis | reverse complement strand
CCCTCTTCGAATCCCTCCTTCTTGAGATACACCTGCAGGAACGTCGCCTGAAACACATCCTCCGCCATCTCGGCGCTGCCGAGATAGCGACGGAGGTAACTGAACAACTCCTGCTCGTAACGGTGCACAAGCGCCTCGAAGGCGGTTTCGTCCCCGCCGCTGCGGAACCGCCGGAGCAGTTCCTCATCGGAGGGCCCACCTTCTCTCCCACCGTCACCCCGGTCGACGACGTTCACCGCGGCGGCAGCGACCGGTTCCCGGTCGACCACCGCACCCCTGCCAGCAACGGCCCCCTTGGGGCGCACCGCGGACGAAGGGCCATCGCCGTGAACACGGCCGGCTGGAGTCTCTCCGGAACGGGAATGAGAATCGTGTGCAACCATCGGCACTACGGCGTGAAGGGGAACCGGGTTCGCAAGCCGGGCTGAAAAAAGTCGGAGGGGGCTCGGCCCCCCCGGAAATCCGCCCCGTCGAGTATAGTCGGCCGATCCCTCCTGCCGCGAAGTTGCGGCCCCTGTTCCGAAAGGACCGGTGGCCGGGTGGATCGGCCGGCTGCCTCCCCCCTGCTCCGCCAGCCAGGCCTCGATGACACCCCCCAGCCCCATCCCCGGACGCTCCGAGCCCCCCCGCCCAGCCCCAAACCGCGGGAGGAACGCCTACCGCTGGGCGGCCCCGGGGGATATCAACGCATTCTTCGGCCTCGCCCTCGACAACCTCGCCGACCTCGTCCTCGCCGTCTCCCTCCTGGCGACCGTCTTCCAATACCCCGTCGACTTCGCCCTCTCCCACTTCGTCCCCGGAACGGCGGTGGGGGTCGTGGTCGGCGATCTGCTCTTCACCTGGCTCGCCTTCCGGCTGGCGCGCCAGACCGGCAGGAGCGACGTGACCGCGATGCCCCTCGGCCTCGACACGCCGAGCACCTTTGGGATGGTGTTCCTCGTCATCGGCCCGGCCTTCCTCGCCGCCCGCGGCCCGGCCGACGCTCCCCCGGAGGTGGTCACGGCCGCGGCCCGTCATGCCTGGCATGTGGGGATGTGCGCCATCGTCGCCAGCGGCCTGTTCAAACTCGCCTGCAGCTTCGTCGCCGGTCCGATCCGCCGGCTCATTCCCCGAGCCGCGCTCCTCGGCAGCCTCACGGCGGTCGCCCTGGTGCTGATCACGTTCCTCCCGCTCCTCGATGTCTTCGAGTCGCCGCTGGTCGGCCTTCTCTCGCTCGGCATCGTCCTGGCCACACTCACCGCCCGGATCCCCCTTCCATTCGGGATCCCAGGGGCGCTCGCCGCGCTGGTCGTCGGCTGGGGGATTCATCTGGTCGGCACCGGCGCCGGCTGGATCGAAGCAGTCCCCCATGCCGCGCTCGATCCCGCCGCGGCGCTGTGGCCGCGGGAGTGGCTCTCGGCACTGCGGCTGGAATGGCTGGAGGGCTGGCCCGACACGGTGAAGGTTCTCCCCATCGTGATTCCCTTCGCCCTGGGCACCGTGGTCGGCGGCATCGACTGCACGGAGAGCGCCGCCGCGGCGGGCGACGAGTACGACACCGGATCGGTGATCGGCGTCGAGGCGATCGCCACGATCCTCGCCGGCGTCTGCGGCGGCGTCATCCAGACCACCCCCTACATCGGCCACCCGGCTTACAAGGCGATGGGAGGACGAGCCGCCTACACCCTGGCAACCGCCACCGTGATCGGGCTGGCCGGGCTCACCGGCACCTTCGCCTACATCTATCAGGCGCTCCCGCCGGCGGCGGTCTATCCGATCCTCGTCTTCATCGGCCTGGAGATCACCGCCCAGAGCTTCCATGCCACCCCCGCACGTCACTTGCCCGCCGTGGCGATCGCCTGCGTGCCGGCCTTGGCGGCGCTGGTCACGCTCCAGGCCGACAACCTCCTCGCCGCAGGGGCAAAGCCGGATGCGGCACTTGCCCGCGATCTCTACACGATGCGGATGCTCTCGGCCGGGTTCATCGTCACGAGCCTGCTCTGGGCAGGGATGACCGCGGCTCTCGTCGATCGCCGGCTCCGGCAGGCGGGGGCCTGGGCTGCGGCGGCCGGTCTGTTCACGCTCTTCGGGATCATCCATTCCCCGTACGCCGACGGCCGGTTGTTCCTTCCCTGGAGTCTCGCCCCCCTTCCCGAAGCGGCCACGGGGCGGGGCCCGATTGAAATGGCCCTCGCCTACGGGCTCCTCGCGGCACTGTTCGTCGCCTGGGGTTTGTTCGAGGGTAAAATGACGGAGCCCACCCCGCAGGATCCGCCGTCATGAAGGCCCCACGATCGCCGTCGCGTCTCCCCGCCCTCGCCTCGGCGCTGACGGCGGCCCTGGTGCTCGCAGGCGTCGTTCTCCCCGGATCGACCGGCCGCGCGGCCGAGGTCCGCTTTGATCGCGATATCCGGCCGATCCTCGCCGAACACTGCCTGGAGTGCCACGGCCTCGACGCCGGATCGCGGCAGGGAGACCTCCGGCTCGACACCGACGAAGGGGCCAAGCCGCAGGCCGTGCTCCCCGGTCGGCCCGACGAGAGCGAGCTCGTCCGCCGCATCCTCACGACCGATCCCGACCTGCGCATGCCGCCCCCTGCGAAGGGGCCGGGCCTGACGGCGACCGAAATCGACACGCTCCGCCGCTGGATCGAAGCCGGCGCGCCCTACGAGGAGCATTGGGCCTTCGCGCCGATCCGCCGCCCCCCGGTCCCGACCACCAACCGACCTGCCACCACCGACATCGACCGCTTTCTCGCCGCCGCCCGCGAGGCGCGCGGACTCGCCGAGCCACCCCGGATCGGGCGGCGTGAACTGATCCGGCGGGCCACGTTCGACCTCACCGGGCTGCCGCCTGCCTGGGAGGAAGTCGAGGCCTTCGAAGCTGATCCCGCTCCCGAGGGCGAGGCCTTCGGCCGCGTCGTCGATCGCCTCCTCGCCTCCCCCCGCTACGGCGAACGCTGGGGGCGACACTGGCTCGACATCGCCCGCTACGCTGACACCCACGGCGGCAGTGCCATCGGCTTCACGAAGTTCCCCTTTTCCTACACATACCGCGACTACTGCGTGCGGTCATTCAATGGCGACGTCCCCTGGAACCGGTTCATCACCGAGCAGGTGGCCGCCGACCAGATGGGGCTTGCCGGGAATGACCCAGCGTTGGCCGGCCTCGGCTTCCTCACCATCGGCATGCAGTTCCGCAACCGTTACGACCTCCTCGACGACCAGATCGACGTCGTCAGTCGCGGCTTCATGGGACTGACGATCGCCTGCGCCCGCTGCCACGATCACAAATACGATCCCGTCACCGCGAGCGACTACTACGCCCTCGCTGCCACCCTCGCCCCCAGCGCCCCCCCCGAACTCCCGCCGGTCATCGGCAGCCCCGAAGAGACGCCGGCCTTGGCCGACTACCGGCGCGAGCTCGAGCGCCGCCGGACGATCCGCGACGACATGGCCCGCGACCAGATCGCCGTCATGCAGGGGCGGCTGCGGATGCAGGTGGGCCTCTATCTCCGCGAGCTCGCCAAGGGAACACCGGAGCAGGATCTCACCTCGGCGTTTCTCTCCTTCCGCACCGACGACGTCCGCCCGCATGTCCTCGATCGCTGGCGCACCTATCTGGCGACGATGCCCGCCGACGATCCTGTCTTCGGCCCGTGGGTGAAGGTCCGCGACCTCCCCGCCGACGGATTCGACGCGCAGTGCGCTGAGATCTTCGCTGCCCTCACCGCGGAGAACGGCGACCCGGCTGCCGCGGCCGCGCGGAACGGTCTCGGCGAGGAGACGCCGAAGTGGAATCCGCTCGTCCTCGCGGCCCTTGCGGAGCGCAAGCCGGCCACGCTCGCCGACGTCGCTGATGTCTACGGGGCCGTCTTTGTCACCGTTCAGCGGGAGTGGCTCGAGGGCCTCGCCGCGGCGGCGGCAGAAGGGATCGGGGAAGGGCTGATCACCGACGAGGATCCCCGGCACCTCGTCGTCAACAGTCCGATCCGCCGCCAACTCCGCCACCATCTCTTCGCCCCGGGCACGCCGACGGCGGTCGACGACGCGCTCGCCCGCACGCTCCTCAACCGCACCGTCCAAGACACGCTTGCCGGGAAGGGCGGAGCGATCCATGAGCTCCATCTCGGCGCCCCGGGCTCCCCCCCGCGGGCGATGACCCTCGAGGAACGGGCCGATGCGCCGGCCACGAGGCTTCTCAATCGTGGCAATCCGCTCAATCGTGGTCCTATCGTCGAGGCCCGCTTCCCGGTCGCCCTGTCGGCCCCCGATGCGGCGCCGTTCTCCCCCGGCAAACGCCGCCTCGGCCTCGCTGCGGCCCTCGTCTCGGCCGACAATCCGCTCGTCCGCCGTGTCCTCGTCAACTGGGCTTGGCAGCACCACTTCGGCGAAGGGCTCGTCCGCACCCCCGACGACTTCGGAACCCGCGGCCGTCCCCCCACCCACCCCGAACTCCTCGACCACCTCGCCGAGACTTTCCGCGACGATGGCTGGTCGCTCAAAGCCCTCCATCGGCGGATCATGCTCTCCGATGCCTACCGCACCGCCGCGGTCGAGGACGCGGTAGCGCGGCAGCTCGACACCGACGACGAAATGCTGTGGCGGATGCCGCGCCGCAGGCTCGACGTGGAATCGATGCGCGATGCGATGCTCGCGGTCTCGGGGGAGCTCGACACCACCGCCGGTGGCCCGCCGGTCGACCTCGCGGCGACGCCGATCGTCCCCAGGCGGACGGTGTACGGCTTCGTCAACCGCGACATTCTCTCCCCGCTCTCCGGAACCTTCGACGGCGCTAACCCCGCCGCCTGCACCGCCCGCCGGCCCGACACGACGATCCCGCAACAAGCCCTCTTTGCCCTCAATTCCGATTTTATCCAGGACCGGGCCGTGGCCTTCGCGGCCGCAAGCCTCCGTGCCGGTGCGGCCGATGAAGCCGGGCGGGTGGCCTGGCTCTACCGCCGCGCCTTCTCCCGTTCCCCCTCCCCGGCAGAGACGACCGCCGCCATCGAGTTCGTCCACAAGCAGGCGGCCTCCCTCGAGCCAGGGCTTGCGGCCGAGATTCCCTGGCAGCGACTGGCCCATGTGCTCCTTGCCGCCAACGAGTTTCATTTCGTCGACTGACCGTCCGCACAAGCCATCATCTGCCCCGGGCAGACCGTCGGCCCCGCCGCCACCAGCCACCGGATGACGTTCCCATGCACGCTTCCCGCCGGGATTTCCTCCGCTCCAGCGGCATGGGCTTCGGGTCGCTCGCGCTCGCCGGTCTCCTCGCCCGCGATGGCGTGACCGGCTCCCTCCCCACCCACTTCCCCGCCCGGGCGAAGCGGGTGATCCACGTGTTCTTGAACGGCGGCATGTCGCAGGTCGACACGTTCGACCCGAAGCCGGAGCTTCAGGCCCGCGGCGGCCAAACGCTCCCCTATGACAACCTCCAGACCGAGCGCAAGACCGGCGTTGCCCTTCCCTCGCCGTTCACCTTCGCCCGGCATGGTCAAAGCGGCATCCCGATCAGCGATCTCTTTCCCAACCTCGCCCGCCACGCCGATGAGCTCGCCGTCATCCGTTCGATGCATGTCGAGCTCCCCAATCACGAGATGTCGTTGATGCTGATGAACACCGGCCACATGCGGCAGGTGCGCCCCAGCTTCGGCTCCTGGCTCACCTGGGGCATGGGTCAGGAGAACGACAACCTCCCCGGCTTCATCACCCTCGTGCCCGGTGGGATGCCGGTCGGTGGAGCGGGCAACTGGCGGAGCGCCTTCCTCCCGGGAGCCTTCCAGGGAACGCACGTCGACACCTCGAAGACCAACCCCGCCGAGCTCATCGACCACATCCGCAATCCGCGATTGGGCCCCGATCGGCAGCAGGAGCAGTTCGACCTCCTCCGCTCGCTCAACGCGAGCCATCTCGAGAAGCGCCCCGGAGAGGCCGCCCTCGAGGCGCGGATTCGTTCCTTCGAGCTCGCCTACCGGATGCAACTCGAGGCGACTGATGCCTTCGATGTCCGTCAGGAGCCGGCCCACATCCTCGAGATGTACGGCGAGGGGCCGCAGAACCGGCAGCTCCTCATGGCGCGGCGGCTCGTCGAACGAGGCGTGCGCTTCGTGCAGACCTGGCACGGCAGCATGCAGCCCTGGGACAGCCACTCCAACATCCGCGACGAGCACCGCAAGGTGGCCGGTGAATGCGATCAGGGTCTGGCGGCCCTGCTCACCGATCTCAAGGACCGCGGCATGCTCGACAGCACCCTCGTGCTCTGCACGGGGGAGTTCGGCCGCACCCCGAGCGTCGAAATGGGGCAGAACGGCGCCGGGGCCTCCCAGGGGCGCGATCACAACCACTGGGGCTTTTCGCTGTGGATGGCCGGGGGCGGGGTGAAAGGGGGAACGATCCACGGTGCCACCGACGACTTCGGTTTCAAGGCGGTGGAAAACCCGGTTTCAGCGCACGATCTCCACGCCACGATGCTCCACCTCCTCGGTTTCGATCACACCCGGCTCACCTACCGCTATGCTGGCCGCGACTACCGCCTCACCGACCTCGAAGGCGAGGTCGTCCGACCGGTTCTCGCCTGACCGCCCCGGGACCCCCTCATGGCCCTGCACATCGAAGTTTCCAATCCTGCCCAGCGAACGGCATTCGAGCATCCGTCCGGGCCGCTCGAGTTCGGTCGTGGCCCGCAGCGTGAACTCCCGCGTTGCGTGATCGCCGGCGACCAGTCGGTATCGCGTGACCAGCTGCGCGTCGAGCCTCTGGCTGACGGCCGCATCCGCTTGGAAAATCTCAGCGCCAACACCCCGGTGGTCGTCGAAGGCCAGAGCGACCCGATCATCCATCTCCAAGCGCGCGACCTCGCCGTACCGGTGGCCGTGATGGCTGGGCGGACGCGGATCGAGTTCCGGCCGGTGGCCGTGTCGGGATCGCCCCCCCAGCAGCCCCGAACGGCCTCTCCTGTTTCCCCCCCGGCGCCGACTCCGCAGGCCCCTCCCGCGCCGGCCACCGTCACGCTCCCCCCCGGCGCGGCCGACCCTCCCCCCGGCCTCCGCTCCCTTCCCACCCCGGAACGGGCGGGCGTTGCCGCGGCCCCTGCACGCGCCCGCTCCGCGGCCCCCTCGCTCGAGGCCTCGTCGGAAGTCGGCCCCTGGCTCGAACGAATCATCGAGATCCAAAAGATCTCGAGCGAATCGCGGGAGTTTCACGACACCGCGGCCCGGGCCCTGATCGATCTGGTCGGCTTCGATCTGGGCCTGGTGCTGCTCCGTTCGGGAGAGAAGTGGACGATCGCCGGGTGTGGCGTTGAGTCGGATCGGACGACAGTTCGTTACAGCCAAACCCTCCTCAAGGCGGTCGTCGATCAGCGGAAGACGTTCTTCGACGATCTCGATTCGCTGACCGGCTCCGGGGCGGGGGCGAGCCTGATGGACATCGAGGCCGGCGTAGCCTCGCCGATCTTCGGTCTCACCGACGACGTGATCGGCGTCCTCTATGGCGTCCGGACGACCCAGGGGCTCGTCGCCCGCGGCCCGATCACGCCGCTGGAGGCGCAGCTGGTGCAACTCCTCGCCGGATCGGTCGGGGCGACGCTCGCCCGCTCGACGGCGAGCCAGTCGCAGGCGACTTTCGAGCAGTTCTTCACCCGCGAGCTTTCCGAACAACTCGCCCTCCGCCCGAACCTCCTCGACGGCCATGACGCCGACGTCTCCATCCTGTTCTGCGACATCCGTGGCTTCAGCCGGATCAGCGAGCGGCTCGGACCGGCCGGGACGATGGACTGGATCGGGGACGTGATGGGGGAGCTTTCCGACTGCGTCCTCGCTCACTCCGGCGTCCTCGTCGATTACATCGGCGACGAGTTGATTGCCATGTGGGGGGCGCCGGTCGACCAGCCCGATCATGCCACGCTCTCCGCCCGGGCAGCGGTCGACATGCTCGCTGCGGTGCCGCGGATCAACGATCGCTGGGCAGCGACGCTCGGCGAGACGATGGATCTCGGCATCGGCATCAATTCCGGTGTTGCCCGGGTGGGAAACACCGGCTCGAGGCACAAGTTCAAGTACGGCCCCCTCGGCAACACCGTCAATCTGGCCAGCCGCGTCCAGGGGGCGACGAAGTACGTCCGCTCGCGAATCCTCGTGACCGACGCGACCCGCTCCAAGATGGGAGCGGGATTCGCGAGCCGGCGGGTGTGCCAGGTGCGCGTCGTCAACATCGCCGAGCCGGTCGTTCTCCACGAGCTCGGCCGCACCGACGACGCCGGATGGAGCGAGCTCCAGCAGGCCTACGAGGGGGCGCTATCGGCCTTCGAAAACCGCGACTTCCACGCAGCAGCCCATCTCCTCGGCGGCCTCCTCCAGACGCGCCCCGATGACGGTCCGAGCCTGCTGCTCCTCTCCCGGGTCGCCAACTGTCTCGTGTCATCCGACAGGGATTTCAATCCCTGCTGGGACCTTCCCGGGAAATGATCGCCATGCGGGAGCCCGGCTACTCCAGGCCGTAAGCCCCGGCCATCGGCAGATCGATGCCCGACCGGCTGGCGAACTGCGTCCGCGACAGAAAGCGGGGCTCGAGGTTGAACGTCACGCCGACGTTGTTGCGGCTGTAGTCGATGTTGAAGCCGAACGTCATCAGGAACGACTCGCCGATGCGCGTGAGTTGGAAATTCTGCCCGATGTTCATGCCGCGGAGATTGAGCGCTGTGCCGAACGAACTCGCCCACTTGGGGCTCATCCGGTAGGTGTACGACCCCACGAGCACGCTGGCGTCGATCGGACCGCCAAACTCGTTGAAGCCGATGTAGAAGCTCCCCCGCGGCGTCCGGTTGAGGAGGGCACCGACGGTGTAAAGCTGCTGGCCCCCGTCGAAGAAGTCGATGTCGGCAGTGGAGAGGACGGTCGTCCGGTCGCCGACGTGCCAGCGGAAGTCGTACTGCCACAATCCCATCAGCTGGCCGAAGTTCTGCCCGGTGGTCGGGAACAGCTCTCCGTCGATGTCGAGCGTGATCCAGTCGATGATCCGCCGGTTGCCGGCGGGCCCGCGCTTCGTCTGCCACCGCTGCCGGGCGGCGAGCCGGAAGGCGGTGAGGT
>CAMARC010000141.1 GCA_945860405.1 Candidatus Kuenenia stuttgartensis | reverse complement strand
GGCTCCCGCTGGCGCTCCGGCTCCCGCAGTCGATCAGGGCCCACGTGCCGCCGAGCCGACCGCCGGTTCAACACCGCCAGCCACACCAGGGGAGGCACAGGGATGAAATCGTTCGATCTCTCCGGGGGGGCCTCGAAGCTCGCCCTGGCCCTCAAGCAACTCGACATCAAATGGAACGTCGCCACCGACGCCTGGAACGACACCACGGCGAAGACGTTTCACAAAGATCACCTCGAGCCGATCATGCCGGATGTGAAGCAGACCTTGGAAGCCATCGGCCGGCTCGCCGAGGTGCTCTCGCGGGCGGCACGGGACGTCGCCGACGAGGGAGGTCGCTGACGGCGCCGTCGCCCGGCCGCGTCCCTTCGCCCGCCGTTCCGGGCCCGCCCACGGTTCCCGGCGCGCTCTTCAAGCCCCTACCCCTGAACGCCCCTCCTCCCGCGGTTTTTCGACCGCGATCCATTTTTCTTTGCTGATTCCCGGAGCCCCCATGTCGACCGACGAGCTTACCGCTGCCGCCCCCGGATCCACTGCCGCCCCCGGATTCATCGACGTCGAGGCCTACGACCGCGACATCCTTCGCCGCCAGGTGGAGCTTCTCCGCGCCGCGGCGGCCACCCGGGCACGGCTGGAAAACGAGATCGTCGCGGAACGCGATCGGGAGGCTGCGGCAGCGACGGAAGAAGCGAAGACGGGAATCGCCGCCACAAAGGCCAAGCACCAGCAGGAGATCGAGGCGGCGAAGAAGGAGTACGACGCGGTTCTCCGTCGCCTTGAGTCGCAGGGGGCGGCCGAACAGCAGAAGATCGACGAGCAGCGGAAGACGAAGGCCGCAGCCATCGATCGCGCTTGCGACGAGCAGTCGACGAAGATCCGCGAAGACAGCGAGTTCGAGCAGGGCTCGGTGAAGGAGGTCTTCAAGGAGAAGCGCAACGACCCGCAGAAGCTCCTCGCCCGGGCCGAGAAGGATCACGCCGTGTGGGGCAGCCAGCTCGACGAGGCGATCGCAAAGGCAAAGGAGTTCCTCACCAAGTGCGGCGTCAAGGCCGGCGCGGCGGCGGCAGACGACAGCCCGGTGCCGGAGGGGGATGAGCTCCTTGTCCAGCTCAAGGGAGCGCACGAGGGAGTCATCGCGCGGACAAAGGAGCTCCTGGCGCTCGAGGCGTCCAAGACGATCTTCGGTGGCCTCAAGAAAGAGGCGGCCCAGAAAGCCCTCGAGCTGTGGACCTCGATCGAACGCGATGTCCTCCGCGGCAGGCGGCTCCTCGGCCCGGCAGCCGAATGGCTCAAGGTTCGCTGTGGCCAGCAGTCGAAGCAGATGGAGGCGAAGGCAAAGCAGGATCTCGTCGAGCTGGAATCGCGGGCGAAGAAGACGCTCGCCGACCTCGCGGCGAAGCGCGATGCGCAAGCGGCGGAGCTCGAGGGGAAATACCAGACCGCCACCACGACGATCCGCACCAAGGTAGAGAGCGGGCGGAAGGAGGCCGAGGAGAAGTATCCGGCCCGCATCGCCGCCCTCGAGGCCGGCCTCGTCGAGGACATCCGCCGCCGCGAGGTGAAGCGCGACGCCCGCCTGGCGGCCGCCGCCGAACACCATGCCGAGCGGACGCACGCGATGACGGAGGACTGGGCCCGCGTCCGCCGCAAGACGGCCGCGGTCTGGGAAGAGGCCAATCGGATCGACGCGGCCTGCTTCCCTTCCTGGGACGCCCTCGCCGATGGATCAGCGGCGCTGCCCTCTCATGATCCCCCGGGGCTCCGATTCGGGGCGATTGCCCTCTCGATGGCAAAAATCCCCGGCGGAGTCTCGGCCCAGAGCGATCTCAACGCCTTCGGCCCGGCGACGTGGTCCCAGCCGGCGGCCGTCCCCTTCCCCGCCGAAAGCTCGGTGCTTGTGAAGACGACGGCCGACCAGAAAGAAGTCGCCGGCGCCTTCCTCCAGGCGCTCACCCTGCGAATCGCCTCCGGCGCCCCCGCCGGCCAGACCCGGTTCACGATCATCGATCCACTCGGATTGGGAAAGCACTTTGCCGGATTCATGCATCTGGCCGATCACGACGAGCTCCTCGTCACCAGCCGGATCTGGACCGAGCCGCAGCAGATCGAGCAGCGCTTGGCCGACATCACCGAGCAGATGGAGCTGGTGATCCAGAAATACCTCCGCAACGAATACCCCTCGATCGGTGCCTACAACGCCGATGCCGAGGTCCCCGAGCCCTACCGCTTCGTCGTCGTCAGCAACTTCCCGGCAAACTTCACCGAGACCAGCGCCCGTCGCCTGGCAAGCATCGCCGCCAGCGGCGCCCGCTGCGGCGTCTACACGATTGTGTCGGTCGACACGAAGCAAACCTTGCCTGCCAACTTCAGCCTCTCCGACATCGAGCAGCACGCCACGACGCTCGTTTTGAAAGACGGCACCTTCACCTGGCAGGATCCCGAGTTCTCGAAGTGGCCGCTCGGCGTGGAGCAGGCGCCCTCGGATGAGGTGTTCACAAACGTCATCCAGCGGGTCGGCAAGGCGGCGAAGGCGGCGAAGCGCGTCGAGGTGCCTTTCGACCGCGTGGCCCCCGCGGAAGATCGATGGTGGACAGGGAGCACGGCCAGCGGCATCGACGTCCCGCTCGGCCCCGCCGGCGCCAAGAAGATGCAGCACATGAAGCTCGGCAAGGGCACGAGCCAGCATGTCCTCATCGCCGGCAAGACCGGCTCGGGCAAGTCGACGATGATGCACGCGCTGATCACGAATCTCGCGCTCACCTACAGCCCGGATGAAGTTCAGTTTTATCTCATCGACTTCAAGAAGGGGGTCGAGTTCAAGATCTACGATCACTACGAGCTGCCGCACGCCCGCGTCATCGCCATCGAGAGCGAGCGTGAGTTCGGCCTCTCGGTGCTCGAGCAGCTCGACCGCGAGCTGAAGCGGCGCGGCGACCTGTTCCGGGATCTCGCCGTCCAAGATCTCGCCGGCTTCCGCGGCACTGGCAGTCCCGAGTCGATGCCGCGCATCCTCCTCATCATCGACGAGTTCCAGGAGCTGTTCATCGAGGATGACAAGCTCGCCCAGGATGCCTCCCTGATCCTCGACCGCCTCGTCCGCCAGGGCCGTGCCTTCGGGATGCACGTCCTCCTCGGCTCGCAGACGCTCGGCGGCTCCTACAGCCTTCCCCGGGCGACGATGGGGCAGATGGCGGTGCGCATCGCGCTGCAGTGCAACGAGGCCGACAGCAGCCTGATCCTCTCCGAGGACAATTCGGCCGCCCGGCTCCTCACGCGCCCCGGCGAGGCGATCTACAACGACGCCAACGGCATGGTGACCGGCAACAATCCCTTCCAGGTCGTGTGGCTCGACGACGCCCGCCGCGAGTGGTATCTCGGCGAGCTGCGCCGCCTTGCCGACCGGCGCACCGACATCCAGCCGGTGCCACGGATCGTCTTCGACGGTAACCAGGCTGCCGATCCCGACGGCAATGTCCTCCTCCGCGAGCTCCTCGCCGAGGGCACGACCGGAGGCCGCGATCTCGTCGCCCCGGTCGCCTGGCTCGGCGACGCGATCGCCATCAAGGATCCGACGACGGCGATCTTCCGCCGGCAGGGAGGAGCGAATCTCCTCATCGTCGGCCAGCGCGAGGATCTGGCGGTGAGCCTCCTGGCAATGGCGATCGTCGGGCTGGCGGCGGCCAACGATCCGTTCCCGGGCGGGAAGCTCGGCCACGATGCCCGCTTCGTGCTCCTCGAGCCGGCGGTCGCCGACGAGAAGCCCGATCTCCTCCTCTCGCAGCTCGCCGCCAGCCTCCCCCACGACTTCCTCAACGTCGGCCGGCTCGGTGTCACCGATGCGATGGCCGACCTGGCCGCCGAGGTGAAGCGTCGCCTCGATCATCAGGTGCTCGACGGCGAGGCGGTGTTTGTCGTCGTCCGCGATCTGGCCCGGTTCCGGGAGCTGCGCAAGGCCGACGGCGACTTCGGCTTCTCCTTCAGCGGCGGCGACAAGAAGGCCGGGCCCGCCGACAACTTCGCGACGATCCTCCGCGACGGCCCGGCCGTCGGCATCCACACGCTCGTGTGGTGCGATTCGCTCACGAACCTCATGCGCACCTTCGAGCGCGGGGCGTTGAAGGAGTTTGAGCTGCGCGTCCTCTTCCAGATGAGCGCCTCCGATTCGAGCCAGCTCGTCGACAGCCCACTGGCAAGCAAGCTCGGGCCCCAGCGGGCGATCTTTATCCACGAGGAAACGGGGACGTTCGAGAAGTTTCGCCCCTACGCCTTCCCCTCTGGTGAATGGCTGGCCGGCGTATCGACGAGCCTCCGCGCCCGTCCGCAGGGGACGAAGGTCGAGCGGAGCCGAGCCGAGCGTCCGACCGACGGGGCGACAGCAGCGGAGCCGGAGAAGGAGGAGTTCAACTTCGGCTTCGGCGGCGGCGACGGCGAGTTCAACTTCACGAAGTTTCTCGACGATCCCCCGGCGGCGGGCGGGACCGACGGGGCGGCTCCTCCCGACGGCGCCTGATCGGAGACGCCGGATCGATCGTTCCCTGCCGATGTCTCTCCTCACAGCAACCGACGCCCCCATGTCTTCCCTTGCCCACTCATGCCAGCCCCGTGGTCCCGCTCCCGGTCCGCGATCGCGGGCGTGGTGGGGCGTCGGCGGCCTCGTGCTCTCGCTCTTCTTCGCCGCCGCGCCGATCAGCGCCGAGCTTCCCCAGACCGAGCCCTGGCAGCAGACGCTCCACAAGTTCCTCGCCTCGCTGGCCGAGCGCGACGTCGCCATCGAGGTGGTGCCGGTGCAGTACATCGAGGAACAGCTCGACGACGACGCCCGCTACCGTGATTGGCTCCTTCTGGGCTCTGGGCTCTGGCGGCGGCCGGGTTCCCCCGAGCAGCCCAACATCGATGCCCTCCGCCATCCTGGCGAGGTCTACCTCCTACCATCGATCGAGCGCGATAGTAGCGTGTGGATGTCGCCGCGGCAGTATCCGCCGATGGCACCGGCGTGGTGGTCGAGCTGGGCCTATCCGGGCAATCCCTACTTCGGCTCGCGGGCCTGCAAGCTTCGCGGCTTCATCCCCGCCGCGGTCGACATGATGATGCTCGTCGGCGATGGTTCATCCGCCGACACGACCGTCCCTGCTACGAACCTCCTCGCCAACACCTACGCCTACCTCCACGCCCTCGACGTCCTCCCCAATGAGGTGCGGCAAGCCTTCGAGACGGCGATCGGCCTGGCCCTTGCCCGCCTCGAAGAGCCGGCTCCGGCTGACACCGCCGGCGCTTCCCTCTCCCGCGCCGACATCGCCCCGCGCGCCGTCGCCGCCTGCGCCTATATTGCCCGCGCCGTCGACGATGCCGAGATCAGCGCCCGCGCCGAAACCCTCGCCCGCGCCCTCCTCAGCCGCCACCTCACTCCCGCAGGCCATCCCGATCACGACGGCGGCTACGATCCCGCCACCGCCGGCTCGAGCTTTTATTTTCTCACCTGGGCGGCGCTCGCGGCACCCGATGAATGGGAGTTTCTCCGCGAGGCCGTCGCCGCGATGGCCGATCTCAAGACGCATCTCCTCCTTCCGGAGCCGGGCTCCGCGCTCGCCTACGGGCCGACCCACTTCGCCCCGTGGACATCGGCCGACGGCTTCCAGGATCAGGCGGCCCACCGCCACCGCGACGTCGGCGCCGCGATGCTCACCACGCCCGGCTTGTGCCTCCTCTTCCAGGATCGTCCCCGCCAGGCAGGATCGGCGGTGCCTGAGCCGGTGGCGGAGATGGAGAAGGAGATCGTCGAGGCCTTCCGCACCGGAGCCGATCTGCGGAGCGTCAACTCGCTCCTCTCCGTTCCCCACGATCCCGCCCCAACAGCGCCGTGGACGAGGGGCGAGAGCCAGCTCTCGATCGTCCCCTACGACCACGACTACTACCGTCCTGGAACCTTCGAGCGCTTTCGCCGTGCGGCGGGAAAGCCGGTGTCGCGGCTCCCCTTCGACCGCGACGAGGACTTCGTCCGCAGCTTTGCAGGCGAGTTCCTCACCGCGAAAGTCGGGAGCGTGGGAGTGATCGTTCACACTGGCCCGACGGTAGCCGGGCCGGGGCCGACCGGCTTCTCCGGCGCGGCGTTGTCCGCTTTCTGGACCCGCGAGACCGGCGCCGTGATCCTCGGCCGCATTCACCACCGCCCCACCGAACAGGAGGCCCAGGACAGCTGGGCCAACTGGTGGCAGTGGCAGACCCACGCATTGGCCGGCGTCGGTGCCAACGGCAAGCCCTTCAGCACCGCGCGGCTGCCGAGGGGATCTTTCACCGAGTGCACCCATGACGTCGGCCTCGATCGGGCCAACGTTCGCGTCGTCGCTCTCCTTCATGGCGAAGGGGATCAGGGGGCCGATGCCGCGCCGGATGATGCCCTCATCGGCCGGGTCGCCTTCACGCGGACGTTCGACATCGACGCCGCGGGGGTGCGGGTCGAGACGTCGATCGACGGGGACGGCCGCGACCGCGTCACCCGGCTCTATGAAATCCTCCCCCTCTTCAACTCGGCCCCGATCGACCGGGTCGCCGCCCCGGGAGCGGTGGCGACGGTCTATTTCGATGTCGGCCGCGGTTGGAAGCCGGCGGCGGACAAGCCGGTCGCCGGCGTCCGGCGAATCCGGGTCGATCGCCATGAGGGGGCGGTGGTGATCGAGTTCGATCGCCCGCAGACGGTCGGCCTAGCGGATGAGGCCGGCCTGTCGTGCCACAACCTCCTCATCGATCTCCTTCGCAACGACGGCACGCCGACCGAGCTGACCACGGCCGGCGTGGCCTACACGATCAGGCCGCTCGTCGAACGCCGCTGACAGCGCCGGGGCGGGCCTGATGCGGCGCCTTCCTCTCCCCCGCCGTGGTACAGTGTCGCTCGTTCGCAGTGCCGGCCGTGGGACCGGCAGGTGCAGGATCGATCGCGAGGGGGAGGACGTCATGGCCGGCGACAGGCATGTCGATCCGAAGCACACCGAGGCGACCGCTTCGACCGATGGTCGCAGCGCCCGGATCGCCGGCTGGCTCGCGGCGGCGCGGCGCGGAGATGACGCGGCCCGCGAGCGGCTCTTCGATGCCTGTCGCAGCTACGTCGATCTCGCCGCCCGCTACCACCTCCAGCGGCGATTGCAGGCGAAGGTCGATGCCTCCGATATCGTCCAGCAATCGCTCCTCGAGGCCCACCGTGGCTTCGACCGCTTTGCCGGCGAGTCTCCCGGCGAGTGGCTCGCCTGGCTGAAGCGGATCGTGGTCCACAACGCCTATGACGAGGCGAAGCGCTATCGCGGCACCGCGAAGCGCGATGCCGGCCGCGAGGTTCCGCTCGATGGTCGCGGCGACGCCACGGAGGCCTGGGCCTTCGACCCGGCCTCGTCGGAGCCGTCGCCGAGCCAGCATGCCGTCCGCTGGGAGGAGGAGATGCGCCTCGCCGCGGCCCTCGAACACCTCCCCGAGGATCACCGCGACATCATCCTCCTCCGCAATCTCGAGCGGCTGCCGTTCGAGGAAGTGGCCAAGCGGATGGGGCGATCCGCCGGCGCCTGCCGGATGCTGTGGATGCGGGCGATCGCCGGCCTCCGCGAGCACCTCGGCGAACCCACCCCCGACGCCTGATGTACGACATTCCTCCCTCACCTCCTAAAGCGCCGCCCGAAGAGCCCGATCTCCCCGCGGAGACCCTCGACGGCTATCTGTCGGCGCTCCAGAAGGGAGACCAGGCCGCCGAGGCCGAGCTCCTCGCGGCCCATCCCGCGCTCGGGCCTTGGACGGCCTGCCTTCGCGGCCTCGATGGGCTGGCGGCCGCGATCGCCGGCGAAGGTGAGGCCGAGCCAGCCGCCGCGCTGCCGCGCGTCTTCGGGCCTTATGAGCTGCTCGCCGAGCTCGGCCGCGGCGGGATGGGGGTCGTCTACCGGGCCCGGCATGTCAGTCTCGGGCGCAACGTGGCGGTGAAGTTCCTCGCCGGTGGCGTCTGCGCGAGCGGCGAACAACGCCGCCGGTTTCTCGCCGAGGCGCGACTGGCCGCCCGCATCCGCCATCCGCGAATCGTGTCGATCCACGACGCCGGCGACCGAGACGGGCAGCTGTGGTGCGCCATGGATCTCGTCGATGGCGACGACCTCGCCGCCCTCCTCCGCGACGGGCCGCTGCCGGTGGCCGAGGCGGTTCACCTCGTCGTCGAGGTCGCCCGAGCCGTCCATCACCTCCACACCAGCGGCATCCTCCACCGCGACGTCAAGTCGTCGAACATCCTCCTCGACGCCTCTGGCACCCCTTACCTCACCGACTTCGGCCTCGCCCGCGGCGACGACGGCGAAGCCACGATGACCGGCACCGTCCTCGGCACGCCCGCCTCGATGTCTCCCGAGCAGGCCGCCGGCCGGGTGCGAGAGATCGACGCCCGCTCCGACGTCTACGGCCTGGGGACGGTGCTCTACGAAGCGCTCTGCGGCACGCCGCCGTTCGGTGGCACCTCGGCGATCGACACGCTCCTCGATGTCCTCGAGCGCGAACCGCTGCCGCCGAGCCACCACAACCCCGCCGTGCCCCCGCTCCTCGACCGGGTCTGCCTCCGCTGCCTCGAGAAGGCCCCGTCGCGCCGCCCGGCCACGGCCGCGGCGCTCGCCGACGATCTCGAATCCTGGCTCGCCGAGGGACGGATCGCCCCCTGGAACGACTCCCTCGCCAACCGCATCGGCCGACTCATCCGTCGCTATCCCGCCGCCGGGTTTCGCCTCCTCGGGATCGCCGGGACGATGGCCATCGTCCTCCTGCGCTGCCTGGCCAACCCCGAGACGGTCGGCTTCTATCTGCCGGTCCTGTTCGGCCTCGCCCTGTGGGGTGCCCTGGCGGTGTTTTGGGAAGCCCTCGGGACGCCGCGCCGCGGTGCCGGCATGGCAGGCCGACGCCTGCGGCTCGCGCCAGTCGCGGCTGGAACCGGGGTCGCGGCTGGAACCTGGCTGGCCGCGGCGCTGGTGCTCACCGACGTGATCTTCGTCACGGGGCTCCTCGCCCTCGTCGACGGCAAATCGGGCCCGCTCGTGGCGGTCTATCCGCTGCTGGTCACCGCCGCTGGCCTGTGGCTCGACCGGCGCCTCGT
>CAMARC010000140.1 GCA_945860405.1 Candidatus Kuenenia stuttgartensis | reverse complement strand
GGAGAAGGTCGTCGTCGTCACCGATCCGGAGGACGCGACGAAGTTCGTCGAGATCGCCCGTGGAGAGATCGACGAGATCATCCCGGCGGCGGAGTCGCTGATGCCCAAGGGGCTCCTCGACACCTTGAACGAACAGGAGGTCCTCGATCTCCTCGCCTACACGCTCTCGCGAGGAAACCAAAGCGATGCCCGGTTCAAGAAGTGACATCCCAGGGCCGTGGTGCGGAGCCGATTAAGTAGCCGGGTCGTCGCACGAAGAAGGCGGCGGAAGAATGAGCGACCTGATCCTTTACACGTCGGACGACGGCTCGACGCGGATCGATCTCCGCGTCGACGGCGGCACGATCTGGCTCTCTCAAGGTGAAATCGCGGAGCTGTTCCAGACATCGAAGCCCAACATCTCGATCCACACGAAAAACATCTTCGATGACGGCGAGCTCTTTCCCGAGGCAACCGTTAAGGAATCCTTAACAGTTCAAACCGAGGGGAAACGCACGGTAAAACGCACCGTTTCCTTCTACAACCTTGATCTGATCCTGGCGATCGGCTACCGCGTCCGCTCCCCTCGTGGCGTCCAATTTCGCCAGTGGGCCACCACCCACCTGCGGGAGTTTCTGGTCAAAGGGTTCGTCATCGACGACGCCCGCCTCAAAGACCCCCGAGGCTGGGACCATTTCGATGAGTTGCTCGCGCGGATCCGCGAAATCCGGGCATCTGAAAAACGCTTCTACCAGAAGGTCCGCGATCTCTTTGCCTTGAGCTCCGATTACAAGGCCACCGAGCCGGAAACGGCCCTCTTCTTCGCCGAGACGCAAAACAAGCTCCTCTACGCCGCCACGGGCAGCACGGCCGCCGAGCTTATCGTCGCTCGGGCCGACGCCAACTCGCCGAACATGGCCCTCACAAGCTGGAAGGGCTCGCGGGTCCGCAAGGAAGACGTCATCGTCGCGAAGAACTACTTGACGCAGGATGAGATCGACACGCTCAACCGGCTGGTCGTGATCTTCCTGGAGCAGGCGGAGTTGCGGGTCAAGGATCGCAAGGAGCTCTCGCTCGCCTTCTGGCGTGACAACGTCGATGCCCTGTTGCGATTCAACGACCGGGCCGTGCTGGTGGGCCCCGGCTCGGTCAGCCACGATGACGCAAGGCGGATCGCCGGTGATCGCTACGACGAATTCGACGAGAGGCGCCGGCTCTCCAATGCCGCTGCGGCCGACGCGGAGGACCTCCGGGAAATCGAAGAGCTCGAAAAGGAGCTGAAAGAGAAGAAGGAAGATCAACCCGATACGTGACCGGCTTCAATGCCCTCCGTATCCGTGAACAATGCCGGCAGCGGCAGTTCGGCCCTTGAAGCGAAGAAGAGCTACAATGGTGCAAGCCGGGATTCGAACCTCCGAAGATGAAACCATGACGAGCCCTCGGCTTTCCGGCCAGATGTGCCGATCCGCGTTCGGTTGGTGGCCTCTGCTCCTCCTGGCGGCGCTCCCCGCCCAGGCGGTCGACTTCTCCCACGAGGTCGTCCCGATCCTCCGGGCCAAGTGTGGCAAATGCCACACCGGCTCGCAGCGGCAGGGGGGCTTCTCGCTCAACGACCGGGATACGACCCTCGCCGGTGGTGATTCAGGCACGCCGGGCTTGGTGGCCGGCGATGCCGCCGGGAGCGAACTGATCCGTCGGATCACCAGCACCGATCCCGACCTCCGCATGCCGAGCGAAGGGGAAGCGCTCCCGGCGGAAGCGGTCGCGATTCTGACGCGCTGGGTCGAGGCGAAGGCGCCCTGGGAGGATGGATTTTCGTTTGCTGGGAACACCTACGAAGCCCCCTTGAAGCTTCGTCAGGTGGAATTGCCACCGCCCCACGAGGGCCGCCTCCATCCGGTCGATCGGCTCGTCGATGCCTACCAAGAAGCGAAGGGGCTGCCGACGCCGCCGCGCTGCGACGACGCCACGTTCCTCCGCCGCGTCAGCCTTGATCTCGTCGGCCTCCTCCCATCCCCAGCGGCTATCGACGCGTTCTGCGCCGACGCCGATCCGGGCAAGCGACCGCGAAAGATCAAGGAACTCCTCGACGACGATCTCGCTCGTGCCGAGCACTGGATGACGTTCTGGAACGATCTCCTCCGCAACGACTACACCGGCACCGGCTTCATCACCGGTGGCCGCAAGCAGATCACCCCCTGGCTCCACCGCGCCCTCGTCGACAACATTCCCTACGACCGGTTCGTCCGCGAGCTCGTGGCCCCCTCCGACGCCTCGCGCGGCTTCATCGACGGCATCGTGTGGCGCGGTGAGGTCAATTCGAGCCAGACCGTGCCGATTCAGTTCGCGCAGAACGTCGGACAGACATTCCTGGGGATCAATCTCAAGTGCGCCAGCTGCCACGACAGCTTCGTTGACCGCTGGAAGCTCCAGCAAACCTACGACCTCGCGGCCGTGATGGCCCCTGACAAGCTCGAGCTCTTCCGCTGCGACAAGGCGACCGGCGCGTACGCCTCTCCTGGCTGGCCGTTTCAAGAGCTCGGGGCGATCGACGGCGCCAAGCCGCCAGCGGAGCGGCTCGAGCAGCTCGCACGCCTCATGACCGACCCGGGCAACGGCTGGCTGTCGCGGAATCTCGTCAATCGGCTCTGGGCGAAGCTCATGGGCCGCGGGCTCGTCCATCCAGTCGATGCCCTGCGGACGAGGCCCTGGAACGAAGACCTCCTCGACTGGCTCGCCGCCGATTTCGTTGCCTCCGGCTACGACACCAAGCACACCCTTTGGACCATCTGCACCTCCGAGGCTTATGGGGCCGTGACGCCGAGCGTCGAGGGGCAGCCAGATGGAAAAGACTACGTTTTCCACGGGCCACTGCCGCGGCGGATGACCGCCGAGCAGTTCACCGACGCCCTCTGGCAGCTCACCGGCGCAGCGCCTGCCAAGCCCGATGCCGACGTGCAGCGCGTGAGTCTCAATCCGGCGGCGCCGCGGCAGCTTCCACCTCGCGCCCAGTGGATCTGGAACAACCAAGCCGCCACGTCGCCCCCCGGCGAGAGGCTCGCCTTCCGGGCCCGGATCAATCTCCTCGATCCCGTGACCCACGCCGTCGCCGTCGCCACCGCCGACAACGAGGTGACGATGTGGATCAACGGCACGAAGGTCGGCCACTCGGCCGACTGGGGAAAGCCGTTCGCCGAGCCGATCGGCGGGGCTTTGAAGTGGGGCGGTAACGAGATCCTCGTCGTCGCCGCCAACGCCGATGCTGGTGGGCCGGCGGCGCTCAAGGCCGAGATCCGGGCGATCGTCGCCGACGGGGGAACGACCTGGGTCGCCTCCGACGACTCCTGGGAATGGACGGCAACGCTTCCCGATGCGGAAGGCAAATGGCCCGGTGGCACCGAGCCTGCCGATTGGCAGAGGGCGAGCGTCGTGGAAAACCAGGCCACCTGGGCCCCGAGCGACGCGGCCTTTGCCGACGGTGTGAAGGGTGCCGCAGGCCCTCAGCCGATGGTCCGTGCCGTCCTCGTGAAGTGCACGCCGCTGATGGCCTCCCTCGGCCGGCCAAACCGCGATCAGGTCGTGACGTCGCGCCCCACCGATCTCACAACGCTCGAAGCGATCCAACTCGCCAACGAGCAGGCGCTCTTCGAGACTTTTTCAGCTGGAGGAAGGCGGTGGCTCGCCGAGCATGGGAATGATCCCGGGCTCCTTGCCGGGACGATCCTCAAGACTGCCTTAGGGCGGCTGCCGACACCCGCAGAAGCGACGGCCGCCCGCGAGATCCTCGGGGAGTCCCCCACCGAATCGTCGGTCGCCGACTGCCTCTGGGCGGTCGTCATGCTCCCTGAGTTTCAACTCATTCGCTAATTCCCGGTTCCTCCTTCGGAAGCCCATCCCGATGCAATCCCGCCACACCCACCAAGCACGCCGCGACTTCTTAAAAAGCCTGTCGGCCGCGGCGACGGCCACGCTCGCCCTTCCGCGGCCGCGGCTCCTCGCCGATGCGGCGATCGAGCATCCCGGCGCAAAAGCGGATGCGATCATCGTTCTCTGGATGGCCGGCGGGATGGCGGCGCCGGACAATCTCGACCCGAAGAAGTACAAGCCGTTTGAAAAGGGGCTCGCGGTCGCCGACTGCATCAGCACCTTCCCGGCGATTCCCACCGCGATCGACGGCGTGCAGATCTGCGAAGGGCTCGAGGGGGTCGCGAGCGTGCTCGATCGCGGCACGCTCATCCGCTCGCATGTTCAGCCCGATCTCGGCAGCATTCTCCACTCGCGCCATCAATATCACTGGCACACCGGCTACGTCCCGCCGCAAACGGTCGCCTGCCCGCACATCGGCGCCTGGATGGCGCGCGTCCTCGGGCCGCGCAATCCCACCATGCCGGCGTTTATCAACATCGGCCAGCGCCTGGAAGGGATCGGCGAGAACGAGGAGATCAAGGCCTTCACCACCCCCGGCTTCTTCGGAAGCGAGTTCGGCCCGATGAATCTCCCCTTCCCCGAGGAGGCGGCGCTCGCCGTCCGGCCGCCGAAGGGGATGGAGCCGGGCAGGTTTGCCGATCGCTACAAGCATTTCAAGAAACTCGTCGCCGCAAACCCCGGAAGTGAGTTCACGAGCGACTACCACCAGGAGTCGATGCTGCGGAGCCTGGAAAACGCCCATCGTCTCCTTTCGGCCAAGGAGCGAGCCGCGTTCGACATCACGCTCGAGCCGAAGGAGGTGGTCGAGCAGTACGACACCGGCCGCTTCGGCCGCGGCTGCCTCCTCGCCCGGCGGCTCGTCGAGAACGGCGCCCGGTATGTCGAGGTGACAACCGAATACATCCCCTTCGTCCACTGGGACACCCACGAGCGCGGCCACGAGACGGTCGACCGGATGCACAAGGAAATCGACCGCCCCATCGCCACGCTGATCCGCGATCTCGAGGCCCGCGGGCTCCTCGACCGGACGCTCGTCGTCATCGCCAGCGAGTTCAGCCGCGACATGATCACCGAGGGGCGGCCCGGCTCGAAGGCCACCGATCAGGCCAGCTCCCCGAAGGATTTCCTCCTCGAGCCGAATCACTACGGCCAGCACCGCCACTTCACCGGCGGCTCGACGGTGGCCCTGTTCGGCGGCGGCGTGAAGAAGGGTTTTGTGTACGGAAAGACCGCCGACGAGCGCCCCTGCCTCGCCGTGGAGAATCCCGTCACGATCACCGATCTCCATGCCACGCTGTTCACGGCGATGGGGATGAGCCCAAAGACGGTGTTCGACATCGAAGGGCGGCCGTTCTACGCCACCGAGGATGGCAAGGGCCGGGCGGTCGAGGCGATCTTCGGCGCGTAAGATGGCTTACGGGCCCCGCCGATCGGCGACCCAATCAGCTGCGACCTCACCGATGCGCCTGCTCCCAATCCCCCTCCTTCTTGCGGCGCTTGTGTTGGCGATCGCCACGCCGGCGGCGGCCCAGGAGCCAGCCACGGCTCGGCCTCCAGCGGCCTCGCGACATCCAATTCTCTCCGACGAGCCGAAAGCGGAACCGCGGCCGATCCGCTCGCGCCACTTTTCCTTTCTCTCTGACGTCTCCGATCGCGAGGCGAAGCTCATCCTCGACAAGCTCGAGACGATGGTCGGCCTCCTCGAGCGCTACTTCGGTCGCCGCCAGCGGGGCGTGATCGAGGGATTCATCGTCCACGATCTCGCCGTCTGGCCGGAGGGAGTGCTCACCGAGCCGCTCGGCATCGAGAAGATCAAAGAGCCGGCAGGGATCTGCTTCACGACCGCCCTCGGCCCAGAGCGACGCGCCGTGCTCTATGCCTGCGACGACCCCGGCATCATCCAGCACGAATGCACCCACGGCTTTTGTCATCTGACTTTTGGCGGCGTGGGGCCACTGTGGCTCGCCGAGGGTCTTGCCGAGCTGGGGCGATGGTGGCGCGAGAAGGAGAAGGGGGTGAACGTCCCCCCGGTGATCCTCGCCCATCTCCACGACGCAGATCGCCCCACGCTTGCGGAAATCACGGCGCCGAACCAGCCCCCCTCCAACGACTGGCGCGACTACACCTGGCGCTACGCGCTGTGCCAGATGCTGCTCGACAATCCCAACTACGCCGACCGCTTCCGAGCGCTTGCCGGAGCACTCATGGAAGGGCAGCCGGGGGTGTCATTCGAGAGTGTCTATGGGCCGGTCGGCGGCGAGGTCGCCTTCGAGTTCGAGCAGTTCCTCGCGCACGTGGGCAACGGCTCGCGGGCCGATCTCACCGCCTGGCCCTGGAAGGCGAAGCAGCGGAAGCTCGCCCCCGGCGGCGTGGGCCGTGCGAAGGTGAAGGGGGCTGCCGGCTGGCAGGCCAGTGGCGTGGAGGTGGAGGCCGGGGCTGTCTACGTGATCACAGCCGAAGGAACATGTCGCCTGGCCATCGATGCCGAGCCCACGGGGCCGGAAGGGGATGCGGCGGGCCGCGGCCGGCTGACAGGCGCGCTCTATGCCGATTTCACGCTCAGCCCCGAAATCCCACTCGGCAGCCACTCGAGCTGGATCGCCCCGGCCGACGGCCTCCTCATGCTTCGCGCCGCCGATGCCTGGACAGAACTCGCCGACAACGACGGCACGCTTTCCATCACCATCCGCCGCGGGGAGGCTCCGTGATCTCTTTTGAGAGTCGACGCCGTCTCGTTCTGATCCTGCCCGCGATCTTGGCCGGCTGCAGCGCTCCTCAGCCTGCCCCCCCCGACCCTCGCGCGAAGATCG
Organism: Candidatus Kuenenia stuttgartensis; assembly: GCA_945860405.1. Classification (GTDB taxonomy): domain Bacteria; phylum Planctomycetota; class Planctomycetia; order Pirellulales; family UBA1268; genus QWOP01. The sequence goes on along the minus strand of CAMARC010000140.1, from coordinate 2,410 downwards.
AGGTCGATCTCGAGGCCCTCGACGCCGACGGCCTCCGCGGCCCCCCCGATGGCAAGGTGGCGGTCGACTACGAGTTTGTCATCCCCGACACCCCCGCCGCCCGCGAAGCGGTGACCCGGATCGATCCGAGCGTTACGTTCATGGCCGGCTCACGCGGCAGGATCGGCGCGAAGGCGGGGGAGTGCCTCTGCATCGGGTCGACCCACCAGCCGCGCCACCGCGAGATTCTCCTCGCCCTCGCCCGGCTCCCCGAGATCGCCCGGATCATCGAGTGCCATCACGAGTAGCAGGGTCACGCAGACCGCTGCATGAGATTGCCAAACTCACTTCGGGTCAGCGGTTGCGGCAATGGTTTCCCCGCTTCCTCGAGCGTTTCAATGGCTTCTTGAACCATCTCGCAGAGTTCGCCAAAGACCTGCCTGGCATCGTCCCCATGGCAGCCTCCATAGAACAACTCCGGGCAACTTCCGATGAAGCAGTTGTCCTCGTCCGACCACTCGACAACCTTCACGTATCGGTCGCCTTTCGCCATTGGTGCACCTCGTCGATGGCCTTCCGAACCGCTTTTTCGTGGTATCGCCGTGCATCGTCGCCATCCATCCCCGATATCGTAACCAACTTGGCAAGGAGAGGGTGCCCGTAGTTGCGATGACTTCCCTTCCCGTGTCGCTCCTCAAATCCGGCCTCCACAAGATCGCGGATGAGCTCACGTATTTTGCGGGGCATCCGTCCGGTCCTTCGAGAGAGACGACCGCCGTAAGTGTACTTACGTATACGTTCCCTTCAAGAGCGGGCCTTGCAAGCCATCAGTTGGGCAGCGGCCCCCCGCGGTGCGGCAGGAGCGCTCCGGCCTCGCGAACAAGATCGAGAAACTCGGCCCTCAGGCCACCGGGATCGGTGCCGAGCGCCCCGGCCGCCGTGGCGGTGACATGGGCAAGCGTGGCCTCCCCGCGGTGGGCGCTGCCGCGGAGGAGCATGCCAAACTCGGCGACCGCCGCGGCGAAGCGGAGATTCGTCGAGGCGTTTTCAAACGTCGTGCCGGTGTCCTCGAGGGGGAACACTCGCTCCTGGCTCGTGTCGCCCGTCGGCTCCTTGTAGCGGAGCTTGAGCGTGAGCAGCTCGCTCGACGCCGGGCCCGCTTCGGCCGGGGCCTCAGGCTTCGCCGCCACCGTCTCCTTCGGCTGATACTTGAGCGGCTCGTCGATCACCGGGCTCTTGTCAGCTGCGGCGGTGGGGACGATCTCATAAAGGGCCGTCACGCCGTGGCCAGCGCCGATCTCGCCGGCGTCCTTCGTGTCGTCTTTGAAATCCTTCGCCGCCATGATCCGATTTTCGTAGCCGAGGAGCCGGTAGGCGGCGACCTGGGCAGGGTTGAACTCCACCTGGATCTTCACATCCTTGGCGATCGTCACCGTGCTCCCGGTGAGCTGCTCGACGAGCACCTTCCGCGCCTCCCGCGCCCCGTCGATGTAGGCATAGATCCCGTTGCCGTTGTCGGCGAGCTTCTCCATCTTTTCGTCCTGGAGGTTCCCCTGGCCGTAGCCGAGGACCGTGAGAAACACCCCGCCCGATGCCTTCTGCTTGATCAGCTCGACAAGCGCCGCGTCGCTCGTGACGCCGACATTGAGATCGCCATCGGTGGCCAAGACGACCCGGTTCGAGCCCCCCTTCACAAACGCCTCGGCGGCCTGGGCGTAGGCGAGCTCGATCCCGGCCGAGCCGTTGGTTGAGCCGCCGGCGGCGAGGGCGTCGATCGCTCCCCGGATCCGCCCCTTCTGATCGCCGCTCGTCGGCGCGAGCTTGAGCCCCGCGTCGCCGGCATAGGTGACGATCGCCACCTTGTCGTTCTCGGTGAGCTGGTCGACGAGCATCGACAGGCTCTGCTTCACCAGCGGGAGCTTGTTGGGCTCGTTCATCGAGCCCGAGACATCGACGAGAAACACGAGGCTCGTGCCGGGGCGGGCCGCGGCGGCGATCTCACGCCCCTTCAATCCCACGCGGACGAGCCGGTGGCCGGGGCGCCACGGGCAAGCGGCCGTCTCGAGCGACACCGAGAACGGATCGTCCCCCACGGGCGGCGCGTCGTCGTAGCGGAAGTAGTTGAGCATTTCCTCGAGGCGGACCGCGTCGGCCGGCGGGATTTGGCGGTCGTGGAGAAACCGACGCACGAGCGCGTAGCTCGCCGTGTCGACGTCGATCGAGAAGGTCGAAAGGGCCTGTTCTTTGTCAGCAGGATTGCGGAAGGCGTTCTCGACGAACTTTCCGTAGCGCTCCGTGCCAGGCGCGGCTCTGCTGAGTGTGAGCCGATCGACATCCCGCTCCTTAAACCACTTTTCGTCGCGCGCTTCCTGCGATTCGTATTGGAGGCCCAGGGCCACAGGGGGCGGGCTAAGCCCCATCGACCCGGCGG
>CAMARC010000139.1 GCA_945860405.1 Candidatus Kuenenia stuttgartensis | reverse complement strand
CACGCGGGCCTCCTGGGCCTCGAGTTCGGTGACGTCGACGCGACCGTCGGCCACCACCTCGACGAAGGAGTCGAGCTTGCGGGCGTATTCCGCCAGCATGGGGGCCTCGGAGTGGGCATCGAACCAAGGGGTCTTCTTCGACATGGTGGAATCTCCTGGGATGAACTCGGGACTGGTTTTTTCGGATGGCGGGCGATCACGAGCCGAGAACGCCCTTGATGGCGGCAAGACGTTCCTGAAGCCGAGCCCTGCCGCCGGGCTGCGACACCTGCTCCTTCCAGCGGTCGGGGAGAAACCGCTTCTCGGTGCATTCAAGCACCGCCGCGATCTCCTGCATCTCCTTCTCGAGCCCTTGGGCCGAGGGCATGAAGTCGTCGAGCGCGCTTTTCAGGTCCTCTGGCGCTATCTCGTCCGGATTCGGCTGCCCGGCATCGGCGGCTCGATCGAGCCCCTTCCGGCGGGCCGCAAGGACGACACTCTCGATGTCGGCTCCGGAGAGCCCGAGATCGAGATCGATCGGGCCGGGGAGGCCGGGGGCGAGGCGGACATGACTCTTGCGGGCCATCGCCGCGAACATCGCCTCCATCTCCGCCTGATCGTGCGGGTAAAAGAGGGGGATGTGGACCTCGGCTCGTCCCTGTCGCTTGAGATCGATCGGAAGCAGTTCGGGGCGACTGGTGAGGAGCATCCAGACGATCTTGCCACGGTAGCGGGTGTCTCCCATCTGCCGGGCGATCATCGAGAACACGCGGGCCGAGGTGCCGGAATCGCCATCCGACTGCCGGTTGCCAAGGGCGGCATCGGCCTCGTCGATGATCACCACCACCGGCCCGAGGCTCCGGAGCACGTCGAGGGCGTGCTCGAGATTGCCTTCCGTCTCACCGACGTACTTGCTGCGGAAGTTTTTCAGCACCGCACAGGGGATGCCGACGCTGCCGGCGTAACACTCGGCGATGAAGCTCTTGCCTGTTCCCACCGGGCCGCAGATCAGATAGCCCATCGGGGCGCTCTCGAACTGCCCCCGTTTGATCGCGCGGGCGTCTGACTCGAGCCGGTTCTTCGCCTCCTGATGGCCGGCGACGGCGTCGAGCGTGAGCCGCGGCTGGATGAACTCCACGAGCCCCTGGCAGGAACGCTCGATGAGATCCTTCTTCTTGGCGGCAAACTCGGGGCCGTCCGGCGCCGAGCCATCGCGGGCCGAGAGCGTCACCACCGCCCGGAGGCTCTCGAGCGACAGCCCCCCCGAGAGCGCCGCCATCCGCTTCACGGCATCCGCCTGCGTCTCCGGCATGCCGGCCGACTTCGCCGTCGCCAGGGCAAACCGTTCGCGCTCGGAGGCGTCGGGAAGGGGGAGATCGATCGCCGTCACCGCCGGGCAGGTGACGAGCCGGGAGTTGACCTCGGAGAGCGCATCAGCGACGAGGACAATGGCAACATTGACGCGCCGCAGGAGCGGATTGGTGGCCCAGGCGAGCAGCCGCACCAACCGTCCGGCCCCCCCCTTCACCGAGGCGCCGGCCTCGCCGGCCGGCGCGAGATACTGGGCGTAGTCGAGGACGATCGCGATCCGCTTCCGCTTCTCGGGCGGGTCGATGAGGTTGCGTTCGAGGAGTTGATCGATGACGCCGATCGCCTGATCGGGGTCACGCGGCCAGTTGGCGGCGTTGCCGAGCCGGTCGGTCAGCCAGGCAACCATGTCGCGGTGCCGGTTGGCGTCGGTGCCGGCCAGCGGCCGCAGACCCTTGCCGACGTCGTAGGCCAGGACGACATCCCAGCGACCGAAGATCTCGCGGCAGAGGAAGTCGGGCACGCCCCCCCAGGCCGCTTCGGCGGCATCGGGTGGCGAGAGCGGGACGAGATCGCGGACGTTCCCATGGAGGATGAACATGCAACTCGTGCCGGCCAGATAGGCATCGCCCAAACGCTCCGACCAGCGCGGGCACCAATCGGCCAGCGCCATTCCCGGGGCCGTCCCGGCCGAGGCGCCGGTGCCCATCGGGAGGACGACCGCGCCGACGCCGGCCGACGCCGATGCGGCCCCCTGGCTGGCAGACACCGGGATACGATCCTCACCCGGCGTCCGCGGACCATTCGATCCTGAACCAGTACTCACGTCTCCCCCCTCGCGCTCCCTGGAAACAACAGCCAACCGATCCCCGGCAGAGGGGCCCAAGCCCCAGCGGCCACGGCCGCAGTTCAGCGGTTCGTCTGACGGAGCTTCTCCGAACCGATCTCCTTCTCGTCCCCCGTGACTCCCGACGTCTCCGGGGTCACCATCCCCATCTCCACTTCGAACTGCCGGAGGGCGTCGTCCGCCATGCTCTTCTCGACCGCCTGCTCGGCCTGGATCTTGTCGAGCCCTTCGCCCGAGAGATCGGCGGCGACCCGGACCTTCGCCCGGTTGAGGTCGATCTTGTCGTGAATGACGTCCTCGATCTGACCGAAGTCAGTGGTGACGTCGAAGTTGAACTGCGTCGCCAGCTTGGCCAGCTCCGCCTCGGCGCGGCTCATCTTCAGCTCGGCGTCGTACTTCTGAATCTTCCGCTTCAGCTCCTCGAGCTTCTTCACGGCATGCTCGATCTTCGTGACGTTGTTGCCGTAGGCCGTCTCGTGGAGCTTGAGCTGAGACTCGTTCTCCGCGAGCTCCTTCTTGGCCTTTTGGAGTTCGAGGGCGAACTTCGACGCCGTCTCGCGCTCGCCGGCCTTGAGGTAGGCCTTCACCTGGGCCTCGAGCTTGGCAACGTGGGACTTGTTGGCCTCGACCTGACGGTTCACCCGCTCGACGAGGGCCCGGTATTTCTCCAGGCCTTCACGGCCGTCCTTCATCTGATCGACCGCCTTGTCGTACTCGTACTGGAGCTGAGCGATCGGATCGGCTGTCCAGAAGAAGTTGGCGATCTTGTTCATCTGGGCCGCAAGGGACTTCCAGAGCTTTCCGAGGATCATCGACGGCGTCTCCGTGAAACAGACAGGATTGGGCTGCAGACGGACCTTCGTCTTACCCCCCATGCCGATGGGCGTCAAACCGCCGGCGTCGGCCGCGCAATCGCCACCCCTTCCGCGGCCCGATCGCTCTCCGGAAGCCGCCTCTCCCCTCGCGGCAGCCGAGCCACTCACCAACGGCTAACGAGTCACCTTGATGCCGGGATGAGCCGCGCGGAACTTCGCCACGGCAGCCTCCGTGAGACCGGTGAAACTGACGTCAACCGCCTTCAGTGCTGGCAGCTTGCCGAGCGTCTCGAGGGCGGTGTCGGTGATCTTCGTGCCGGACAGATCGAGGGTGGCAAGCTTCGCCAGGCCGGCGAGCTTCTCCACCCCGGTGTCGGTCACCCGGGTGTTCTTCAGCGAGAGCTTCGCAAGCGACGCGAGCTTGCCAACCGTCTCCATCCCGGCATCGCCGACCCGGGTGTCCCAGAGATCGAGATCGGCGAGCTTCCCGAGCTTGCCGAGGTGGGCCACGCCGGCATCGCCGATGCGGGTCTCGGCGAGATCGAGGAGGACGAGATTCCCCAGATCGGAGAGAGCCACGAGCGAATCGTCGTTGATGAGCGTGCCGCGAAGCTCGAGCCGCTTCATCTTCGAAAGCTTGGCGACATGGGCGAGCCCCTTGGCACCGATGAACGTCCGCATCACGTTCATCTCGTCGATGTCGGTCCTGCCGGCGAAGGGCTCGAGGCCAGAGTCCCCCACTTGGCCATCCTCGACGGCGAAGCCGCGGAGCTTGGGAAGCTCGGCGAGAAGCTTCAATCCACGATCGCTGACGCTCGGGCAGCGGAGCTTCACCCGCTCCAAGCTGGGCATCTTCGCCACGTGCTCGATGCCGGCATCGGTGACCAGCGAGCAGCCGCGGAGATCGAGGACGCGGAGCTTCTTCAGCGGCGCCAGGTTCGCCAGGCCCGCGTCGGTGAAGTTGTTGTAGAGGAGCACGAGCTGCTCGAGCCCCTCCATCTTCGCCACCGTCCCCAAGGCGGCGTCCGACATGTTGCTCGAGCGACGGAGGTTGAGAACCTTGAGATTCCCGAGCCCCACCAACGGAGCGAGGCCGGCATCGTTGACGTCGGTGTTTTCAAGCACGAGCGCCTTCAGGCCGGTGAGCTTCGCCACGTTCGGCATGCCGGCATTGGTGACCTCGGCGCCCCACAGCTCCAGCGACTCCAAGCCCCCGAGCGACTGGAGGAGGAGGATGTCGGCGTCGGTGGCCGGGCGATCGGAGAGATCGACCTTCGTCACCTTCCCCTCGGGGCCGTAATCGACCGCACCGCCGCGGGCCTTCACCATCTCGACCGCCTTGACCTCGGCCGGGAGCGGCTCCAGGGCCGGGGCCTGAGAGAATCCGGAGAACACGAGCCCCAAGGCCACCACCGCCACCATTCCAATCCTGCGCATCACATCCCTCCTGCTGACTTTTCTGGCCGGAGCTCACGCTCTGTGAAAATAGTACCCTGCCCCCCCGGGAAAGAAGTCGCCGCGGCAAAAAAACACCCTGTTCCCGGCCAGTACGGCCGGGAACAGGGTGCCGATGAATCCTTTGCGGCTGCGGCCATGGCCGCAGCCGTCTCGATCAGGCGCCGCCGGTTCGCAGCACCTTCCAGCCGTCACGGGCCGTCGGCCGAATGACGTGATCGACTTCCGGGGCATTCTTGGCGACCATCTTCGCCGCGTCCCACTCGATCTTCTTGCCGGCCACCTCGGCGCTATCGGCCGCCCAGACGGCGAGATTGCCAAGGAGGATCGTCTCGGTGAGCGGGCCGGAGTAGTCGGGGAAGTTCGACACCGCCTGAGGGCCGCCACGGATGGCGTTGACCCACTCTTCGAAGTGGCCCGGGGACTGGGTGTAGGTCACCTCGGCCGGGGCCGAGCCGCTCTTGAGCTTGAAACCGTTTTCGCAGTAGTCGCCCGGGGCGTAGAGCGTGTCCTTGTCGCCGATGACAAGGATCCCGCTCGAGGCGGTCTTGAAGGGCTTCTCGACCTCCTTGCCCTCGTCATTCTTTTCGACATCCCCCTTGTAGCCGGCAAACAGCGCCTGGTCGGGCAGCTTGCCGCCGTCGTACCACTTCACCTTCACCGCCTCGCGTTCGCCGAGCTTCGGGAAGTCGAAGTCGATGATCGACCACTTCGGATAGGTCTCCTTGTTGTGGCCGCTGGAGATCGCCTGGACACTCGCGGGATCGCGGAGGTTGAGGGCCATGAACGGCATGTTGAACGTGTGACAGGCCATGTCGCCAAGAGCCCCGGTGCCGAAGTCCCAGAAGCCACGCCACGAGAACGGGTGGTAGCCAGCGGCATACGGACGGACGGCAGCGGGGCCGAGCCACACGTCCCAGTTGAGGTTTTCGGGGACCGGAGCCTCGGCGGGACGACCGCCCCCCTGCGGCCACACTGGCCGGTTGGTCCAGACGTGGAGTTCCTTGACGCGCCCGAGGTTGCCCCCCTTGATGAAGGCCGCCGTCTGGCGGAGCGAGTTGGAGGCCGTCCCCTGGTTGCCCATCTGCGTCGCCACCTTCTGGCTGCGGGCGATCTCGCCCATCAGCCGGGCTTCGGCGATCGACTTCGTGAGTGGCTTCTGGCAGAAGCAGGCCTTGCCGAGATTCATCGCCGTCACGGCGGCCATGACATGGGTGTGGTCGGGCGTGCTGACGGTGACGGCGTCGATCTCCTTCCGCATCTCCTCGAGCATCTTGCGGAAGTCGGAGTAGGTCTTCGTTCCCTCGAAGGCCCCCTCGGCACGCTTGAGCTGGTTGGAATCGACGTCGGCAACCGCGACGACCTTGCCCGAACGGCCGGCGTCGGCCGAGTCGCTCTGTCCCTTGCCGCCGACACCGACACACGCGAAGCGGATCTCCTCATTGGCCCCCTTCGTGCCCTGCGCCCGAACCTCGGGGGCGACGAAATACCCAGCCGACACGGCGGCGGTGGCCGCGGAGGCTGCGAGGAACTCACGGCGGGAGGGAGCGAGACGGGGCGAACGACGGCGGGGCATGGAAGTCACTCCGAGGAATTGGGGGCGGCACGTGGCCAGCGGTAGCGGGATTCGCAAACCTGCCGGTCGGAAAGGGGCGCGACCGACTGACGACACGACACTGCCGCCCCCCGGTCGTTTGAAAGGATAGCCGCGCCGCGGCGCCGGTCGCAACTGGCCAACAGCGCCTGGCCCCGAAGCCCGCGGCCTCAAAAGTCCCTCGACAGAGGGTCATCTCTCCGCGCCGGTGCCGACGAGTCTGACAAGCCCCTCCACCGAGCCCTGGACATCATCCGCCCGGAGCCTGACCTCCTCGGCTGCCTCCGCTGATCGCTCGGCCCCAGCGGCGTTCTCCTGCACGACCCGCTCCATCTCCATGACTTTCCCGTTGACCTGCTCGATGGCGAGGGCCTGCTCCTCAGCTGCGATGACGATCCGCCCGACTTCGTTGGCAATGTGGCCGACCTTTTCGGCCGCCAGGGTGGAGCAGCTCCGCGTCCTCCCGGCAAGACGCTCCCCCTCGCGCACCGAGGCGATCACCTCCTCGATCCGGTCGGCGGTATCGCGTGCGGCCGCAGCGGCCCGCATCGCCAGATTCCTCACCTCGGTCGATACGACCGCGAACCCTTCCCCGGCGCTGCCGGCCCGCGCCGCCTCGACGGCCGCGTTGAGGGCGAGGAGGTTCGTCTGGAACGCGATCTCGTCGATCGACTTCACGATCTTCGAGGTCGACAGAGCCGTCGTGGCGATGGCGGTGATCGACGAAGAGAGCGCGTCAATCGCCCCACCCGCTTCGGCGACTGCCGCGCGGGCCTCGACGGCCAGTTGGTCGGCCCGCCTGGCCCCGGCGGCCGTCTCCCGGGTAAGGGCGGCGACGTTGTTGGTGGCCGAAGCGGTCTCCTCGAGTGCCGCGGCCTGCTCGCTCGACCGATTGGCAAGCTCGTGGCTGGCGGAGGCGAGCTGCGTCGAGACCCCTTCGAGATCGCTGCTGGCGACGGCAAGCACTCCGGCCGCCCCGTTCACCGGGCCGATCACGGTCCGAAAAATCGCCACGCCCATCGCGAGGAGCGAGGCCACCGCCAGCCCGATGAGGCCGAGGAGGAATCGGACGAGCATGCGGGAGCGATCGATGTATTTCTGAACCTCATCGGCAGTGCGCTGCTCGACCATTCCGAAGAAGCGGTCGATCGGAGCCATGATTCGCGCCTTCTCCCGATGATAGTCGGCGCCGTGCATCTGCAGGGCCGGCATCACGGGGGCTTTCTCCACCGGGGCAATCTCCCCGCTGGCCGCGGGCTCCCTCGTGGCCGCAGCCGCGACGGCGTTCATCGCTTCGGTTTCCAGCGCCACAAGCCCATCGGAATTGGCCTGCGATTCTCGGAGAAGATCGAATTCATTCGTCGTGAAGCCCTCTGCCCTCATCAGATCCTGAAGGGGCGCAGAGGCGCCATCAGGCCTCGGCTTCACGTCGTCGACGGCGATGAAGTCCCAGTAGATCCGCTCCGGCGAGACCGGCCGCGGCCTGGCGCCATTGCGGATCTCGAGAACCCCCTCGTACTGCGCCCGGAATCGTGGATCGCCGGTGACGACGTACGTCCTCGCGAGGCGGGTGAGATCGTCGGAGCTCTGCCGCAATTCGTCAGCGAGAAGATAGGAGCGGAAGCGCCGTTCCTGCGCCGCGAGCATGGCACGCTCGTTGGAGAGCATGAGCGTCGTCATCCCGCCGATCCCGAGGAGGAACACCAGCAGCCCCCCGAGGGCGGCGATCACCGCATTCCCCAACCGGCTCGTCGTGTGCATGCCATTCCGAGGCCCGTGGCCCCCTCCGTCGATGGTGTCCTGTCAGGGAAGAGTACTTCGGATGAGGAGCCGTTGCCCGGAGGAGGCCTCCCATCCGGTCGGGCTGGAAAAACTGTTCCAGGCGGAGGAATCGGGTTCTTCCCCAACACCCCCGATTGCCGATATCTCCCATCGGCAACAGGACCGGCGGCCGCATCCATCGCCCCGCTCCATCGGCCCAGCACCTCGAACACGCACCCCGTGAAGGAGACCGCATGGCCACCCAAAAAGCAGCCCGCCCAGCCGCTGCCCTCCGCATCACCCTCCCAGACGGATCATCCGTCGTGGGAAGCCAGGCAAGCCTGGCAAAGATCCTCGAGCTGACCCTCTTCCGTCCCGGGCAAAAGCCCGCCCTGCAGCCACTGCGGGCCGCGCCACCGTCGCGCCGCGCCGCCTGAGGCCTCCCTGGGCACGGGCGGCGACGTCAACGGAGGCTCTCACCGCGAGCGGCCATGGCCGGCCACGATCGCGGCATACACCCGCCCCGCCCGGTCGCGGATCGCGTCGGGGCCGAAGCGGGCGATGACGTCGATCCTGGCTGCCTCCCCCATGCCCGTGCGGCATGCGGGATCGTCGAGGAGCCGGGTGATCATCGCCATCCAATCCTCCGCCGAGCGGGCGATCAGGCCGGTCTCCCCGGCGATGACGGCAGCTTCCAGGGGCTCCGTCGCCGCGACGACGCTCGGCACGCCGACCAGCGCCGCGGTCGTGCAACGGATCGGGCTCTTCGCCGCACAGAACTGGTTGCCTGTCTCGAGCGGCGCCAGATTGACGTCGAACCGGGCCACCTCGGCGTGGAGCCCGAGGAGCGACACCGCCGGGCGGACTTCGATCCGTGCCGCGTGGGGAACGAGTTCGGGGACGGCGGCGAGATCGAGATGGCCAACGATCACCAGAGCGACATCGGCCCGCCCGTCGAGGAGCTTGGCCAGCACCGGAGCGATCGTAGCAAAGTCACGGTGGTGCGTCGGGGTGCCGCTGGCGAAACCGACGCGGAGCCTTCCATCGAGCGTTGAGGGCTTCGGCCCCGAGCGGGCCTCGTCGGCCGCGGCGAGCATCGCTGCAGAGAGCCCGTTGGGAAGGACATGGACACGCGGCACGACCGCCGCCGCGGCCATGGCCAGGCCCGGCGTCGTCACGACCACTGCGTCGCTCTCGGCGAGGGCCTGACGGTGGAGCGCCACGTCGGCGAGCCAGCGTTGCCGGTGGTCCGCTGGCAGCCGGTCGATGAAGGCGATCTGACCGGAAGCGATCGCGGCCGGATCAAAGACGAGATCGTCGATGTCGTGGACGAGGGGGATCCCACGGGCCCGGCAGCGGTCGCGCACGGCGGCGAACGACTCCCCCCACTTGGCCCGGAAGACCGTGACGAGATCGGCCTCC
>CAMARC010000138.1 GCA_945860405.1 Candidatus Kuenenia stuttgartensis | reverse complement strand
CTGACGCGGGCCTCGTTCGATGTTCGCGCCGCCCTCTACCGCGAGGCGGCGCTCAACCGCGATCTCGAGCAGGCCCCCGACTATCGCTGGCCGAGCACGAACACCGTCCTCGACGGCGCCGCCAAGGCGCTCGTGGAATGCTTCCTGTTCTGCGACGAAGCGCCGCTCGCCGGGCCGATCGAGGGGACGACGACGTTCGCGACCGACTTCGCCGCCCGCGGGCCGACCGATGCGGAGGGACGATCGCTGCGTCAATTCGATCTCGATCGCCGCCTGTTCCGCCATCCCTGCAGCTTCCTCGTCTACTCCGACAGCTTCGACGCCCTCCCCGCTGAGCTTCGCGACCGGTTCTGGGCCCGGATGGGGGAGGTGCTTACCGCGGCCGACCCCGGCCCGCACTTCGCGCACCTCTCGGCCGAGGACCGGCGGGCGATCCGCGCGATCCTCGTCGCCACGAAGCCCGACGCGGCCGCTCACTGGGGCCCCAAGAACTGAGCGTCGGTAGGCGGCCGTTGCATCCCCTGAGGCGGGATGACCTCCGGGCGTCGCCACGGCAGCCGGCCCGGGCGTGGGGTACGATTGGAGAGCCGGGGCGGGGCAGGGGGCGCGGTGCCTCCAGTCTCCGCGCCGCCGATCCGAAGCCATGCGACGCGCCACGCCCACGCTCCCTGTCGTGATCCTCGTGGCGCTGGCGCTCCCCGGCTGCGCCGGCCGGGGAGGGTCGAGCGCGACTTCCGAGGGTGCCGGCCGCGCCGCAGCCGCCCCGTGGTTTGTGGAGCGCGCCCTCGAGGCGGGGATCGACAGCGTCAATGATCCCGGTCCTGAAGGATCGTTTTTCATGCCGCAGAGCATGGGGAACGGCGCGGCGCTGATCGATTTCGACCAGGACGGCCGGCTCGACCTCTACCTCTTGAACGGCGCCGGCCCGGCTTCGACCTCGGTCAATCGACTCTGGCACCAGGAGGCAGACGGACGATTCCGCGATGTCTCGGCCGGGTCGGGAGTCGACGTGGCCGGCTTCGGTTCAGGGGTGGCCGTCGGGGATGTCACCAACGATGGCCTTCCCGACCTGTTCGTGAGCGAATACGGCGGCCTGCGGCTGTTCGTCAACGACGGCGGCGGCCGGTTTCACGACGCCACCGCAGACAGCGGCCTGGCAGGACGGGGCTGGGGAAGCTCGTCGAGCTTCATCGATTACGACCGCGACGGCTGGCTCGATCTCGTCGTCGCCAACTACGTCGTCTACGACGCCGGCTCCATCTGCTACGCCCAAGACGGCACCCGTGACTTCTGTGCGCCGGCCGAGTTTCCCTCCGCATCGGCGACCCTGTTCCGCAACACCGGCCGCGGCCCCACGCCCCACTTCGAGGATGTCAGCGCCACGAGCGGCTTGGCCACGCTCCCCGGCGCCGGCCTCGGCGTGCTCTGTGCCGACTTCGACGGTGATGGCTGGGATGACATCTTCGTCGCCAACGACCAACAACCGAACCGACTGTGGATCAACCGCCACGACGGCACGTTCGTCGACGAGGCCGTCCTCCGCGGTGTCGCGTTGACGGTCATCGGAGCGACCGCCGCGAACATGGGGGTGGCGTGGGGGGATGTCGACGGCGACGGCCTCTCCGACTTGTTCGTCACCCATCTCGAAATGGAGACCCACACCCTCTGGAAGCAAGGGCCACGGGGGGCCTTCCTCGACCAGAGCGCCGCGGCGGGGCTTGTCGGCGCCGAGCGATCGACCGGCTTCGGAACGGTGCTCGCCGACTTCGATCTCGATGGCGACCTCGATCTCGCCTGGGTCAACGGCCGCGTCTTCTCAGGCCCCCCCGCGCCTACCGGAACGGTGCCACCGTTCTGGCTCCGCTACGCCCAGCCCAACGCGCTTGCCGAAAACGACGGCACGGGGCGATTCCGGTCGATTGCCGCCACCAACAGCGCCTTCTGCGGGAGGGCCAATGTCGCCCGCCCCCTCTGCGCCGGCGACGTCGACAACGACGGCGATGTCGACCTCGTCGCCGGCACCACCGCCGGCCGGGTGCTGCTCCTCGAGAACGTGGCCCCGCGCCGCGGCCACTGGCTCACCGTCCGCGCCCTCGATCCGGCGCTGCAACGCGACGCCATCGGCGCCGTGGTGACGCTCACCGGCGGCGGGAGATCGTGGCAGCGGCACATCCAGCCGGGCTCGAGCTATTTGAGCAGCCATGATCCCCGGGCCCACTTCGGGATCGGGGCGGCGGAGGCGATCGACGCGGTTGAGGTTCTCTGGCCGGATGGCACGCGCGAACGCTTCCCCGGCGGCAGCGTCGACCGAGGAATCGTCGTCCGCCGCGGGGAGGGCGCTCCCCCATGAGCCGCCGACATTCGGATCGGTCTCGGGCCCCAGCCTCCGCCGTCCCCGCGGGCAGCGCCACCCCTCCCGGCAGTGCCAGCCAGCCGACCGCCACCCGCCCGGCTTCCGGTTCGCTTTCCTGGTCGGCGTGGATTCAGGCGCTCCCCTGGTGGCTACAACTGGTCAGCTGCGGGTTGCTGGTCGCCATTGGCACCGCCGCGTGGATGGGGGTGAGTGCTCCCCCGATTCCCCTCCCCGATCTTGCCGGTGCCGATCCGCTGGTCGTGCTGGCCATCGACGACGCGGAGGCGCGGGTACGGATGACGCCTGAATCGGCCGAGGCGTGGGGTGATTTGGGCCTTGTCCTCTACGCGCAGTCCTATGGCCGGGAGGCGGTCGAGTGTTTCCGGCGGGCGACGGCCCTCGACGAGCGCACCTGGCGGTGGCCCTTCTTCGCCGCGGCCGCCAGTTCCCACTTCGCTCCCGCCGACGGCGTGACGCTCATGGAGGAGGCGATCCAACGCGATCCAAAGGCCGTCTGGCCCCGCTTGCTGCGCGCGGAGTGGCTCGTGACACTCGGCCGCGCGGACGAGGCCCTAGCCGACTACGAATCGCTGTTGGCGGTTTCCCCCGAGCATGCCCGGGCACGCCTCGGCCTGGCCCGGCTCCTCCTCGCTTCCGGCGACGCCGACGGGGCCCTGGCGGCCCTGGGCACAGCGCTCGATCATCCCTCGACGCGCCGGGCCGCCCGGCAGTTTGCCGCGCAGGTCGCCGCCCGGCAGGGAAACCGATCCGAAGCCGAGCGGCAGTTGACGGCCGCCGCGGCCCTCCCCGCCGACACCCCCTGGCCCGAGGATCCGCTCGCCGTGGAACTGCCACTGCGGCGGGTGGGGAAGCGGAGTCGGATCAAACTCGTGTCGCAGCTGGAGTCGGCGGGGGCGGTTGCGGAAGCCGACGCGCTCACGCGCCGCATCGAGGAGGAGAATCCGGAGATCTATCTGTTCGTCGAAGGACGGCTCCAACTCCAAAAGGGAGACGCCGTCGCCGCCGAGAAGGCTTTCCGCCGGGGGGTGGAGTTCGACCCGCGGGCGGTGGAGATTCGCTTTCAACTCGGCCGGGCCATCGCCCTCCAGGGGCGCATGGCCGATGCGGCGGACGTTTTCCGAGAGGTGCTCCAGCGCGAACCTGGCTATGGTCCCGCCTGGCTCGAACTCGGGCGATCCCTGGTCGACATCGACCCGAGCGCCGCTGTGGCGGCGCTGGAGTCGGCCATCGCCTACATGCCCTCATCCGACGAGGCCCGCACGGCCCTTTCTCAGCTACGGACCGACGCTGTGCCCACCCCGCCCCCTCCCTCAGGACATCCGTGATGAAGCCCTCGTCCTCCCGCAACGACGATCCGATCCGCCGCGGGGAGATCCGACGGCACTGGCTTGCGGCATAAGGGGGTTCGTCTGAAGGCGTCGTCAGCACCTCTCGTCGGAAGGGGTGCAACGACGCGGACGGCGTTCGAGGGGAATGAGGACGGTGGCGTCGATGTCGTCCTCGAAGGGATCGAAATCGCCGTCGAAAGGTCCGAAAACCCGTGGGCCCTGAGTGCTGGAGTGCATGATCGCCGATGGGGGTGGGGGAAAAGGGACCCCTCCAATCAACCCACGCGACGGAACGGAATCAAATAACCCCCTCTGCGGCCAAGAAACCAAGGTTTTCCCCCCGCGGCGGGCGCAGAAACGGGCCCGGGCAATCCCCTCTTTCAAGGGGATCTCCTCAGGATTGCCAGGCCTGGGAGGGCGATGCCCGAGTGACCGGGGAGCAACCGCTCACGGCCGGGATGATCCCCTATACTCATCCTCCTTTCCGGTTTCCGACACCCGATCCAACCAACGACGCCATGGCCAGCACCACCGCACCCACCATCCCGCAGGATCCCTGGTTCCAAGACCGCTTCGCCGCCCGTATCGGTGGAGCCCAGTACGGCAAAGGGAACGAGATCTACAAGTTCGAGCTCATCAAGCGGGCCAAGCGGAAGGCCATCGCCGACCACCCGGAGCGGCGGATGCTCGACTTCGGGATCGGCGAGAACGACGAGATGGCCCCGGAGGTCGTCCGGGCGGTGATGCACAAGGAGATCGACCGCCCCGAGAACCGCGGCTATGCCGACAACGGCATCGCGGAGTACAAGGAAGCCGTCGCCGCCTTCATGCAGCGGGAGTTCGGCGTCACGCTCGACCCCGTCACCGAAGTCAACCACTGCATCGGCTCGAAGACCGCCTACGCGATGCTCCCCGCGGCCTTCATCGACCCGGGTGACGTCACGCTCATGACCGTTCCCGGCTATCCGGTGGCCGGCACCGCCACGCGCTGGTTCGGCGGCACGGTCCACCGGCTGCCGCTGGTCGCCGAGAACGACTTCTTTCCTGATCTCGACGGCATCCCGGCCGACGTCCTCGCCCGGACGAAGCTCCTCGTCCTCTGCTACCCCAACAGCCCCACCGGCAAGGCGGCAACCCGCGATTTCTATGCCCGCGTCGTCGACTGGGCCCACAAGCACCGGGTGATCGTCGTCCAGGACGCGGCCCACATCATGCTCTCCTACGATCAGGAGCCGCTGTCGTTCCTGTCGGTCGATGGGGCGAAGGAGGTGGGGGTGGAGGTCCATTCGATGTCGAAGGGCTTCCACATGATCGGCTGGCGGCTCGGCTGGGTGTGCGGCCACGAGCGGATCGTCCGCGCCTTCTCCGACGTCAAGGACAACTGCGATTCGGGGCAGTTCATGGCGATCCAGAAGGCCGCCGCCGCGGCGCTCGCCGATCCGGCCATCCCCCGGCAGGTCCGCGAAAAATACCGGCGCCGCCTCGAGAAGCTCGTCAGCGTGCTCCGCTCCGTCGGCTTCGATTGCCAGGTTCCCGGCGGCACCTACTTCCTCTACACGAAGTCGCCGAAGGGGGCGGGCGACCGGACGTTTGCAAGCGCCCAGGAAGCGAGCCAGTTCCTCATCCACGATCTCTCGATGTCGACCGTGCCGTGGG
This sequence comes from Candidatus Kuenenia stuttgartensis, assembly GCA_945860405.1. GTDB lineage: Bacteria > Planctomycetota > Planctomycetia > Pirellulales > UBA1268 > QWOP01. The sequence continues at coordinate 3,971 of CAMARC010000138.1, read as the reverse complement.
ACGACTGCGGCGCCTACCTCCGCTTCAGCGTCACCTACGAAGCCGCCGACGCGGAGGCAGAGGATGACCTCATGGCCGAGACCCACGCCCGCCTCACCCGCGCCCGGCTCAAGTTCTAAATGAGCCGTGGAAAAAGCCCCTGCCCCCCCTGCTGACCTGCTCTGGAGTACCCCATGCCTGCCACATTTTCCCGGCTCCTGTTCGTCGCCGCCGTCGTCCCTCTCTTCCTTGCCGGCTGCGGCACGAAGAGCGCGAAGAAGGGAGGGGGGATGACTGTCCAGCAACGCCTCGAGAAGGCAGAGAAGGAATCGACCCCCGACAAGCAGGCGGCCGGCTACCTCCGCGCGGCCCGGGCCCAACTCGCCTCCGGCGACACATCCGGCGCCCGCGACTCGGCCCGCACCGCCTTCGACCGGCTGAAAGGGGACGGGGACGCAAGCGCCTACGCGCCGCGGCTGATCGACGCGGGCGCCTTCCTCGCCGAGATTGGTGACAAGAAGGCCGCGAAGGACGCGATCCTCCTCGCCGTGGAACGATCCGCCGGCGTGGCCGACGCCGTCCGGCGCACGAAGATCCTCGCCGACGCCGGCGCCATCGCCGGCGAAAAGCTGAAGGGGGTCGGCGACGCCGTGCTGGCCAAGGATCTCCTCACCCAGGCTAGCGCCATGGCCGACACCGCCGAGGAGCGCTTCCGCGCCGAGGCGCTCGCCGCCGTGGCCTTGGGCTGCACCCGCGCCGGACAGGCAGAGACCGCAGCGGCGCTCGTCGACAAGCTCGAGGAGAGCGCCAAGGCCCTCGAGGAGCCGCGGGCGAAGGCGGAAGCCCTCGCCGCCGCCGCGAATGTCCGCTCCGAGACGGGGAAGAAGGAGGAGGCCAAGACGCTCCTCACCGAGGCCGCCGCCGCCGCCAAATCGATCGACCGGGCCGAGGGCCGGGCCTACGCTCTCTTGGCCGTGGCCAACGCGACCGCGGCCTGCGGCGACAAGAAGCAGGCCCTCACCCTCCTCCAGGACGCCGACAAGGCAGCCAACAAGGTCGCCGATCCGGCGCAGCAGAAGACGACGATGGACAAGGTGCGGACGGCGATTGCCGACATCGAGAAGTGAGCTTCTTTAGGGTCGGCTGCGGATCGACTGAACGAGTGTCCGAGCCGTCTCCATCGGCAGAACCATGTGCAACCGGTCGTCATTGAGGCTGCGGAAGCCAAAATGCCCGTAGAATGACCTCACCGTATCGTCCTTTGCATCGACCTCGATCACGGCTGCAGCAATCGTGTCGGCTCCGGTCACAGCAATGCGTAGGGCGTGAACGAGCAGGATGCCGCCGATCCCTTGCCCTTGCCAGCCGCGATCGACTGCCAGCCGTCCCAAAAGCGTGGTTGGCAGCGGCATCCTGGCAGGAAGTCGTCCCGGCTCGGGCAGCACGCTGACCTGCAGTCTGCCTGCGGCGAGCGTGAAGTAGCCAGCAACCGTGCCGCTGTCCGTCGCGAGGACGTATCCGCGAGTCAAATCCCGGCGGCCGTGCTGTCCAAGACTCGTGCGAAGATACGCATTGAGCGCAGCAACCCCGCAGTCAAACTGGCTCCGGTCGTGTTTCCTCTTGTCGAACGGCTCCAGCCGGAGCGGCTCATTCACGATGCATTGCCCGCAGACGCTTCGCAGCCTTCTTCAGCGCCGCATTCGGGGCCGGAGGCTTCCGCAGCATGCCCAGGAGAATGTCGCTGTCGCGGTCGGACAGTTCGCGGGTCTGAATCCGGTCAATCGTGCGGTCGGCAGCAATCTCGAGCATGCCGTTGATGAAGCTGGTGACGGTCATACCCCGCAGCGCAGCCGCCCGAGCAATCTTTGTCTTCAACGGTTGCGGCTGCCGAATCGTGATCTTGCTATAGCGGACGGTGCTCATCGCCGAGACCTTTCCGGAGAGTGAGGGAGGACAGAACCTCTTTTTTATGATACGGCATTATGCCGTACTACACTTGAGCTGGCAACGGCACTCCCACCCGGCTGGTCGCGCCGACATTCCGGTCTCCCGCGGCGGCCAGGCCGGGCAAACGTCAGCAGTCGAGCCAGCGCCCTCCAGGAGACCACGTGGCCGGCGTCGGAATCCTCCTCTTCGTCAGCGGCGCGGCTTGTCGGGCTTTTCCTTGGCTGCGGTGACGGTCTTGAGGGCGGCCAAGGCAAGAACGCGGGCCTTGGCGTGGTCGACGATCGCTTCGGGGTAGGTCGACCCGAGCTTGATCCCGGCCCGGGCAAGTGTCGTCTTGTCGGCATCCCCGGGGGCGTGAATGTCGGCGGCTGGCAGGTCTTTGAGTTCCGGGACAAACGTCCGCACGTAGGTTCCCTCGGGATCGAAACGCTCTCCCTGGCTCTGTGGATTGAAGATCCGGAAGTAGGGGGCGGCGTCGGCGCCGCACCCGCCGGCCCACTGCCATCCGAGCGTGTTGGCCGCGAGATTCGCGTCGACGAGCGTGTCCCAAAACCACCGCGCCCCGACAAGCCAACTGACGCGCAGATCCTTGACGAGGAAGCTCGCCACGATCATTCGCACCCGGTTGTGCATCCAACCGGTCTGCCACAGCTGCCGCATCCCGGCATCGACGACCGGGTAGCCGGTCTGCCCCCGCTGCCACGCCCGCAGGCCAGCCGGATCGTCCACCCAGGGGAAGCGCTCGTAGTCGCTCCGCAACGGCCTCTCTGCGGTATGCGGAAAGTGGTAGAGGAGATGGGTGGCAAACTCGCGCCAGCCGAGCTCCCGGAGATACGTCTCGGCGCCGCCGCGCTCGATTCTTGCCGCCGGCCGCCCTCCGACAGCCTTGCGGACGGCATGCCACACGCGCCGCGGCGAGATCTCGCCGAAGTGGAGATGAGGGCTCAGGGCGCTCGTGCCGTCGTGGTCGGGGCGGTCGCGCTCGGTGTCATAGCGGTCGAGATGCTCGAGGAAGCGGTCGAGCCGGCGGGCGGCTGCAGCTTCGCCGGGCGTCCACCGCTCGCGCATCGCTGCCGCCCAGTCGATCGCCGGCAGAAGCCCCAGCTCGCCGATCGCGACCCCCTCCATCGTCTTGCCCACGGGCTTGGCCGCCGGGATTCGCTCAGGCGTTGATTCCGGCTCGGCCGGCTCGTCGCGGGCGAGCAGCGCCCGCCAAAACGGCGTGAACACCTGATAGGGCTTGCCCTCCTTCGTCGCCACATGGACTGGCTCGAAGAGTTGGCTGCCGTTGAAGCTCTCGGCAACGAGGCCCTCGCGCTTGAGCGCCTCCTTGATGAGCGTGTCGCGGCCGATCACGGCCGGCTCGTAGCGACGATTCCAGGCGACGTGCGTGGCGCCGTACTCACGGGCCACGGCGCGGAGCGTCTCGAGCGACGGCCCTCGCCGGATCAGGAGCGGCGCCCCCTTCTCCGCAAGCGTCGCGCCAAACCGTTCGAGGGCCCCATGGAGCCACCACCGGCTCGCGGCCCCCGGCTCCCACGGCGCCTCTTCCTCCGGCGCGTGGATGAACAGCGGCACGACCGTGCCGCGGGCAACCGCGGCCCGCAAGCTCGGCTGGTCGTCGAGGCGGAGGTCGTTGCGAAACCAGACAATCGTGACGTGGGGCATGGTGGCTACCGTCTCACAAACCAGATGTTGCGGAAGCGCGTCGGGCTGCCGTGATCCTGGAGGAAAATCGGCCCGCGGCCGGTCTCGAGGAGCGTCTTCTCGACCGCGCGGAGGTGGTCGGTGACGCCATGTTTGTACGGGATGTAGGGGGATCGCGGCTCGTCGAATTCGACGCCGTCCTGGACCTTCTTCCCGTTGAGCCAGGCGATGATCGACCCGGGCCGCGTCACCTTCCCGTCGGCGGCGCGCCGGGGCGCGGTGTAGCGGATGTCGTACACCTGCCACTGGCCGGCCGATCTCGCGGCATTCACCAGCGGTTTGGCGAAGCGGTAGAGGCTCCCCTCGTCCTGATCGGTGACCGGATCGATGCCGGCCGA